>JBFGCT010000030.1:0-28986 GCA_041581055.1 Ilumatobacteraceae bacterium | reverse complement strand
GTCGTCGTGGGCGAGCAGCACCGACGCCCGGTAGCGGTCGGCGAGCGCACGCGACCGAAACGACCGGCTGAACAGCTTCCCGTCGAGCACCCAGCGGACCACCCATGGTTGAACGTTGCGTCCACTCCCCCTACGGTCTTGGACGTTCCAAACGCGCACGTCCTGACGGCGCCGGCTCATCGCAGGTCACCACGTCGGGAGGGCGAAACTCGCGGGAGGAGCACGGGAGGAACGTTACAGCCCCCCCACAGCAAGCACCACTAGCTGGGCAAACAATCAGTTCGAGCATCGGCCTCCGGAGCCGTGTGCGGAGGTTCGAATACTCCCGAGGGCGCAAGCTGGAGCGCTGGACAGCGTGGATCCTCGTCCGAGCTTCGGCCCGTCGCAGTAACCTGAGACAGATGAGCGACGCGTCAAGCGCTACGCCTCCGGCGATCGTCGATCTCGTGGACGATGGCATGACCGACGAGGAGATCGCCGCGCGCACCGAGGGGTGGCTCGAACGGGTGATGGCCACTCCAGGGAGCGACGTCGGCGAATCCGCGGCCGAAGCACTCGAGGCGTGTGAGCGTGATGGAGACCTGTGGCCGACATAGTGCTCGACGCGTCGGCCGGAGTCGAGATCCTCGCCGACACGATCATTGGGACCCAGCTTGCGACAGTTGTACCGAAGCGCGCGATCTTCTGGGTACCCGACGGCATCTTCGACGTCGAAGTGAATTCGGTGCTGCGACGGTAGTCGCTCCGGTCGACTCTCGACAACGAGTCGACCTCGACCGCCCGCGCGGAACTCGCCCGGACCCGATTCAAACGCGTGTCGGTGAGAGGGCTGAGTGAGCGCGCCTGGCAACTGCGCGCCAACATCGCCTTTGCGGACGCCTGCTACGTCGCACTCGCCGAGGCCCTCGCATGCCCACTGATCACCACCGACATGAGGCTCGCCGCCACACCCAACCTCCCCGTTCCGACGCTGCATCTCTGATTGCGAACTCGTCGAAGGGAGCAACGGCCGTCGCGGCCGAGTGCCACTCAGCGAGAACTGGCCTCCGGAGCCGTGTGCGGAGGTTCGAATCCTCCCGAGGGCGCAAGCTGAATTTGCGGGACTTGCTGGGCGTTTGCCCACTTCAGCCGCCATGACCGCAGTCGTCGAGACTCCACGCTGTTCCCGGCGCGACCGCGTGACTCCCCCTTGATCGTGGGAGGACAGGGACACGCGGTCTACGGCGCGACCGCCCGGCGTGCTCGTCGTGGATCCCGCCGGAGCCGTCTGCGATTCGGACTTGATCCTCTGGCGCGCTGACGAAGCATCTGCGATGACTGAAACGACGCAGACGATTGCTGACTCGGGGAGGTTGCGCGGTGTTCCGGTCGCCTTCGGCCAAGACCGCGATCGCAGCGAGTTGTCTTGCCGCGTTGATCGCCGCGTCCTGCGGGCAGACCAGCTCGGGTCCGACGTCTGAGACAACGCCATCTTCCCGGCCGGGCGACACGAGCAGCGTCCGCCCGGCACCCACCACCCACACAACCGTTGCAGCTTCGACGGCCGAAGTACCGGTTCCGCCGAGGACCACCGCGGTGCCGGTCACCGCCTTCGTGGACGTCGTTGTCGTTGCCATGACCTCCGCTGCGGCGCTACCGGAACAGACCGTCTTGGTCGAGGGTGATCGCATCACCGCGATCGGCCCGGTCGGCGGGATAGATGTGCCGGATGGGGCCGCGGTCGTCGACGGCCGGGGCACCTACCTCATGCCGGGTCTGGCCGACATGCACGTCCATCTCGAAGACGTCTGGCCGGTGCCGATCCTCGACCTGTTCCTGGCCAACGGTGTGACCACGGTTCGCAACCTGAATGCCAGGGATCCCAACGTCCTCGCGTGGCGGGACGAGGTCGCCGCGGGGACACGCCGGGGGCCGACCATCTTCACGGCGGGACCGACGATCTACGAGGATGCGCCGGACCTCGACGCCGTCGTCGCGAACCAGCTGAAGCAGGGGTACGACTTCATCAAGCTGTACTCATTCCTCAGCCCCGAGGGATTCGAAGCGGCCATGGCAGCGGTCCGGGACCATGGGGGGTATGCCGTGGGGCACGTGCCATTCGCCGTCGGTCTCGATGGCGTCATCGACGCCGGCATGGACGAGATCGCGCACGTCGAGGAGTTGATCTTCGAGCTCGTCGACTTCGATCGCAGCGCCGAGCAGCTCGGGATCGACGGGTGGCTGCCGTACATCTTCGAACGAGCCGAAGCCGAGCTGCAGTCGCCGGGCGTCGAGGCGCTGATGGCGGAACGGATCGGCACGGTCGTCGACGCGCTTCGCGGCGCGGACGTCCCGGTGGCCACCACGGTGTTCCTCTCGGAACTGATCGTCGAGAAGTTGATCCACCCCGACACCTTCCTGGCGCGCCCCGAGCTGGCGTACATGCCCGCGCCCTACATGGCCGAGTTCGGGGCCGGTGTCGAGAAGCACCAGGTGCAGTTCGCCGGCCACGAGGACATCTCGGCCGTGCGGTACGCGATCATCTTGACGCTGCTCGAAGCGCTGCACGATGCCGATGTGCCGCTGGTGCTCGGCACCGACGCCGGCACGGGCGACATGGGCCTGGTCCCGGGATCCACGATCCACGACGAGCTCGCCACGCTCACCGCGCACGGCCTCACCCCGTACGAAGCGATCCTGACCGGCACGGTGAACGCGTCGGCTGTAGTGGCGGCGATGACTGGTCACGACGACTTCGGCACGATCGCGGTCGGCAAACGTGCGGACCTGATCCTCGTCGGCGAGAACCCGCTCGACGACGTCGCGCACATCGAAGAACAGCTCCTTGGCGTCATGGCCGCGGGCACGTGGTACGCGCTCGCGCAGCTCGGCGAGCTGGTCGCCCGCTGACGGGTTGTTGACGTTCGGCACTGGCGTCGGCGGGTGATCGGGGTGCCCACTGGAGTTGGCGCAACGAGATGATCGCGCCCGAGGGGTGATTGCAGTGAAGCTCGACGCGGACCTCACGCCGGCGACCGCCGCTGCCGCCCGCGCCGAGCGCGTGATCGCGCTGCGCGACGTAGAGCGGATCTATCGCTCCGGACGCGTCGAGTATCGGGCCTTGCGCGGCGTCGACCTCGATGTCGACGAGGGCGAGATGCTGGCCATCACGGGGCCGAGTGGCAGTGGCAAGTCCACGTTGCTCAACATCATGACGGGGATCGATCGACCGTCCACAGGCTCGGCGACCGTCGGCGGCCGGCGACTCGACGAGATGAGCGAAGACGAACTGGCCGCCTGGCGGGGCGAACACGTCGGCATCGTGTTCCAGTTCTTCCAGTTGCTCCCCACCCTGACCGCGCTCGAGAACACGATGCTGCCGATGGACTTCGCTCACCGGGGCAGTGTCGCGGATCGGGCGATCGCCGCTCACGCGAAGCTCGACCTGGTCGGCCTCGGTGACCGTGTCGATCACTTCCCGGGTGAGCTGTCGGGCGGCGAGCAACAGCGCGTCGCCATCGCACGAGCCCTCGCCTGCGACCCGCTCCTGCTCGTCGCCGACGAGCCGACCGGCAATCTCGACACCGAGACGGCGTCGGCGATGCTCGATGTGCTCGACGCCGTCAACCGTGCCGGGACGACGGTCGTCTTCGTCACCCACGACCCGACGCTGACGACGCGGGCGGGCCGCACCGTCACCATCCGCGACGGCATCGTGGTGGACGACGGGCGATGACCCTTGTCCGTCAGCCCTCGGCGCTCACCCGCTTCTCGTGGCGTCAGCTGACACGCCATCCGGTGCGGGCCGCGCTGACGATCGTCGTCCTCGCGTTCGCGGTCGTCGGCGCGTGGTTGTTCGCCGCCCCGTACGACTTCGACGCGACGATGAACGAACGGGTCGAGGCGGATCGCCTCCACGACGCGATCCTGTTCCCGGACGGTGTGCGGCTCGACGAAGACGAGCTGGCGACCCTCCGGGACACCTCGAACGTCGAGCGCCTCGACGTTCGGGCCACCTACGTCACCGAGATGGTTGTCGGTGACCGGACCCAAGACGTCTGGCTCGTCGGTGTCAGGGACTTCGCTGACCAACGGGTCAACGTCGTCGCCGTCGACAGCGGTCGCGCACCGGCGGCCGGCGGGGCTGGCCTCGAGGCGCTGACCGACCCGGTCAACGCCCGCAACTCCCAAGGCGCCGGCGCGGTCGGCGAGACGGTCACCATCCGCTCGTCACGCTCACGGTTCGAGCCGGTCTCGATCACCGGCGAGGGCGGTTCGGTGTACTTCAGCGAGAACTCGTCGGAGTGGATCCCGGTCCTCTACGTCCCGGTCGAGGTCGTCTGGGAGCTCGCCGGCTACCCCGAGGTGTTCACCCAGGTCGAATTCGGTGTCGAGGACCGAGGCGACGCCGCGCTCACCGCGACCACCGACTCGCTTCGCGGCCAACTCGCCGGGCTGAAGCCCTCGGTCCAGTACAACGCGCTCGTCGAGGTTCGGCCCGACGGTCAGTGGCCGGGCGAGGAGGACTTCGACAACTTCCTCGTCGTGTTCTGGGTGCTCGCCGGGATGGCGCTGTTCTCGGCGATCGTGCTCGTGTCGTCGACGATGACCACGCTCGTGCGCGAGCAGGGCAGGGAGATCGCCATCATGAAGGCCGTCGGGGGACGACGGCGGCGGATCGTCGGCAGCTATCTGACGACCGGCGCGTTCCTCGGCTCCAGCGGGACGGTGCTCGGCACGGCGATCGGGCTGACCGCGGTCAACCTCCTGTTCAACTACTTCGGCGGGTTGATGGGCGTGACACCCGGCTGGACGGTCAGCCGGTTCGGGATCGGGCTCGCGCTCGCGGTCGGGATGGGGGTCACGCTCCTGGCGTCGATGCCGGCGCTGCTCCGCGGGACGCGCGGCAGCGTTCGGGAGGGATTCGACCAATCGGGCGCCGACACGTCGTTCGGCGACTCCCGGGTCGATCGGCTCCTCGCCCGGGCCGACCGGTTGCCGCGCACCACCCAGCTCGGCCTGCGGGCTGCCGCGCGCCGGAAGACCCGGAGCGTCGCCATCCAACTGCAGGTCGCCCTCGCTGTCGGGACGATGCTCGGGTTCGCCGGCGCGTTGATCACCGTCGTCGAGATCAGCGAGCAGAGCCGCTCCGCCGAGGGCGGCGACATCTCGCTCTACACATCGGGCCGGGGGAAGCCGCTCGACTACCGGGCCGCCGGGCTCGTCGCCGACGTCGACGGGGTCGACCGCGTCCAGCCGATCGTGTACGCGCAAGCGCTCGTCGGCGACACCGACACCTTCGCCTGGGGCCTCCCGCCCGATCCGGTCTACCGCTTCGAGCTGAGTGACGGCCGCTGGTTCACCGCCGACGAGAACGGTCGCACCGCCCGTGTCGCCGTCATCGGACCGGCGCTCGCCCGCATCCACGGCATCGAAGTCGGCGACACCGTCCGGGCGGAGACGCAGGCCGGCCCCATCGATCTCGAGATCGTCGGGATCGACACGACGATGGTCGGCGACGGCCAAGCGCTCTTCGTCCCGATCGACACGATCCTCTCGATCGAGCGCCGCGCCGAACCGACCTGGTACTGGGTCACCACGACATCGCGCGACACCGGCGACATCGACCGGGTCGCAACGTCGATTCACGACGAGCTCGAACGGACCGGCTACGCGTTCGAAGCCGACCTGCGCTACGTCGAGCGCGAGGCGGACCGCCGCGAGGACCGCACGATCATCGCCCTGATCCTCGGCCTCGGCTCGCTGATCGTGCTGATGGGCATGGTCGGACTCGTCTCGTCGATGACGACCAACGTCGTCGAGCGAACTCGGGAGATCGGGATCCTCCGGAGCATCGGCGCCCGCTCCCGCGACATCCGCCGCGTGTTCCGCGCCGAGGCGGTCGCACTCGTCCTCCTCGGCTGGTCGACCGGGATCGTCGTCGGGTACGCGATCGGCCGGATCATCATCAAGTCGCTCAGCGACTCGTTCGACGTCGCGTTCGTCCTGCGGTACCCGCTGTGGCCGATCGTGCTGGCACTCGTCGTCACGCTGCTCCTCGCGTTGATGGTGCTCCACCTGCCGCTGCGCCGGGCGAGCCGGCTCCCGCCGAGTCGAGCGCTGCGCTATGAGTAGTCGCCCGACCCGGTCATGATCGTGGCGAGCAGGTCGAAGTGCCGGTCGCCCGGGTCGGTGAAGTCGCGGGTCGTGTCCATCCGGTGGACGAGGACCAGGTCGAGGCCGGGGACCACGGCAAGGATGTGGACGCCGAGGCCGGTGTGCCAGTACACCTCGTGCCCGAGCGGCGCGCCGACGTCGCCGTCGGCCGAGACGATCCGCCACAGGTACCCGGCGAAGACGCCCTCGGCTTCGCCGATCGTCGAGTACGGGGTCCAGCTCTCGTCGATCCACGAGCGCGGGACGATCTGCTCGTCGCCCCAACTGCCCTCGCGCAGGTAGAGCAGGCCGAATCGCGCCAGGTCCCGAGCCGTCATCTCGAACGCGTAGACGGGGTGCACCGAGAACTCGGGCTCGTAACCGTTGGCGCAGTCCTGGGCCGTGAAGTCCTGCATGCCGATCGGCTCGGCGATCTCGACGCGGAACGCCTCGCAGACGCTCATCCCCGTCTGCTGTTCGAAGATGGTGCCCAGCGCGTTGAAGTCCCAGTTGTTGTAGTAGTAGAAGGTGCCCGGCGGGTGGCTCCCGCGTTCGGGGCGCTCGTCTCTCATCGCCTGGATCTCGCCGGCGGCCGCGTGGTACACGCCGGATCGCGCCATCAAGAGGTCCCGCACGGTCGCCTGCTTCTCCGCCGCGGTCAGCGCCGGTGGGATGTCGTCGATGCCCAGCTGCTCCAGGGTCGCGTCGAGGTCGATGTCTCCGGCGGCGACGTGGATGCCGAACACCGCCCCGAGCAGCGGCTTGCGTATGGAGTGGACCGGCAACGTGGTGTCGGTGGCGCCCCAGTCGAAGAAGACGTCCTGGCCGCGCGCCGCCAGCACCGCCGCGGAGCCGATCTCCTCGGCGAGCGCAGCCGCCTCGGCCAACGCGGCCGACGACCAACCGACATCCTCCGGCTCGACGGCCCTGAACCCGATCGAGGAGTCCGCCTCGCCGACCCGGTGGTAGACGAGGGCGATGGCGCCACCGAGGATGGACACGGCCATCTGCCGCACGTCATCACCGTCGAGGGTCATGTCGATCGTCACCGGCTCGCCACCGATCGGGGCCGCCCTGAACCGGGTGTCCCCGACCGGGACCAAGACCAGCGGCGACTGGTCCCCGGCGCATGCGATGAGCCGACCGGCCTCGAGCCTGACCTCGGCCACGCCGGGGGGCGCCCCCTCCTCGTCGGGCCATCCGACGGCCTCGTCCAACACGTACCGGCCGACGACTCGCCGCAGTGACGCCTCGTCGAGCGGCACCTCGGCCTCGGGAGCGGTGGCCGCGGCCGACACCAAATAGCTGCTCAGGAGGTCGCCATCCGGATAGGCGGCCGCGTGAACCGCGGCGAGGCGAACGACCAGGTCCGTCCGACCGACGCTGGAGAACATCATCCGGGAGGCCGACAGCTCCCGTTCGAGGAACGCGCGTGCGTCGGGGTCGGCGACGTCGGCGAGTTGGCTGATCAGCGTCGCCTCGTCGGCGGCCCAGTCCACGTCGGGGAGGGCGGCGTCGTGGAGCCGAGGGAAGACGAACTCCCGATAGAACGCCAGCGCCAAGGTCGACGCCAGCACGTCGCCTTCTCCCATCGGGAACGGCATCGACAGGTTCGGCGTGTTCGCCAGGACGACGAACGTGAGACCGTGGTCCGGGACCTTCAGGTAGAGGGCCGAGACCGAGGGCGGCCAGTGCCCGTAGTGCCAGACGAGGCGCGTGCCCCGGTAGTCCTGGATGTACCAGCCGAGCCCGTACATCTGATCGGGGTTGGCCCGGCTGGTCGGGATCGCAGGCGCCAGCATCTCGGCCTTGGTCTGCGGCGCCAGCAACCGGTCCTCGTCCAGCGCGATGTCGAACTTGGCGAGGTCCGCGACCGAGGAGATCAGCCCCGCTGCGGCGCTGTAGTCCGTCGCGTAGGCGGACCCGACGACCTCGGAGTCGGGATTCAACTGATAGGGCTCGGCCATCGCCGACCGGACCGCGCGGCCGGCGGCCGCGAGATCCCCGTCGAGGATCTCGTCACACCCCGGGACGTTGCCGGCGGTCTCGGTCATGCCGACCGGCTCGATGATCTGTTCGTACATCGCGGAGCGGAACGATGTCCCCGTCACCGCCTCGATCACCTTGCTCAGCTCGCCGTAGCGATTGCCGTCGTAGCGGTGGACCTCCCCTGGGGTTCCCGCTGACGTGTGGGTGAGCAGGTGGCGCACCTGAACGTCAGCGGGGAGGTCGACGCCGTAGTCGGCGACCGCGTCGTCCAGGTCGACGAGGCCGGCCTCGACGAGCCGCATGATCAGGGTTGCCGCGATCGGCTTCGTCACCGACGCCAGGTGGTACGGCGTCTCGGCGGTCGCCACGATCCCCCTGTCGACGTCGGCGTGTCCGAAGCCGTCGGCCCACACCAGCTCCCGATCACGAACGATGGCCGCCGACATGCCGGGGATGGCAAGCACTTCGCGCAGCTCGTCGAGCGACGCCGCGAAGCGCACCAAGCCGGCGTCATCCGGCGCCGGCGATGACGGTTCGATCGCCTGCGTCGTGGTCGGTTCGGCCGTCGCCGGCGCCGGGTCGGCCGTCGTCGTCACGGTCTCCCACGAGCCGCCACACGCCGCGACCAGCAGGGCGGTCACGCATCCCGCCGCCGCCAAGCGACGCATCGTCGACCTCCCTCGTCGCGCCCGATCCACCACCTCTTCGCAGCGTCCCCCGGCCGGCCCCGCGTCGCCAGAGGCGAACGGCTCGATCGGCCAGATCGGGTTCACCTATGCGTCATCCGGGTGCTGGAGCGCCACAACGTCGGGGTGATCCCAGCGCAGCTCACCCACTCCAGATCTCTCGGCGGCGGGTTCCACTGCGTGACGCTCGACGTGCGCCGTGCGGGCGAGCTCGCCACCTACCGGTGAGCGCGCCGTCGACCGGTCTCCGGGACCCTCGGGCCCGGTCACCGCGACGTCTCGAGCTCACTCCACAGCCCGCGGTCGGCGATGCCCCTGGCGAGCGTGCTGTCCGCCAGTAGTTCGTCGAGGTACGCCGCGTTGTGATCGTGCACCGCCCGTTCTGCGCCGACGAGCGGGCTGGTCGCAGTGAGGTCGAGCAACCAGAGTGGGCGAATGGTGGCGCCCCGCCGCACTTTGGACTTGATCGCCCTTTTCCCCGCATGTATCCATCGAATCCCCCGCTGCGCCGGCCCAGCGCAGCTGTTCATAATACAATAGGTTGAAATACTCAAAGGCGTTGCGCAGGCGGGGGTAGTCAAAGCCGGACCAGCGCAGGAAGATCGTGTCTCGCCACATGTAATACAGGCAGAAGCCGACCGGAACATCGTCCAGTGTGCACAGCGCGACCGTTGCCGCGTCGCCGAGACATCGTTCGTGGTTGCGAAACGACGCCAGGTCCTCCGCCGGCGTCGCTTCGAAGCCGTATTTGGACTCCGTGCGCACCGCGAGCGGGGCGATCGCCGTGCTGCACTCGCGCAGCGGCAGGTGGTGGATTCGGTGGCCCGCCGAGGTGAAGGCGGCTATCTCCCTGCGGACGGAATTACGTCGTTTCGTTCTCAGCGCGGCGAGCCAAGCGTCGAACCCGCCCTCGGGGACCGGCAGCCAGGCGTCACCCTCCAGCAGTACGGCGGGCGCCCGGACGCCTGCCGAGCGGAACAGTCGGACGTCCTCGGTGTCGAGGAACATCGCCACACAGGACTTTCCGGCCGCCCGCGCCCGGAGTTCGGTGAGCAGTCGGGCGATCGCGCCGGTCGTCGGCCGTGGAGTGGCCCGCAGCAACTTCGTCTGGTAGCCCATCACGCGGGCCGACGAGAAGGCCGTCTGCCGAGAGCGTCGGCAGCGACCGACTGGCCAGCTGGGCGTTCCAGTCGTACGGCGAACCCGAACGGTCTGCCCCGCCGAACAGCGGAACCGCGACCTCGGCGGGGGTGCTGTCGCCGGCGACGACGACCGCGTCGACCGCCGCTCGATGCTCGGTGGCGCAGAAATCGAGCCAGTTCGCGCTGGAGTAGAAGCTGCGGCCCGCCAGTTCGTCCCATGTGGCCCGCGAGATGGTGGTGAGTTCAAAACTGTCGGACATGCTCCGGCTCCCCGGCCCGCGACCCACTTCCGTAGCGAATTCTATCCGGGCGGCGACGTCACGATTGGCGCGAGAGTTCCAGCACGGCGCCGGCGTGCCGCTGGACCGACGGCGCCGACGGCGCCGAGACGGCGAACTCGGAGATGAACGACACCCGAGCCCGGCCGTCATCATCCAGTCGGTCGCCGTTCCGGGGCGGGGCGCGAACGCCGAGTAGGTGCCGACTGCGCGGGCGCAGTCCAGACACGGTCGCCCCACGGAGCGGCGACGTCACGAGCCGGTCGGTGACGAGCCGCCGAGCGACGCCGGCCCGTCAGGGCGCGGTGGTCGTCGTGGTGGTGGTCGTCGTGGAGGCCGGTTTGAGCGATGTCGAGGTGGTGGACGACGCCGGCGGCGGCGTCGACGTCGTCGATGTCGTCGAGGTCGTCGGCGTTGACGAGGTGGTCGACGTCGCCGGCAGCGTCGTCGAGGTGGTCGAGGTCGTCGATGTCGTCGACGTCGTCGAGGTCGTCGTGGTGGTGGTCGTCGTCGTGGAGGTCGAGGTGGTGGAGGTCGTCGTGGTGGTGGACGTGGTCGAGGTGGTGGACGTCGTCGGCGGGGGCGGGACCACCCACCCGGACGTGAACACCATCGGGCGGTAGCGGTCGGGGCGTGGCCACGCGTCGCGGAACATGTTGCGGGCGTTGTTCGACACGGTCACGACAATGCTCCCGTTGGGGTCGCGCCAGGGCATCGGGTGGGCGTGGTAGGTGTTCATCTTCGGGTCGGCGTTGCGCGGGATCAGCGGGCCGATCGCGACGGTGGTCCACGGGCCCCACGGGTTGATGGCGACGTCGATCGCGTACTCGTCGCCCCAGTATCCGTCGGTCGCCGCGGCCGCGATCCACTGGCCGTCGATCACCCTCGGCTGCATCGGGAACTCGGCCCAGTACCGCTGCAGGATCGCCACCGACGCCGCCGGGTTGTCGCTCCACCCGTCGGCGGTCCGGTACTCGGGCGCGTTGAACACCTTGCCCCGCGGCACGCGGGCGAGGTACATCCGCGTCCCGGAGTGCGGTCCGTTCCAGTAGCCGCCCTCGCGGGCGAGGTTCTGCTCGAACGTGTTGCCGAACAGGTACGTGTGGGTCGCGTCGCTGGCGACCGCGTAGCCGTAGATCGGCGTCGCGCCCGAGTTCGGGGCCCGGCGGAAGTCGAGCCGCTGCAGCGTCGCCGGGTCGTACACCCCGATCCACGTCTCGCTCGGATGCCAGCCGAGCCCGTCAGGCGGCGCCGGGTCGAACGAGTCCTTCACCATCTGCGCCCAGAAGACGTACAGCCGCCCGTTGTGCACCTCCCCGCCCATCGGCCAGAACCACGTGGACAGCGTCTTGGACCCCGAGCCCTCCTCGAACGGCGCCGGGCGCGAGGTCGTGCCCCGGTGCAACAGCCGGAAGCAGTTGCCGTCCTGGACCATCGCCGCGTTGTGCGCGAACGCCGCATTGCCCAGGTTCGACGCGGTGCCGGAGTGGTCGATGAACACGTCCTGGAACAGCCACAGGTAGCGGCTGCCGCCGAGCGGGTAGACGTGCTGGTAGTCCCAGCCGATGACCGGCCCGACCCGGTTGGCGAGGAACGCGTCGAGCGACGCCGCGGACAGGTCGGCCACGCAGCCGACGTCGGTGGAGACATGGCCGGCCCCGGTGGCGAACGTCGACGCCGCCCACGGCGGCGGCGGGGCGGGAGGGGGTGGCGGCGGCGGCGCGTCGGGGATCGGGCGGACGACGATCGACGGGTTCTCCTCGTCCTGCGGCGGCGGGGTCGCCGGGGGCGCCGGCGGACCGCCGCCGAGCGGCTCGAGCGTCGGGTTGGTGGCGAGGCTCGACGTCGTCGTCCGCTCCGGCGTCGAGGGGTCGACGACGGCGACCGACGAAGCGGGCCTCGTGGCGGGGTCGGTCGTGCCCACCGCGACCGGCGCCGAGGTCGCGCCGGCTGACGAGGGCGCCGCGCCGCCGAGCGTCTCGTCGGGGTCGGACCACGCGCCGGCGACGATGATGACCGCCACCAGGCCGCTCACCGCCCCGCCGGCGATCGCCCCCCACCGAGCGCGCGACGGGCCCCGCGCGGGCGGCTCGCGCACCTCGTCGGGACGCGGGGGCGGGAACTCCACCACGCCAGGATAGGGATCGGCGGCCGGCGGATTACGGCACACGTGTCAGCGGTTCGGCGCGCGCCGCGGGCGCGACGGCCGGGCCACAACCGCCCGCCTCGGTGGGCGGGTGGATCGCCGGCGGCCCGAAGCACATATGATCGGCGCTGACCCGACAGGTGGAACGATGGCAGCGGAAGGATCCGAGTTCGAAGACGACGTCCGTCAACTCGTCGCGCGCGTGCTCGCGGGGGTCCTCGACGGACCGCGGCCGATGGCCGAGCCGCCGGCGGCGGCCGGCGAGGGCATCGCTATCGGCGCCGACCATGGGGGCTTCGCGCTCAAGCAGGACCTGTCGGCCAAGCTCGCCGAGGCGGGCTGGACGGTCGAGGATTGCGGCACCGACAGCGCCGAGCCGTGCGATTACCCCGAGTTCGCACACGCCGTCGCCCGCCGGGTGAGCACCGGGAGGCGCGCGGCCGGCATCGTCGTCGACGGCGCCGGCATCGGCTCGGCGATCGTCGCCAACAAGATCCCCGGCGTGCGTGCGGCGGCGTGCTACGACCTGTCGACGGCCCGCAACAGCCGGGAGCACAATCGCGCCAACGTCCTCACCCTCGGCGCCGGGCTGACCGGCCCGGCGCTGGCGTGGCAGATCGTGCAGGAGTGGCTCGCCACCCCGTGGGGTGGCGACCGCCATCTTCGACGGGTGGCCCTCATCCGCGAGATCGAGGACCAGTACGTCAGGACCGATGCGTGAGCGACCAACCCCTCGATCGCGAGCTGCTGATCGACCTCATCACCAAGGAGGTGCTGAGCACGATCACCGGCCAACTCGACCGCTGCGACACACCCGAGGGGGTGCGCCAGGTCGTGGTCAACGGGGCCGATCGGGTCGCCTTCCACGGCGACGCCTCCCAGGTGCCCGTCGACCTGGCGAAGTACATCGACCACACCGCGCTGAAGCCGGAGACGACCGCCGACGACATCGACCAACTCTGCGCCGAAGCGGCGCGGTACGGGTTCGCGTCGGTCTGCGTGAACCCGGCCTGGGTGAAGCGGGCGTCGACCAACCTGCGCGGCACGACGGTCAAGGTGTGCACGGTCATCGGGTTCCCGCTCGGAGCGAACACGGCCGAGATCAAGGCGATGGAGGCCCGCCGGGCGATCCGCGAGGGCGCGCGCGAGGTCGACATGGTGATCAACATCGGGGCCCTCAAGTCGGGCCATCACGACGCCGTGCTCACCGACATCGAGAAGGTGGTCGACTCGGCGCACGAGGCCGGGTCGATCGTCAAGGTGATCCTCGAGACCTCGCTGCTGACCGACGAGGAGAAGGTGATCGCCTCGTCCTTGGCGAAGAAGGCGAGGGCCGATTTCGTGAAGACGTCCACGGGGTTCGGCGGTGGGGGGGCGACCGTCTACGACGTCGCCTTGATGCGTGAGACCGTCGGCCCGGACATGGGAGTGAAGGCCTCGGGCGGCGTGCGGACGAAGTCCGACGTCGAGGACATGATCGCCGCCGGCGCGACCCGCATCGGAGCGTCGGCCGGCGTCCAGATCGTCAGTGGAGATGCCGAAAACCCAAAGGGAGAACTCGGTGGCAACAAGTATTGAGATCCGGACCTTCGCGTTCCTCGACAGTTTGCAGCCCCAGTACGCGGCGTTCCTCGGAACCGTGGCGCAGGGGTTCCTGCCGCTCGCCGGCGACGCCTCGCTGTACGTCGAGGTGTCGCCCGGGATCGAGATCAACCGGCTGACCGACATCGCGCTGAAGGCGACCACGGTGAAGCCGGGCATGCAGATCATCGAGCGGTACTTCGGCCTGCTCGAGATCCACTCGCCGGACCAGGCCGAGACGAGGGCGGCCGGCGCGGCGATCCTCGACGCCGTCGGCCTCACCGAGTCCGACCGTCTGAAGCCGAAGATCCTGTCGAGCCAGATCATCCGCCGCGTCGACGACCACCACGCCCAGCTCATCAACCGGATGCGACACGGGCACATGATCGTGCCGGGCGAGACGCTGTACGTCCTCGAGTGCGAGCCGGCGGGTTACGCCGCGCTCGCCGCGAACGAAGCGGAGAAGTCCGCCGACATCAACGTGCTCGAGGTCCGGGCCGCCGGCGCGATGGGCAGGGTGTTCCTCGGTGGCGAGGAACGGGACATCGACGTCGGTTGGCGCGCCGCGGTCGCCGCGCTCGAAGGAATCGACGGACGCGAATAGCACGACAAGTCTCGGTGTGACGCCGGTGTCCGACACCAACCGTCGCACCGCCGGTCACGAGATCACAATCAACAGATGAGATGAAGGGAGCCAGCGATGGCTGACGCACTGGGCATGATCGAATGCAGGAGTTACGCAGCGATGGTCGAGGCCGCCGATGCGATGGTGAAGGCGGCCAAGGTCGACCTGGTCTCGTGCGAGAAGACCGGCGGCGGGTACGTCACCGCCGTCGTGCGCGGCGACGTCGCCGCCGTCAAAGCCGCCGTCGACTCCGGCGTGCGGGGCGCCGAGAAGGTCGGCGAGGTCATCGCCAGCCACGTCATCGCCCGCCCGCATGTCAACATCGACACGGTGCTCCCGTTGGGCCGTGGCGACGAGGCCGCCGCCGAGTCGAGCTGAACCGTGCGTACCGCGCAGCACGCGCAACGCCGCAGGGCGTCCGAGGGGGTGAGTCGCCCGTGTTGCTCGGACGCGTGACCGGAACCGTCGTCGCCAGCCAGAAAGAGCCGCTGATGGACGGCCTCACCATGCTCGTCGTGCGCCAACTCGGCGTCGACAACGCCGAGACCGGGGGCTACGTCGTCGCCGTGGACGCCGTCGGCGCCGGCGTCGGCGAGGTCGTGATGTACGCGTCGGGGAGCTCGGCGCGGCAGACCGCGGTCACCAAGAACCGTCCGTGCGACGCGGTGATCATGGCCATCGTCGACACCTGGCAGGTCGACGGCGAGACCGTCTACACGAAGTGACGAGCCGGTGTTGAACGACGACGAGATCCAGTCGATCATCGCCCGTGTGCGCGGGCGCGTCACCGCCGCACAGGGTGCGGGGGGCAGCGAGGGCAAGGCGCTCCGGGCGATCGACGACCTGGGCGCCGACCAGGCGCTGCTCGGCGACGGCATCCACCCGTCGATCGACGCCGCCGTCCGCGCCGCGCGCACAGCGTTCGAGGCCTATCGCGAGCATGGGCTCGCGTCACGCCGGACGATCGTCGAGGCGATGCGGGCCGCCATGCTGCGCGAGGGCGAGCGGCTGGCGTACCTGGCCCACGCGGAGACCGGTTTCGGCCGAGCCGACGACAAGGTGCGCAAGAACCTGTTGGTCACCACGCGCACACCGGGGCCGGAGGATCTGGAGCCGCAGGCGGTCACCGGCGACGGCGGCATGATGGTCACCGAGTACGCGCCCTACGGGGTGATCGGGTCGATCACCCCGACCACCAACCCGACGTCGACGATCATCAACAACGCCATCGCCATCGTCGCCGCCGGAAACGCCCTCACGTTCAACGTGCACCCCGGCGCCCGGCTGGTGTCGGTCGAGAACGTCAAGATCCTCGATCGGGCGATCGTCGGCGCCGGCGGACCGCCCAACCTGATCACCGCGATCCCCTCCCCGACGCTCGAGTCCGCACGAGAGCTCATGGCCCACCCGGACGTCCGGGTGCTGCTCGTCACCGGCGGACCGGCGGTCGTCGCCGAAGCGCTGCGGACGCCGAAGAAGGCGATCACCGCCGGACCGGGCAACCCTCCCGCCGTCGTCGACCAGACCGCGGACATCGACCAGGCGGCCCGCGACATCGTCAGCGGCGCGTCGTTCGACAACAACATCATCTGCGTCGACGAGAAGACGACGATCGTCGTCGACACCGTCGCCGACGCGCTCGTGCGGTCGATGGTGGCCGCCGGCGCATACCGGCTCAAGGAGCACGAGCTCCGCCGGCTCGAACGGGTGATCTTCAACGAGATGGGCGCGCCGAACAAGCCGGGCGCGATCAACCCCGCCTGGATCGGGAAGGACGCCTCCCTCCTGCTCGCCGAGATCGGCGTCGCGGTCGACGGCGACGTCCGGCTGCTGCTGGCCGAGGTTCCCGCAGAGCACAGCCTCGTCTGGACCGAGCAGATGATGCCGGTGATGCCCGTGGTTCGCGTGCGCGACGTCCACGCCGCGATCGACCTGGCCGTGCGCTCCGAGCACGGGTTCCGGCACACCGCCTCGATCCACTCCACCAACGTCGACACGATCACGTCGATGGCGCGGGCGATGAACTGCTCGATCCTCGTCGCCAACGGCCCCAACTACGCCGGCCTCGGCGAGGGCGGCGAGGGGTTCACGTCGTTCTCGATCGCCAGCCCGACCGGTGAGGGCCTCACCCGACCGCGAACGTTCTCGCGCATCCGTCGCGTCGCCGTCGTTGGAGCGCTGCGCATTGTCTGACACCGCCGGCCCAGGTCGCCCGGCGATCGGTCTCCTCGAGTTCGACTCGATCGTCGCGGGGGTCGTCGCCGGCGACGCGATGGCCAAGGCGTCGCCGGTCGCGTCGATCCACGCCGGCACGGTGCACCCCGGCCGGTACCTCGTCCTGGTCGGCGGTGACACCGCGGCGGTGGAGATCGCGCTCGAGGCCGGCGCCACCGACGCCGTCGTCGACTCGCTGTTCCTCCCCGACGTCCACCCGGCGGTGGTCGCCGCCGTCACCACGACCGGGGTCGCCGCCCCCATCGACGGCGACTCGGTCGGCGTGGTGGAGACGGCGACCGCGGCGACGGCGATACTGGCCGCCGACGCCGGCGCAAAAGCCGCCGGCGTCTCACTGCCGGCAGTGCGCCTCTCCGACGACCTCGGAGGGAAGGCCTACTGCCTCTTCGCCGGCACGGTGGCCGACGTCGAGGCGGCGGTCGAGGGAGCGATCGCCGCGACCGAGCACCGCGAACATCTGATCGGCACCACGGTCATCGCCCAACTCCACCCGGACATGCGCGTCAACCTCGCCGCCGAGTTGCGGTTCAACGACCGCCTGCGGGCCGACGGGGCATCCTGATGCACCTCGGCCGCGTCATCGGAACCGTGGTCGCGTCGACCAAGGCCGACGGCCTCGACGGGGTGCGCTTCCTCATCGTCCAGCCGCTCGACAAGCGCCAACACGAGGCCGGCGCGCCGGTGGTCGCCGCCGACGCGGTCGCCATGGCCGGGACCGGCGAACTGGTCTACTACGTCGCGTCACGCGAGGCGGCCGAGGCGCTCGAGGAGCGGTTCGTACCCGTCGACCACGCGATCGTCGGGCTCGTCGACCACGTGACGCTCGCCGACGGCGAACGGGGCGATCGATGAAGATCGCCCAGGTCGCCGGCACGGTGGTCTCGCCGATCAGCCACCCGTTCTTCGCCGGTCAGCGACTGCTCCTGTGCGACCTGGTCGACCCCGACGGGTCGGCCAACGGATATCTGATCGCGGTCGACGTGGTGAACGCCGGCGTCGGCGAGCGGGTGTTGATCTGCGACGAGGGCACGTCGGCGCGCCAGATCTTCGGCATCGACACCGGCCCGATCCGGTCGGTGATCGTCGGCATCGTCGACGACATCTCCGAGCGCCGCGTTCGCTGACACGCCACGCGGGCGACGCTGTAAGCGCTTACACTCGGGCTCGCCATGCCGCCGACACCGTTCAAACGACCGAGACGGGCGACGATCGAGGACGTCGCGTACGCCGCCGACGTCTCGGTGGCGACCGTCAGTCGGGCGCTGCGCGGGCTCCCGAACGTCGCCGACGCAACCCGCGAGCGGGTGCGGGCCGCTGCGGTCGCACTGAACTACCGGCCCGACCCGGCGGCGTCGCGACTCGCCGCCGGGCGCACCAAGACCGTCACGGTCGTCGTGCCGACGCTCAATGGGTGGTACTTCTCCACCGTGGTCGCCGGCGCCGAGGGCGTGTGCGCCGACGCCGGCTACGAGTTCTCGGTCATCGGTCTTCCCCACGACGACGATCGGGATCGCCTCCTGAGCGCGGAGACCGACCTCGAACGCCGGACCGACGGGCTGCTGCTGGTCGAGATCCCGATCAGCGACGCGCAGTTCGAGTCGCTCAATCAGCGCGGGATCGCCATCGCGACCATCGGGAACGCGACGACGAGCCATCCGACGGTTCACATCGACGACGAGGCGGTGGGCCGTCTGGCCGCCGGCCATCTCGCCGCGCTCGGCCATCGGCGGATCGGCGTGATCGGCGGGCTCCACTACGAACCAGGGGCGTTCGACGTCACCGCCGCCCGGCGCCGGGGGTTCGAGTCGGGACTCGCCGACGCCGGCCGCGCGCTCGACCCCGAGCTCGTCGAGCGCGGCGACTTCGGCATCGACAGCGGGCAGCGGGCGATGGCCGCGCTGCTCGACCGGGCGCGTCCGCCGACCGCCGTGTTCGCGATGTCGGACGAGATGGCGTTCGGCGCGCTGATGGAATTGCGCGTGCGCGGGTTGCGCCCCGCCGTCGACGTGTCGCTCGTCGGCGTGGACGACCACGAGTTCTCCCGCGTGGTCGAGCTGACGACGATCCGCCAGCGCGTCGTCGATCACGGCGCGGCTGCGGCCGGGGCGCTGATCTCGACGATCACCGGCGACGGCGAGGGCGTCGAGGACGTCCATCTCGATGCGCCGATCGAACTCGTCGTGCGCGCCACAACCGGCCCCCCGGCCCCCTAGACTCCTCACGGGTGTGACTTTTCCGAGCATGCCTTGACGCGAGCATCGTTCGTATGTAAGCGTTTACAATCGCTGGCTCCCCGAGCTGGCGTACATCACACAGAGGGGGAGGACCCTATGAACAAGCGCTGGCTGAAGCTAGCAGCCGTCCCGATCGCCCTGTCACTCGTTGCCGCAGCCTGCGGGAGCGACGACGACACCGGTTCGGGCAGCGACGACACGACCGCACCCGAGGGCACCGACGCGCCCGAGGGCGGCGGCGACGGCGACGCGATGGACTTCGGTGGCGCCACCGTCACCATCACCGGTCCCGAGCGCGACGACCCGTCGATCGCGTCGATCAACGACACGCTCAACGCGTGGGGCGAGACCGTCAACCTGAAGGTCGAGTACACCGGCGACGCCGACTGGGAAGCGAACATCAACACGCAGGTCGAGGGCGGAAACCCGCCCAACATCTCGTTCTTCCCGCAGCCCGGCAAGCTCGCCGACTTCGCCCGCGAGGGCTTCATCAAGCCGCTGAGCGCCGAGGCCGACGCGGTCGTCGACGAGTTCTGGATCGACGGTTACCAGCAGTACGGGCTCGTCGACGGCGTGCAGTACGGCATCCCGGCCAAGACCGACCTCAAGTCGCTCGTCTGGTACCAGCCGCAGGCCTTCGCCGACGCCGGCTACGACGTCCCCGAGACCTTCGAGGACTTCACCGCCCTGATCGAGAAGATGGCGGCCGACGGCGGCCCCAAGCCGCTGTGCGTCGGCATCGAGTCCGGCCAGGCGACCGGCTGGACCTACACCGACTGGGTCGAGGACATGGTCCTCCGCCTGCACGGTGGCGACGTCTACGACCAGTGGGTGAACCACGATATCCCGTTCGACGATCCGAAGATCCAGGAAGCGATGCAGGCCCCGGTCGACCTCTGGACCCCGGAGAACGTGTTCGCCGCGGCGGGCTCGATCGCCGCGACGAGCTTCGCCGACAACGGCCAGCCGCTCGTCGACGGGCAGTGCTACATGCACCGCCAGGCGAACTTCTTCGCCGGCCTGTTCCCCGAGGGCACCACGTTCGCCGACCCGGATGACCCGACGGCGGTCGACGTGTTCTACCTCCCCGCCTTTGCGGATGACGCCACCAAGCCCGTCCTGACCGCCGGCATCTTCGCCGCCGCGTTCGACGACGACCCGGCGACCGACGCGGTGATGAAGTACATCGCCACCGCCGACTACGCCGAGACCCGTCAGGCCAACCAGACCGCAGCCGTCGGCGGCGGTCTGTCCGGCTACCTGTCGGCCGCGATCGGCCAGGACCCGAGCGTCTACCAGCCGCTCGAGCAGAGCTTCCTCGAGATCCTCGCAGCGGCCCAGGTCGCCCGCTTCGACGGCTCCGACCTGATGCCCGCCGACGTCGGCGCCGGCACCTTCTGGAGCGAGGGAACGTCACTGGTCAACGGTGACACCGACGTCGCCACGGCGGCGTCGCGCATCGAGGAGTCGTGGCCGAGCTGAGCGGCGACACCTGAGACGAGCCCACCTTCGGGTTCGTTTGTGCACACGACGGGGCACCGGCACTACTGTGTCGGTGCCCCGTCGCTTTTCCGATGAGCGTCGGGTTGGCAACAAGCGGGGATTCAACGCACAGGGGGCACGACGTTGGCAATCACACTCGAGCGAACCGACGAGGCCGACAGCGGGCCACCACCCGGCGGCGGTGGCGGGAGGCGCCGCCCGCCGCTGACGACCAAGCAGTACATCCAGTACGGCGCGATCGCCGTCGGCATTCTCGCCTTCATCTTCTGGGCGTTCGTCGAGCCGAAGATCCGCACCACCTTCTTCACGGTGGTCATCGCCGTCGCCGCCAGCGCCGGCATCTGGATCGGCGCCAACATGTTGTTCAACCAGGTCCGATCAGACTGGCTGCGGTTCAACGCGATCACGTTCACGATCATCGGCGCCGTGTTCGGCGTCGTCCTACACGGCAACCTGATCACGCTGGCGTCCGGCGAGGGTTTCTTCACGTGGGCGATCGGCCCGCTCGCCGGCGCGCTCGGCTTCGGCGCGATCGGCGTCGCGATGGCGGTCACCGACGACCCGCAGCGGAGGCTGATGATCGCCGTCGGCGGCGCGGGCGTGATCGGCCTCGTGATCGGGCTCGTCATCCGCGAAGAGTTCCACCCGGGTCTCGACCCAGTGGCCATCGCGGCCTACACGATCGTGCTCGCCGGCATCGGCGCCGGCCTCAGCGCCCTGCGCAAGCACCCCCCGCTGCACGGCGCGCTGATCGGCGGCGCGATCGGCTGGGTCGTGGGGGCCTGGGGGGCGGCCGACCTCGGTGACGGCTCGCTCGCCACCTCGATCATCGCCTCCATCGTGCCGGCGCTGATGATCGGATGGCGTCACGGGATGACGCTCAATCCCGACTACACGGCGCGGGTCGCGCTGGAGACGCGGTCGCGGGCGATCATCTTCATCGGCCCGGCGATCCTGTTCATCTGCGTCCTGCTCGTCGTGCCGGCGATCCGCACCGCCTATCTCTCGCTGCTCGGCCGTGACTCGGAGAAGTGGGTCGGGCTCGAGAACTACGGCTCGGTGTTCACCGACCGCGACAGCTTCGACACCGAGAACTGGACGAACATGTTCACCAGTCGCCCGTTCATCGCCGGCGTGCTGATCCTGATCGTCGCGCTGGTCGTCGGCATCGTGATGAAGCAGCGCACCGGACGAGCGGTCGAGATCGGCAACCCGACCGTCGGCCCGCTCGTGGTCGGCGTGCTGCTCGTGTCGTTCGGTGTGTTCACCGCCCTGCGCGGCACGATCATCAACAACCTCTGGTGGGTGGTCGTCGTCACGTTCGCATCGACGGCGATGGGGCTGGCGATCGCCGTCCTCGCCGACGGGGTGCACGGCGAGAAGGTCGCCAAGTCGATCATCTTCATGCCGATGGCGATCTCGCTCGTCGGCGCGTCGATCATCTGGCGCTTCGTCTACCTCGCCCGTGACACGTCGACCGAGCAGACCGGCGTGATGAACGCGTTGTGGGTCGGCCTCGGGCGCCTGTCGACGGGATCGGGCCTCCCGACGATCATCTTCGGCGCGTTCATCGTGGCGGTGCTGATCACGCTGTTCCTCGTCCTCGCCAGGATGTCGACGAGATACGGACCGGCCAGAGCGGTCGTGCCGGGCATCGCCATCTTCTTCGTCGGCTGGTTCTTCCTGCAGTACATCGGGGCGTTCGGCTGGGACGGCGTCGGCGGGATTCCCGGCTCCAAGGGCGAGACCGTGTTCTTCGTGCAGGAGACGCCGTACAACAACTTCTGGCTGATGGTCATCTTCATCTGGATCCAGACGGGGTTCTCGATGGTGATCCTGTCGGCGGCGATCAAGGCCGTGCCGACCGAGTTGATCGAAGCGGCCAAGATCGACGGGGCGACGAACTCCCAGGTGTTCTGGAGGGTCACCTTGCCGCAGATCGCGACGACGATCGGGGTCGTCGTCACCACGCTGATCGTCGGTGTGATGAAGGTCTACGACATCGTGAAAGTCACGACGAACGGCCAGTTCGGATCGCAGGTGCTGGCCAACAACATGTTCCAGGAGGCGTTCAGCTTCCAGGACACCGGCAAGGGGGCGGCGCTGGCGATCTTGATCTTCCTCTCGGTGCTCCCCGTCATGGTCTTCAACATCCGCAAGATGCAGCAGGAGGGCTGACCGATGGCCACCACCGCACCAACCCTCAGCGACACCGGCCCGGCGGGCAAGCCCGGCGACTCCGGAGGCGCCGTCAACCGCGTCTACGGCCTCCTGCGGTCGATCCCGACCGGGTTGCTCTGGCTCATCGTCATCGTCTGGAGCATCCCGACGCTCGGGCTGTTCATCAACTCGTTCCGCAACCGCAACGGACAGCGGGGCTCGGGCTGGTGGAAGGTCAGCCCGAGCGAGCTGACGCTCGACAACTACAACCAGATCTTCGAGTCGCGGGCCGGCCTCGGCCGATCGCTGCTGAACTCGGCGGCGATCGCGATCCCGGCGACGATCATCCCGATCGCCATCGCCGCCTTCGCCGCGTACGGATTCGCCTGGATCGACTTCAGAGGCCGCAAGCCGCTGTTCATCGCCACGGTGTCGCTGCTGGCGATCCCGCTGCAGGTGGCGCTGATCCCGGCGCTGCAGATGTTCAACAACGGCGCCCACCTGACGTTGCCGTTCCTCGACAAGACGATCCTCGTGATCCCGGACTTCGACCTGGCGGGCACCACCACGGCCGCCTGGTTGACGCACACCGGCTTCGCCATGCCGTTCGCCATCTTCTTGTTGCACAACTACATCAGTTCGCTGCCCAAGGACTTGTTCGAGGCGGCGCGCATCGACGGCGCCGACCACTTCACGATCTTCTGGCGGCTCGTGCTGCCGTTGTCGATCCCGGTGCTCGCGGCGTTCGCCATCTTCCAGTTCCTGTGGACGTGGAACGACTTCCTGATCGCCAACACGATGATCGGCGCCAACGCCAGCCAGCAGCCGACGACGATCGTCATCGCCAACCTCGCCGGCGACTTCGGGCGCAACGAGAGCATCCTCCCCGCCGGCGCGTTCGTGCAGGCGTTCGTCCCGATCATCGTGTTCTTCGCGCTCCAGCGGTACTTCGTCCGGGGCATGCTCGCCGGCGCCGTCAAGGGCTGACCGAGTCGGTCCGACTCAGACCGAAGGATTGGTCGCGACTGAGCGAGTCGGCGGACCCGGCCACTCGTTTTCGGTGCGTTCCGCCCTGCGCCTGGATGACGCCAACGTTGTAGCGTGGCCGCCCGTGACGCTTGTGCAGACACAGCCGAGATCGTTGGGGGCGCTTGCGCCGGTGGGGCCGCTGGCGTTCGGGCTCTGGCGGTTCACCGACGACGACTTGGCGCAGGGTCAGATGTTGATCGAGACGGCCCTCGACTCCGGGATGAACCTGATCGACACCGCCGACGTCTACGGCTTCGACTGGGGCGGTACGGGGTTCGGCCACGTCGAGGAGATTCTCGGCCGGATCCTCGCCGGCGAACCCGGGCTGCGCGACCGGATGGTGCTCGCCACCAAGGGCGGCATCACCCCGCCGACGCCGTACAACTCGTCGCCGGAGTACCTGCGGTCGGCGTGCGAGGCGTCGCTGCGCCGCCTCCAGGTCGACGTGATCGACCTGTACCAGATCCACCGACCGGACATGTACACGCACCCGGCCGACGTCGCCGCCACGCTGGCGAGCCTGCGCGAGGAGGGCAAGATCCGCGAGGTCGGCGTCTCCAACTTCACCCGGTACCAGGTCGCCGCGCTGTCCGCCCATCTTCCGTTCCCGCTCGTGTCCGAGCAACCCGAGTACTCCGCGCTCCAGCTCGACCCGCTGCGCGACGGCACCCTCGACGACTGCATGCGAACGGGGATGGTCCCGCTCGCCTGGAGCCCGTTGGGCGGTGGTCGCCTGGCGACCGGCCACGACGTGCCGCCCGAGTTGGTGGCCGAGCTCGACCGGCTCGGCGAGCGCGAGGGCGTCGACCGCAGCCAGATCGCACTCGCCTTCGTGCTCGCCCACCCGTCGGCGCCGATCGCGATCATCGGCAGCCAGAAGCCCGGGCGCATCTCCTCGTCGACCGCCGCGCTGAGCGTCACCCTCAACCGGGAGGACGTCTACGCCGTGATCCAGGCCTCCGAAGGGGTGCCGCTCCCGTGAGCTCGATGACCGAACCGGACGTGCCCGAGATCTCGTGGTTCGGAGCGTTGTGCGACGACGACTACGAGTTCCTCGGCGTCCCCGATCAGCGCCTGGCCAGCTCGTGGCCGCACTGCTCGGACATCGTGCGCGCCGCCGACCGCAACGGGTTCGACAACGTGCTGCTGCCGTCCGGGTACGAGCTCGGCATCGACTCGACGGCGTTCGCCGCGGCGATCGCCAACCACACCGACGACATCAACCTGCTCCTCGCCGTTCGGATGGGCGAGATGTGGCTCCCCCAGCTCGCCCGCCAGCTGGCGACGATCGACCAGTTCGCCGACGGCCGGCTGACGGTCAACATCATCTCGTCGGACATCCCGGGCGAGGCGCTCGACTCGGCGCCGCGCTACCAGCGGACGCGCGAGTGGATGCAGGTGCTGCGGGCGCTGCTCAACCGCGAGGCGATCGACTTCCACGGCGAGTTCGTCGACCTCGTACTCGAGCCCCCCCGGGCGGCGACGGTCGACGGCACGTGCCCCCCGTTCTACTTCGGCGGGTTCTCCCCGGCGGCCAAGGACGTCGCCGCCGCCGAGGCCGACGTGTTCCTCACGTGGCCCGACACGGTGGCGTCGGTCGGCACGACCGTCGCCGAGATGACCGCGCTCGCGGCCGAGCGGTACGACCGCTCGCTGATCTACGGCCTGCGGGCGCACATGATCGTGCGGGAGACCGAGGCGGAGGCACGGGCGGCCGCCGAGCGGCTCGTGTCCCGGCTCGACGCCGACACGGGTGCGGCGATCCGCAACAAGTCGCTCGACGCGGCGTCGGTCGGCGTCCAGCGCCAGGCCGCGCTCCGCGCGGACGCGACCGACGACGGGTTCGTCGAAGAGGCGCTGTGGACCGGCGTCGGCCGGGCCCGCAGCGGGGCCGGGGCGGCGATCGTCGGCGACCCGGACCAGGTCGTCGCCAAGCTGCGCGCCTACCAGGACGCCGGAATCGGCGCCTTCATCCTGTCCGGCTACACCCACGTCGCAGAGTGCGATCTCGTCGCCGCGCACGTGTTGCCGAACGTGACCCACCGGCCGCTGAAGCCCAGGTTCACCCCCTGAGCGTCGGTCAGCGACAAGAATGAGGCGATGAGCACCCCGCCGCCGCCTCCACCGCCGCCCGACGACAGCGGCACGCCGCCGCCACCGCCGGGATTCGGGCCGGCCGCCGCTCCCCCGCCCTATACCGAGCCGGCCTACGGCGCGGCGACCCCCCCTCCCGGGTTCGGGCCGGCGCCGGGGTTCGCGGAGAGGCCGAAACGGCCGGACGCCAAGGTCGGCGGCAGCCTGATCGTGGTGGGCGCGGTCGTCGCCGCGATCGGTGTCTACCTCCCGTGGCTGACCGACGGCGACGACACGCGCCGCGGCACCGACCTGTTCTTCACGTCCGACGGCGAGATCCTCGACGGGCCGGGCCAACTGATGCTCGCCATGGCGTTCGTGCTCGCCGGCCTCGGCATCGCGCTGTTCTTCGCCGGCAGGGTCCTCGCCGTCGCGATCATCGCCATCGTGGCGTCGAGCATCGCCTTGCTGATCGGGATCGGGATGATCGGGATCGCCAGCGACGACATCCTCGGTGGCGACGTGGGCATCGGCGCGATCCTCCAACCGATCGCGCCGATCGCGTCACTCGCCGGGTCGATTCTCGTGACGGCCCGACGGCGGCGCTGACGCCGCGGTCAGTCCCAGATCGCCTCGCGCGAGTCCAGGTCGAAGAAGTGCGTGTTCTCGGTGTCGATCGTGATCTCGATCGGCTGTTTCATCCGAGCCGTCGAACGCGGGCTGAATCGGCCGACGGCGTCGTGGTCGACCTCGTCGGCCTGGGCGTCCGGGTCACCCGAGTCGACGCGCCGGGCATCGAGGTCGAAGTGCACCATGAGCTCCGACCCGAGCGCCTCGATCAGGTTGACCGTCGTGTGCAACCGGTCGGAGGCCGGGACTCCCGGGTTCAGGGCGGCGTCCTCGAAGTCCTCCGGGCGGATCCCGACGACGACCGGCCGACCGTCGTAGCGCCGCAATCCAGGGCGCTTGGCGAGGGCGGCCGGGTTGAGCCCGATCGTCTCGGAGCCGAGCGTGATCGTGCCGGCGCCGTCACCGGCGAGGTTGATGACGCCCTCGTAGAGGTTCATCGACGGGGATCCGATGAACGCCCCGACGAACACGTTGGTCGGCCGGTCGTAGAGGTTCTGCGGCGTGTCGACCTGCTGGAGGTATCCATCCTTGATGACCGCCACGCGGTCGCCCATCGTCATCGCCTCGACCTGGTCGTGGGTCACGTAGAACGTGGTCACGCCCAGCTCGCGCTGCAGGCCGGCGATCTCGGCCCGCATCTGCACGCGGAGTTTGGCGTCGAGGTTGGACAGCGGCTCGTCCATCAGGAACGCCGAGGGCTGGCGAACGATCGCCCGGCCCATCGCGACGCGCTGGCGCTGCCCGCCGGAGAGCTGGCCGGGCTTTCGATCGAGGTAGGTGTCGAGCTCGAGGATCGCCGACGCCTTGCGGACGCGCTCGTCGATCTCCTCCTTGGGCACCTTGGCCAGCTTCAGCGCGAACCCGATGTTGTCGTACACGCTCATGTGGGGATACAGCGCGTAGTTCTGGAACACCATCGCGATGTCACGGTCCTTGGGCTCGACGTCGTTGACGACACGGTCGCCGATCCGCATCTCGCCGCCGGTGATCGTCTCCAGCCCGGCGATCATCCGCAGGGCGGTCGACTTGCCGCACCCCGACGGGCCAACGAGTACCAGGAACTCGCCGTCCTCGATGTTGAGATCGAGGTCGTGAATGGCGTGGAAGCCGTTCTCATAGACCTTGTTGACACTGTCGAGCACGACGGTTGCCATGAAGTTCGTTCCTCCCGTGATCGCCCGGTAGCCGCCCCGGCGGCGACTGTGAACGCCGGCACACCCTAGCCGACCGGCCGACCGTGCTGCCAGGCCGGGGGCCCACCGACCGGGATGGACCGGGGCACGGTAGCGTCGCGGCCCGTGAATCAGATGAAGAACCGGATGCAGGCCCTCGGCCTCCTCGACCGCGCGATCAAGGCGACGACCGACGAGGAGTTGGTCGCCGCGATCGAGGCGTTGGACGACGACCGGCGGGAAGGTTTGGGGAGCTTCGTCGATCCGCTCGAACCCGACGCGCTGCGCGCCGCGGTCAAAGCCGGACGCATCGACGGCGGGATGGAGGCGGTCGCCGCGATCATCAGCGACGCCTGCCTCGCCGACTGCATCGAGGCGCTCGGCGACCAGGCCGACAACCCGTCGACCGACGAGCTGCGCGACGTGCTCCCCGGCCTCGTCGAACAGCACGGCGTCTCGATCACCCGGATCATGCTCGCCGCGACCGTCGTCGGCGAGGCGCCGGCGAGCGCGATCATCCGCGACCTGCTCAAGACCGACGAGCTCGTCGCGCTGCCCAAGCCCGAGCCGACCGAGATCGCCCCGGTCGTCGACCACAGCGGCCGCTCCGCGGAGGAGCAGGACGCGCTGCGCGCCAAGCGCGCCGAGGCGCGCAAGGCGCGCAAGGACGCCGACCGGGCGCGCCGCGCCCAGTCCGCCCAGGCGCGGCGCCGCACGTAGCCGAGCGGCGCCGCCGCCGATCAGCCGAGGGCGAGGGCGCGGCCCGACGTCGCCCGCTCGTGGGCGAGCAGCCAGGCCTTCGTCTCCACGCCGCCGGCGAACCCGGTCAACGACCCGTCGGCGCCGACGACTCGATGGCAGGGGACGACGATCGACAACGGGTTCTTGCCGTTCGCCGCGCCGACCGCCCGGGCCTTGCGCCTGTCCCCCATCCGCTCGGCCTGCTCGCCGTAGCTGATCGTCTCGCCGTACGGAATCGAGCGCAGCGCCGTCCACGCCGACAGCTGGAACGGCGTCCCGACCGGGTCGAGCGGCACGTCGAACTCGGTGCGCTCGCCGGCGAAGTACTCGCCCAGCTGGCGAGTGGCCGCGACGAGGATCGGGTGAGCGGTGTCGACGCCGGCCCCGGTGGCGTCGCCGTCACCCGTGTCGCCGTCGCCGTCACCGCTGTCGCCGGCGCCGTCGTCGGGGTCGGGCCACGAGACGGCGCGCAAGCCACGCTCGGAGGCGACGAGGGTCAGCGGTCCGACCGGTGACGGCATCACGGTCGCCACCGTTCCGGTGGCGGTCGTCGTGGAGGGAGTGGCGGGGGGCATGGTGGAGGGAGTGGCGGGGGGCATGGTGGAGGGAGTGGCGGGGGGCATGGTG
>JBFGCT010000029.1:0-29049 GCA_041581055.1 Ilumatobacteraceae bacterium | reverse complement strand
GCGAGGTTCTTGATCGACGCCTGGAGGGCGAGCGTGATCGCCGCGGTCTTGAGCTGGAGGAGGTCGGGCCCGGCCGGGACCTGCTTCCAGTCGAGGTTGCCGGCGAAGGCGGTTCCGTCGTGGACCATGCTGCGGTAGAACTGAGGGGGACCCGATGAGTGGTCCAGTTGCTATGCGGCTTGGGGTTGGTTGATGGTGGTCCAGTGGGTGGCGAACTCGGTGGGGGTGAGGTCGCCGTGGGCGGTGTGGGGTCGGTTGATGTTGTAGTCGATGCGCCAGTCCTCGATGATCACGCGGGCCTCGAGCAGGCTGTCGAACTGCCAGCCGTTGAGCAGCTCGTCGCGGAAGCGGCCGTTGAAGGCTTCGATCCACGCGTTCTGCCACGGTGAGCCGGGGTCGGTGAACACGCTGTCGGTGTGGTTGAACCGACACCAGTCGGCCACCGCGTGGGCAATGAACTCGGGACCGTGGTCGAACCGGACGAACGCCGGTGCCGTGCCGCGTTCGATGGCGAGGCGGTCGAGGACGGCGACGACGCCGTCGGCGTCGATCGACCGGTCGACCTCGATCGCCAAACACTCGCGGGTGAACTCGTCGATCACGTTGAGCATCTTCAGGGTCCTGCCATCGCCGGTGACGTCGAACTGGAAGTCGAGCGCCCACAGGGCGTTGGGCACGATCGGGCACATCGCGCCGACGTGGGCGCCGATCCCACGCAACGGCTTCTTGCGCTTCTTGGTCGGGACGCGTAGGCCCTCGTCACGCCACAGGCGTCGGATCCGCTTGTCGTTGACCTGCCAGCCCGCCTTGCGGGCGGCTTTGGCGGCGCGTCGCCAGCCCCACCGCGGTCGACGCTTCGAGAACGCCCGGAGAACTCACGCAGCCGGGCCTCATCGTCAGGGATCGGTGGTGGGTCGAGACGCTGGGTCGATCGGTGCTGGCCGACCACCCGGCAGGCTCGGCGTTCGGAGACCCCGAACCGGTCGCGCAGCATCGTGACCGCTGCGCGCTTGCGGTTCGGGGTGCCCGGAAATCGATGTCGGTGATCCGGACCGGTGCGATCTTCTGGGACAGATCGAGCACGGTGATGTGCTCGTCGATCAATGCCCGCACCTTGTCCTTGTACTTGTACGGGTCGAAGTCGCCGTCGACGGTGTCGCGGTAGCGCAGCCGGGTGCGCACCTGGACCTCGCCGAACAGCTTGGCGTCGCGCACGTCGGCGGCCGCGAAGAGATGTCGTTCGAGTTGGGGAAGGGTCAGCATCGGGGCTGAGAATACGTCGATCAGTTCCGACCGAGCCCCAACGAGAGCGCTGTCAATCGGTCAACGAGTGGGCCTCAACCCGAAATCGCCCCACTACGGCTCTACCGACGACTCTCCCCCCTGACCATCGTCGCGTGAACAAACTGCGCAAGCCGAAGGGCTGCAGGGTCGGGATTCAGACCCTCAGAAACGGCATCACAAGCCAATCGGACCTCTTGCTCCAAGGAACTCAGAATCGGTATCCGTTCTCGCAGCGGGAGGCGAGCCGAACAGCGGGCAGCGGCGGCCACCAACCATCCCGTGGTGACCACCCCCGAGAACGGTGTGAGGCCGATCGTACTGTTGACCAATATGGCGCCGGCCGCGAGCGGCTTGGCGATATCCGCTAGGAGCTTCCGCCTGACCCGATCATCCTTGTCGCTCCCTAGCTGATGGACACAATCATCGAGCTCGCCGTCTAGCGGAGCGAACAACTGCTCGAGGTCTGGTCGAGCGAGCAACCCGACGACGGCCGCAGCATATTCACCCTCCTGCTCCAGAATCTGTACCACCCCGGACTCGATAGCCGGCCCAAGCGTCCCGTCGCGCCCCACCAGCGGAGCAGATGGAGGATCATCCTGCAACGCGACGAGGAAGTCGGTCAGCTCCTGTTCTAAAGGAACCAACTCCGGCTCGTCGGGGAACGGTGGATGTCCGACGTTCCACGCGCGAAGGCCCAAGTGCCACTCCGTGGCCACCATCCTCGAGTCAGCCTGCGAATCGCTCTGCTGCGGCCCTCAGGGCGCGCCGTGAGCCATCACCGAAGTGTTCGGTTCCGCCATCTACGGAGTAGGCCCGCTTGTTCGCGTACACACGCGCCTCCGTCCGAATCCGGGCCCACTGCTCTTCAGACATGCTCCTCAGATCGCCGAACGAGTCGCCGGGGGGGCAACGGAACGCAACGTCCACAGCAGTGCCGTCGCCGAGGATCTCGTGGATCTCAGAGACCGCGGTTGCGAGCTTTCGCGTTTGACGCTCCGCCACCTCCAAGTGCTCACTGTTCAGCGCGCCACCATGCTTCTGGCAACCGATCACGTGCAGGATGTCTTCGATCGTCCACCCTGTGCTGTCCCGAATGAAACGGACCAGGCTTCCGAGCTCCTCGAAGAGGTGCTTGACATGCTGGTCATTGCGACGCCAGAACATGAACCTACGCGTCTTGAGGTAGCGCTTCAGTTCGGCGGCGTCGAAGGTCTCCACGTTCATCGCAAGCAACGCCGCCAGCGGCTCGACGCCCGGAAGTTCGTTCGATCCATCATCCTCAGTCATTGCCAGTCACCCAGAGTAGTCAAATCAGCGCGCCAACCTACCTGAAGGGTCGCCCACTTCCGAGCGCCGGGCACCCGACGAACTGCGATGGACTGCGGCAATGACATAGTTCCTCCCCCTGAACGTCGGCATCGCAGGCCACCACCTTGAGAGTTCGCAGCAGCCATTCAGGCGAAGCTACCACGTGTGACTGGGGGTCAAGCCCGCAAACGCCAATGCCTTCACGACGCGGCTGGGTCCGCGGGACGGCGGTAGACACCGGAAGCCTGCCGCGCTTCGTCGCGCTCGACCGACATCGTCTCGCGCCCCTGACGGAGGGCGACCCAATCGGCGACGGCGCATTGGAAGGCCCGCCGTCGCGCCGACGGATCAGGGCCGCTCGGGGCCGGCCACCGATGACGAGCGGACGCCGGCGGCGGCGAACGCGATGACGGTCCACGGGATGACCCGTGGGCCGGAGGCCTCTACGAGGCAAGATCCCCGCCTTCGTGCGGCGGGCCGGCCTCACCACTGCGGTACGGTGCGCCAGTGGACGGCGCTCTGACCGGGTTCCATCACGTGGCGCTGACGGTGCGTGACCTCGCGGCCAGCGCGGCGTGGTACGAGCGGCTCTTCGACCTCGAGCCGGTCATCGACGAGCCGGGCGACGAGCGCCGGTCAAAGGTCTACCGCCTCGCCGGATCATCGGCGATGCTCGGCCTCGTCGAGCACGCCGCCAATGACGGCTCGTCGTTTCGCGCCGGCCGGACCGGGCTCGATCACGCCGCGTTCCAGGTCGCCACGCGCGCCGACATCGATGCTTGGACGACCCGTCTCGACGACGCCGGCATCGGGCACTCGGGGGTGATCGCGATCCCGATGGGGGCGATCCTCAACTTCGCCGATCCCGACGGCATCCAGCTGTCGATCTTCTGGGAGGACGGAAGCTGACATGCTCGCCGGTTTCGACCATGTGGCGGTCCTGACCGCCGACCTCGACCGGTTCGTCGCGTTCTACCGCGACGTGTTCGACGCCGAGGAAGAGGGTCGGCTCCGCGAGGACGGGCTCGAGATGGCGGTGGTGCGGATCGGTCCGAGCTCGGAGATCAACGTGTTCCAGATCGACGGCAACGACGAGGCCGCCCGGCAGACGCCGATCTTCGGCCGCGGTCGCCTCGACCACTTCGCGTTCCGGGCGACGTCGATCGAGCAGTTCGACGACCTCCGCGCCGAGCTGATGGCGCGCGGCTGCACGGACGGGTTCGTGACCGATTTCGGGCAGGTGCTCAGCGTGTTCTTCCGCGACCCCGAGGGCCTCGAGCTCGAGGTGTGCGTCGCCAACCCCGACGCCGCGCCCGGCCGGGTCAACCCGCCCGGCACGCCCGCGGCGCGGTATCACCCGTTGGCTTGAGCCGAGGGCCGGGGGCGCGGTCAGCGGGCGGCGTCCACCTCGGCCATCAGCGACTCGACCATCGGCCGCTGACGGTCAGCGGCGAGGACCGACTCGTAGTGCTTCTCGTGCTCGAAGACCTTCAGCAGGAACACGCCGCGGCGCTGCTCGATCTCCCACCGCACGATCGTCAGGGCGTGCACCCGCCAGGCCCCGGTCTTGCCGTCGTTCTTGAACAGCTCGAGCACCCACCCGTCCCACGTCAGCAACCCCTCCTCCGTCCACACGTGCCGTTCCCGCGCCATGCCCCCGACAGTAAGCGATCGGTCCCGCGGAGAAACTTTTCGACGAAGGTTGACGATCGAACGTATGTTCGTTATCATGATGCGCATGGACCTCGCCGACGCCGTCACCGCCACCTCAGTGGCCGTGAGCGAGGTCGGGCGGGTGTGCGTGGATGGCTGTGACGCCTCGACGCTGCGCTCGGAGTTGAAGCGGTTCAAGCAGGTCCACTCCCAGTTCGAAGCGCAGCTCGCCCGCCTGACCCACGCCGCCGACGCCGCTGGCGCGTTCATCGGCACCGGGTCGAGAGACACCGCGGAGTGGTTGGGCAAGCAGACCGGCACGTCCACGCGCAAGAACCGCACCGCCGCCGAGTTGGGTGAGGCGATGGCGAACTCCGACGAGCTCGCCTCGGCCGTCACCGCCGGGGAGGTTTCGGCCGATCAGGCGACCGTCGCGGTCGGCGCCGCCGGCGGGCAGACCCTCGACGCCGAGATCGTCGAGGCGATCGCCGACCTGCCACTCCCCCAGGTCAAGCCCGCCGTGGAGCAGTGGCGCAACCGGACCGACCCGGATCGCGACGCCGACCTCGCCGACCGGCAGCGGGCCCGGCGACGGCTCACCGTCACCGACCTCCCCGGCGGCATGACCAAGGTCGACGGGCTGCTCGACCCCGAGTCCGGGGCGATCGTCCGCTCCGCCCTCGACGGGATCATGAACCACACCGCGTTCGACGGCACCCGGCGCACCCGCGAGCAGCGGTGCGCGGACGCGTTGACCCAGCTCTGCCACGCCGCCTCCAAGGGCAAGCTCACCGGAGGCCGGTCGAACACCAAACTGATCGCCACCGTCCCCTTCGACACCATCGTCGAACGCGCCGCCAAGCGCGGCATCACCCACGTCGGGCCGACACTCGACCCCGACACGGTGCGCCGGCTGGCGTGCGACGCCGGGATCCACCGGCTGATCACCGGCCCCGGCTCGTCCATCTTGGACTTCGGGCACGAGAACCGGCTGGTGTCCGACAACCTCTTCCTCGCGCTGGTCGCCCGCGATCAGCGATGCCGTTGGCCGGGCTGCTCGATCCGAGCCACCTGGTGCGACGCCCACCACATCGTCCACCGGGCGGACCACGGCCCGACCAACGACGAGAACCTCGTCCTGCTCTGCCACCGCCACCACCAACTCAGCCACCAACGAGGCTGGAAGATGACCGGCTCCGGCGCCGAGCTGATGGTCACCAACCCCGACGGATCGGTCGAGGTCAGCCGACCGTCCGGGGTCTCGCCACCTGCGTCACCACCCCGAGCCGGCGAGACCGGCCGAGAGCCGGCAATCGAACACCGCTCCGAACCCGGCCATCCCGACATCCGCACCACCGCTCCATCGGCCACCAAGCCCGAACCCACCGACATCGAACCCACTTCGCCGCCGTGGGCCACCGAACCCGAGCAACTCACCCTCGCCTGATCGGCGGCCCGCCGCGCCCGCCGGCTCCACGCGCGCCCGTTGCCACCAGGATCGGCCGGGCGCCGTCAGGGTCCACCGGTTCCTTGCCGTCTCGGCGGGCGAGGGGCGGACGATCGCTATCATCGGCAGCCGACGATCCGCAGCACACGAGGAGGAGCTCCGATGGCACGGCACGAGATGCTGACCGACGGCGTGGACCACGTGGCCACCATCACCAACGACGGCGATCGGCTGATCGACTTCTACACCACGATGTTCGGCGCCACGGTCGAGGCCGACGGACCCGAGTACCCGGGGGGACCGCGGATGATCATCTTGAACATCGGCCCGTCGACCGAGCTCAACGTGTTCCAGATCGACGGCAACACCGAGGCCGACCGCCAGACCCCGATGTTCGGGCGAGGCCGGCTGGACCACATCGGGTTCCACGCCGCCGGCCTCGACGCGTTCGACGAGATTCGCCGCCGCCTGATGGCCGCCGGCGCCACCGACGGCGTCGTCACCGAGTTCGGACGCAAGATCAGCCTGTTTTTCCGCGACCCGGACCAACTCGAGTGCGAAGTGCTGGTGGCCAACCCCGACGCCGACCCGGACGACCTCCGCTTCGGCGTCCCGTCGGCCCGCTACGCCGCCGAGGGCTCCGACCAGTCGTCCTGACGGCGGGCGCCCGCCGGGCCGGCGCCCGCGGGATCGGTCAGCCGAGCGCGTCGACCAGCGCGCGGGCGAGCGCTTCCTGCGCGGGGCGGCCGTCGAGGTTGCCGAAGGCGAACTGGTTGCCGACCCGGAAGCTGAGGTCGTCGAGCAGCACCCAGACCTCGCCGATCGTCGCCGGCCCGACGAAGAGGGCGTCGTTGCCCAACCCCTCGATCTGCTCACCCTCGAGGCCTTGCTCCAGGGCGTCCTTCTGAGAGCCGAACTGCTCGGCTCGGAACGGCTGCCACGAGATGGCGTCGTCGGCGAGGATGTCGGGGTCGACCGGCTCGACGTACCACCGGCACCCCTCCGCTCCGCGATCCTCGCTGCCGGTGACGACGAGCCCGGTCGCGTCGGCGACCTCCTGCTCGGTGAGCACCGAACAGGGCGCCGCAACGCTGCCCGACGAGTCGACGACCGACGCGCCGCCGCCCTGATCGCCCGATCCGGCCCCCGCATCGGCGTCACCGGAGGCCGCGGTCGCCGCGGGCGGCGCGGTCGCACCGGCGCTCCCGCCGCCGGTCGGATCTCCGCCGCCGTCGCTCCCGCATCCCATCGCCACCAGAGAGAGCACCACCATCACGCCGAGCCGGGTCATCGTGACAGTGAAGCATCTCAGCCCGACGCGTGCTCGGCCCGGGCTGCTCGAGGTCACCCCGACGCCGCCATGAACGGCGCCCGACTCCGTAGCTCGCTGGCGGGTCAGTACCTTCAGCCCCAGGCCACCGGGACAGAGAGCGGCCCGCGGAACGCCCATCCGCCGAACTCGACCGGGTCCTCACCGTCGGCGAGCCGCAACCCGTCGAGCCGGTCGAAGATCATCGGCAACGCCACGTCGCCGACGAGGCTGCGCGACGCGGCGGCCCCGGCGCAGAAGTGGGGGCCGGCGCCGAACGTGAGGGCCATCTTGGTGTCGCGGGTCACGTCGAAGCGGTCCGGGTCGTCGAACCAACGCTCGTCCCGGTTCGCCGAGCCGAACATCAAGAACACCCGCTCCCCCGGCTCGAACCGCACCCCGCCGTACTCGAACTCGGCCGCCACCCGCCGCGGCGACATCTGGATCGGCGCCACCCACCGGCAGTACTCCTCGAACGCCTGCTGCCACGGGGTGTTCCCGGCCCGCACGAGCGCCAGCTGATCGGGATGCGTCAGCAACGCCCACACCGCGCCGGCGATCGCATCGCGCGGCTCGTTCTGCCCGCCCGAGATCGTCAGCTTGATGTTCGCCCGCACGTTCTCCAGCGGCATCGCCGACGCGACCATCACCGACAACAGGTCGTGGCCCGGCGCCCGGCGGGCGGACGGCAACATCTCGTCGATCGCCGCGTCGATCGCCGCCGTCGCCTCGTGGCAGCGGGCCTCCACGTCGGGGTCGCCGGTGTAGTTGGCGATGCCGTCGATCATCGCCTGGCTCCAGGCGTCCATGTCGGCGTAGGTGATGTTGGTCAGCCCGGTCATCGACTTCAACGCCTCGCCGCTGACCGGCATCGCATACGCCGCCACGAGGTCGACCGCACCCGACCCGCCGGACCGGCGCCGCTCGAGGCGCTGCTCGATCAGCCCGTCGAGAATCCGGGCGGCGTGCGACTCGAACTGGGCGGCCCACACGTCGCGCACCTGCTTGGGTGACATCGCCGGGGCGTACACCCTCCGCTCGGCCTGATGGTCGGCGCCGTCGCGGCGCATCATGTTCTGCCCCATCAGCACGTTCATCAGCCCGCCCGGCTGATCGGAGGAGAACACCGCCACGTTCTTCTCGCACACCGCGATGTCGTCACGGGTCGTGATCAGCGTCGCCCCGAGCTGCGGCACGAACGCGATCGGCGCCTCCGCTCGCATCGCCGCCAGATCGGGATACGGGTCGCGCCAGAACTGCTCGACGTCGATGTCGCACCGCGGCGCCGTCGACATCAGCCCGCACCTCCCGGCGGCCGACCCGCCGGCCGGCCCGCCGATTTGTGTGACCGAACATCGCGACCCTCGGCGCATTCGGTCACGCAAACTCGGAAGGGTGCCCGAAACGACGAACCGCAGACCCTCACCATCACCGCTCCTCCCCCGAGCCCATCGCCAACGGTACAACCTGCTGCACGCCGAGTCGCCGATCAGTCGCCGGCGAGTCGACCGAGCGCCCGATCGGCCTCGTCGCGGTGTGTGCGCGGCATGCCCGACCGTTCGCGCATTTCGTAACGCAATGCGTACCGCTATGCTGATCGCATGATCCAGCTCGTGACCAAGGTCGACGACGAATTGGCCGCAGCCATCGACGATCTCGTGAGCAGCGGCCGCTATCGGTCGCGCTCGGACGTCGTGCGGCGGGGGCTCACGGCGCTGGTCGACGGCGAACGGCGAGCTGCGGTCGGCGCCCGGATTCTCGACGGCTACGAGCGTGTCCCCGAGACCCCCGACGAGCTCGCCCAAGCCGACGCGATGGCGCGGGCGATGATCGCCGAAGAGCCCTGGTGACGCCGTGACGAACCCGAGCGATCCACCGAGGCAGGGCGACATCTGGTGGGCCGAAACCGAGGGCAAGCGCCGGCCGGTCCTGATCGTCAGCCGGTCGGAGGCCGCCGGCCGGCTCAACCGGCTCGTCGTCGCTCCGGTCACGCGCACCCTCCGGGGCATCCCGACCGAGATCCCGCTCGACGAGCGCGACGGGCTGCCGGTCGCCTGCGCCGCCTCCTTCGACAACCTCGTCCCGCAACCCGTCTCCATGCTCACCGAACGGATTGGGACCGTTCCGTTCGCCCGCGACCGGATCTGCGACGCCCTGCGCGCACTCGCCGACTGCTGAGACGCCCCATCACGAACGGCCCACACGGGGCCGATGTTCTCGCCCCGGGTCCTCGGGGCTGACACACTCGTCGTCGTGTCCGCGGCCCGGGTCGAGTACTACGACGGCGCGACGTGGGCGCGGCGACTGAACATCGCGATGAAGATCGGCATCGTCGCGGCCTTCGCCGTTGCGCTGCTGGCCCCGCTCGACCACCTCGACGGCAAGGGCATGGCCTTCCGGGCGCCGCTATTCTGCGGCGCCGCGCTCGTCGTGCCGATCCTCGACCGCTGGCGACCCCGCGATCCGTATCCCCACGTCGCCGACGCGATCGTCGTGGCTCCGTTCCTCCTCGACACCATCGGCAATCTGGCCGGCATCTACGACACGCTCAACTTCACCGACGACGTCCTGCACACCGTGAACTGGGTGCTCCTCGTGCTCGCCTTCCACGCCTTCCGATTTCGGTCGGCGAGCGACGAACGCGATGCGGTCTTCCTCGGGGCCGGGTTCGGCGCGCTCGCCATCGTGGGGTGGGAGATCGCCGAGTGGATCGTCGCCGAGACCGGCGCCGGCGGCGACCTCGCGCTCACCTACGACGACACCATCGGCGACCTGACGCTGTCGACGACGGGCGGGGTCATCGGGTCGGTGCTCGGCGTCCGGTTGTTCGGTCACCGGCGCGCCGGGGCGCAGTAGGGTCCGTCGGCATGATCGACCCCGCTCCCACGACATCGCGACGCGACGCCTTCGGGGGGAGCGACAGCCCAGGGCGTGCTGGGCGACGCCGTCGGCTCGTTCCGGCCATCGGAGCGTCTGTGCTCGCAGTCGTGATCGCAGCTTGTGGTGTCGAGGACGCGGGCGACACCGCTGAGACGCTCCCGGGGACCGACGCCGCCGCGCAGGTCGCGCCCGGTACCCCGAGTGAACCTTCCTTCTCCCGGTATCACGCGCTGGTGGACCAGTACGAGGCCTTCGACTGGGAGACCGCGTCAGCGCCCGACGGGTGCCGGCACACCGTTTCCAAGCAGCTGGAAGGCCGCTGGGCCAGCGCACGCGCGGAGGTTCAGAGCGGCGGTTTCTCGGCGACCAAGACCCTCAAGCAAGTCAACCAATTCGAGATCTTCGTGGTGTCCGGGCCGTCGGACTCGGCGTTGTCCCGTGACGTGCTCGACACCGACATCGAGGGCGAGTTCGTCGCGGCGTACGAGGGAGGGAATGAAACGGGACGCGGAACGCTGCACGGGCGGTGGCGGTGGGGCTCCGACGCGGTTGGCACCTACTTCTCCGTACTGAACGTGGGCTCGCACAACGACCCGCCCCCTGCCGACCAACCCGCCGATCAGACCCAGCGCGCCGAAGGCGTCATGCTCGGGGCGGTCACCAGCTACAAAGCAAGGAACGCATTGATCGAGGGAGCGATCACATTCGACTTCGAGGCGTCGGCCTCCGCCGCACAGTTCAAGGGGGTCTTCGAGGGCGTCATGATCACGGAGTGTTCGTAGCCCGCGAGCCGGGAGCGCACCGCCGCGCGCGGCCGCCCCAGGTGAGCAACCCGTCGTCCCAGGGCGACGACCTGGGCGGACGACATCATGAACTCCGGTGGCGTGATAGACCGAGACCGCCGAACTCCCTGCGGCGTCGCTCGCACTCGAGGCGCGGCCAGCGGCCGAACCGGTCGACACAGACGCATGAGCGAAGACGAGATCCAAGAGGTCACCAACGACCGACCCGACCCGAGCTGGCTCGGGATCGCATCGCTCGGGCTGCTGTTCGTCGGGCTGGTCGCAGCCGTTCGGCGGTCGTCCGACCTCGACGAGCTGTCGATCCCCGAGCTCCCCGGTGTCGTCGGCGGGCTGTTCCTCGCCGTGCTCATGGCGGCCACGCTCCCGGCGAGACCACCGACGACGCCACCGACGACGCCACCGACGACACCACCGACGAGACAACGGAGCCGCACGGCGACGGCGGCGATCGTCTGGGCGCCGATCGGCGCGGCGTACGCCCACACGCTCGCCTGGTGGGCCGGGGATGCGCTGCGGGGCGCCGCGTCGTCGTTGATGGCCGTCGCGCTGCTCGCCTTCCTCGCCGCGTGGATTCCGGAACGCGCCCGTTCGGGCCCGCTGACCGTGGCGCAGCTCGGCGTCCTGGCCGCCATCGTCCTGCTCGGCGGCAATCTGGCCCTGGAGGTGGTCGAGTCGTTCGCCGACGGGCCGTCGACGCACGACGTCCTCGACGCGATGGCGCCGGGACTTGGCATGATCGCCGTCGTCACCGGCATGGTGCTCGTCGAGCTCGGGCTGCGAACCGAACCGCGAGCAGCGGCCGAGGATGCGGCAGGAACCTTCCAGTTCGCCCTCGCCGGCGTCGGCTGGGCCGCCCTCGTCGCAGGATCGGCGGGGGACGACCTGTCAATCCTGGTGACGTCGGTCGGGCTGCACCTCCTCGCCACGATCACGTTCATGGTCCGGCTGTCGCCCGTGCTCATACCGGCCGTCGCCGCCCGAACGTCGGCGAGGTGGTCGGCTCTGGCGCTGATCTCCGCCGCGGTGTACGTCGGCCTGCTTGTGCACGTCGCCGTCGGTTTCGCCGACCGCCGGTACGCCGACGCCGCCGCCTTCCCGCTCTGGCTCGAGATCGCGGTCGACGTGACGTCGTTCTTCGGCCTCGCGGCGAGCGGACTCATCGGCGTGTTGACGAGCGCCCGAGCCGGCACTCCCGATCTCGTCGTCGGCCGCCTGGCGTTCGTCCTGTTCTCGTTCGGGATGATCGGCGCGGTGCTCGTCGGCGCCGCCCGGCGGATGCCGCTCGCCGCGGCGATCTCGTTCGGCATGCTCGGGCTCGCGGTCGCCATCGTCGGATGGGCAGTCGCACCGGGCTCGGCGGCAAGAGTGGCCGAACGGCCCTGGTCACGGGGCCGCACGGGAGCGCTATGATCGAAACGTCGACCCGATTGAGATCGACGAATCGACAGGAGGGATCGATCATGCGCACCAGGACACCGGCTGCGGTCACCGGCATCGGCCTGGTGATCGCGGTGACGATCGGCGTGTTCGCCTCGGCGAGCTTCGCCACCCAGGGCCTCGTCACCCAGCAGGGCGACATGATCACCGACGACGTGCGACCGATGGACGACCTGCGCACCCGCGGGAGTGTCAAGGTGTTCGAACACAAGGGCGTGAGCGGTTACTCGCTCGACTTCACCGCGACATTCACGCCCTCGCCCGGCGGCGACGACCAGCTGGCCAAGGTCGACGAGCGCGTGCCCGATCTCACGATGGTCCAGTGGATGAGCTACCCGACGCTGTCGGATCAGCAGGAGTTCGTCGGGCCGGTCCGGCTCCCGTTCGAGTCCCAGACGCTCCGGCTGCAGGTGGAGCTGAACGGCGAGTGCTTCGAACCGGCCGGCAAGGACGGCGGCTACCAGCTGCGCGGGTTCGACCCGAAGTGCACCGAGGCCTGGCTGTTCCTCGGTGGAACGGGATACGACGTGAGCGATCTGTTCATCGACGTCGACTCGCGCCTGAAGGCGGTCGGCCGCGACGGGCAGACCTGGATGTGGCGGGCGACGGCGACCTTCGAGGACCCGGGCTACGGCTTCCCGATCGTGTCCCTCGGCCAGGGTGGCTGGACCGAGGTGGTCGTCGGCGACATGGGCGGCACGACCAGCACGGGCAAGGTCAAGTTCGACAGCAAGTAGCCGAGCCGAGCCAGCCGGGACCCCTACACCGGCCCGGCGACCTACACCGGCCGGGACCTCTACACCGGCCGGGACCCCTACACCGGCCGGGCGACGTCCTCGAGCTGTTCGACCATCAGGGCGGCGAGTTCGGCCAGACCCTCACGACCGACGTCGGTGTCGAGCGCCATCATGTCGAGCGTCAGGCGGCCGCGGAACGAGCCGGTGCGCATGCTGATCTCCGGCCCGATCGCCAGGTTGGAGACGAACGCGTGGAGATCCTCCACCGGGAGCGGGCCGTCCGCGCCCTCGATCGGCACCGGCCCGGTGTGGCTGACCGCCGTGGTCCCCATCCGCAGTCGCGCCACCCCGACGGCGACCGCCATGAGCGGCCGGGCCATCGAGTAACTGATGAACTTGGCCTCGCCGCCCGCCGACGCGCGCACCCGCTCCTGGACGTCGCCCGCGAGATCCCACAGCGACCGGTCGGAGGCGACCAGCACGTCCTGCGACGTGAGCGCGATGTACGGCGAGAGCGCGATCTCGGGCGGCCGCGGCGTGAGGCTCGGGCGAAGGTCGGTGAAGGCGATGGTCCGCATCCTCACCGGGTCACCGCCGTAGCGCGTCGTGTGCACCGCCCGCAGGACGACCGCGTGAAGGAGGCCGTGCACGGTACAACGCCGCTCCCGCGCGGCGCGGCCGATGCGCCGGCTCGTGTCCACGTCAAAGCCGACGGTGTGGATCACCGTCTTTCCCGCCGGATCGACCTTCGGCGACCGCCGCGCGGTCGATCGCCGGAAGCGGGCCTCGTCGCTGACCGCCCGAGCGGCGAAACGAAGCCGCGGGACCGTCATCCGCCAACCGCGGAACCGGTCGGGGACGAGGGCGTCGGCGGGCGGCGGGATCGGCGTGGGCGGCGGGTGCTCGATGTCACCGACCAGCAGCGCGGCGTAGGCGCCGAGCAGCTCACCCCACAGCGTCGCGGCCGAGACGCCGTCGACGATCGCGTGGCGGAAGGCCAGCATCAGCTCGCATCGGTCGCCGCCGTCGGGTCGGACGAGGGTGGCCGCGACCGGCGGGCCACCGGCCGGCAGCCGCGTGTTGAGCAGCTCCTCCACCTCCCGCTGCCACGTGTCCTCGTCGTGGCGGACGGCGACACGGAGCGGGACGGGGTCGGTCACGTCGTAGACGAATCGGCGTCGACGACGGTACCGCTCGATCCGGGCCCGCAGGGGAGGATGTCGTCGCTGGACCTCGTCGAGCGCCCGCCTGAGCACGTCGACGTCCGGCACGGCGCCCAGCCGCATCGACGTGACCATGTTCAGCGGCCACCGCGCGTCGCCGATCGCCATGCCGGTCTCCATCCCCCCGAGGTCGCGCGTGGGAAGGGGCCGGCCGTCCATCGGGACGAGTGTAGGAACGCCACAGCTCGAGCCTCTGGATCAACGGCCAGCTCGAGCCCCGCAGTCGCGATGCGGTCGTCGCGGTGGGCTCAGCGTGGAGGAAGTGGTCCGGCGTAGAAGTTCAGATCGACGTCGCCGTCGATCCCGGAAACCCTGCCGGTGGGGGTGTGCTGCCACATCGTCCACGTGCTCCAGCCGGCGGGCAGCGTGGGCGACGACTCGCCCCAGGCGGCGATCCACAGCGGGTACGAGCCGAACCCGTCCAGATGCTCCTCGGCGAACTCCACGGTCGTGTAGATCATCGGCCTGACACCTGCCATGACCTCCACCTCGTCCAACCAGAGCTGGACGTCGGTCCGCCCCGGAACTCCGGTCTCGAGATCGATCGCCGGCGGAAGCTCCCCGAGATCGGGGCCGACCGTCGACAGGAAATGCTCCGCCTGCGCCTCGCCGGACTCCTCGGGGTCGAAGAAGTGGTAGGCGCCACGTCGAAGACCTGCGGCCTGCGACCCCGACCAGTTCGCCGCGAACTGGGGATCGACGATGCTCGCGCCCTCGGTCGCCTTGACCATCGCGAACTGGTGTCCGGCGGCGGCCACGCTGTTCCAGTCGATGGATCCCTGGAACTTCGACACGTCGACGCCCATCGCTCGGCCGCCGGCCTCGCCGGGCTGCTCGGCTTCGACCTCGTCGGCCGAGTCCTCCTCGCCACATGCCGAAACCAGCGCGCCGACCGAGATCGTGGACGCGGCGAGGCCGAACACGCCGCGGCGGGTCATCGGTCTGTCTGCCGCGATGAACTCGCTCCGTCGGTTGGTCGTCATGCCGCTTCCTCCCCCTGGCCACGCCGGACGTGCGGCCCGCTCGTCCGGCGCGATGGCGCCGGCGTCGATCCGCGCGACGTCGACATCCTTCCACACACCCCGTCGCCGGCGTCCACCCTCGCCGTCCACGCTCGCGGTCTACCCTCGCGGTGTGGCGCCGTTTCCCGACTTCGCGTGGGCGGTGGGCGAGGAGGGTTCCGATCCGATCGTCCTGCGCGACGGGGCGCCGTACCGGCAGGATCAGTTCGTCCAGAGCGGGCACGACCGGCGGGTCGAGGCCGACCTGGCCGACATCGCCGCGCTCGGGGCCGACGTCGTGCGCTACGGCACGCCGTGGCGGCTCGCCGAACCCGAACCCGGCGTGTACGACTGGAGCCGCTGGGACCGCGCCTTGCAGGCCTGCGCCGACGCCGGCGTCGAACCGGTCGTCGAGTTCGTCCACTTCGGTCTCCCCGACCACCACCCCGGTTTCGCCGACCCGGCGTGGGTCGGCGGGCTCGGCCGCTACGTCGACGCCTTCCTCGCCCGCTACCCCGAGCCCCGCTGGTTCACCCCGGTCAACGAACCCGGCATCACCGCCCTCATGTCAGCCCGCTTCGGCCTCTGGAACGAAAGGCTCGCGTCGACCGCCGACCACGCCCGCGCCCTCGCCAACGTCGTCGACGCCAACCTCGACGCGCTCGCCCGCATCCACGCCGACCGCGACGCGCTGTGGGTCGGCGCCGAGGGCTTCGACATGCCCGTCGCCACAACCCGCGAGGCGGGCGACGAGGTCGCCACCCGTCGCGCCCTGGGCTGGCTCGTGTGGGACCTCCACTTCGGCCGCACGCCGGCACCGGAGATGGACGGCTACCTCGACCCGGTCGACGACACGGTGCTCGAACGGATCCACACCGTCGCAGCGTCGGTCGCCACACCCGGCCGCCTGATCGCCGGACTCGACGTCTACCCAGCGTCGATCACCGCCGTCGGCGGGCCGACACCCGAGTGGAGTGTGACCGACCTCGCGGCGATCGCTGTCGCCGAGATCGAACGCTGGCACGACCGCTACGGCCACCCGTTCTGGATCGCCGAGACGTCGAACCTCACGCTGGACGTCGACCAGCAGATCCCCTGGCTCGACGCGCTCACCACCGGCCTGGCAGGCCTCCGCGCCGCCGGCCGACCCGCCCGCGGCCTGTGCTGGTACAGCCGCGGCGACCAGTTCGACTGGCAGACCGCCCTCACCGAACCCATCGGCGCGGTCACCGAGGTCGGCCTGTTCGACGCCGACCGTCGGCCCCGCCCCGTCGCCACAAGGTTCGCCGAGCTGGCGCGCGCCGGCCTGCCGATGGTCTGACCTGTTCCGAGCCCGTCGGGGTCGGGAGTCGTCCCGTTGCCCGAGAAAAAATCCTGGTCACGGGTTGGTGAGCGAACGTGTGTTCGCTACCATGGTGTGCATGGAACTCGCCGATGCCGTCACCGCCACCTCGGTGGCCGTTGGGCACGTCGGGCGGGTGTGCGTGGATGGCTGTGACGCATCGGTGTTGCGCTCGGAGCTGAGGCGGCTCAAGACGACGCGTCGCGGCTTGACGCCCAGGTCGCCCGGCTGACGCACGCCGCCGACGCCGCCGGGGCGTTCATCGGCACCGGGGCGCGCGACACCGCGGAGTGGTTGGGCAAGCAGACCGGCACCTCTACCCGCCGCAACCGGACCGCGGCGGAGTTGGGCGAGGCGATGGCGAAGTCCGACGAGCTGGCCGACGCGGTCACCTCCGGGGAGCTGTCGACCGATCAGGCGGCCGCCGCGGTCGGCGCCGCTGGCGGAGAGGCGCTCGATGCCGAGGTGATCGAGGCGATCACCGACCTCCCGCTGCCGGCGGTCAAGCTGGCCGTCGAGGATTGGCGGGCCCGGCAGCACCCCGACCGCGACGCCGACCTCGCCGACACCCAACGAGCCCGCCGACATCTGAGGGTCACCGACCACGGTGACGGGATGACCCGCGTGGAGGGGCTGCTCGACCCCGAGTCCGGGGCCATCGTCCGCTCCACGTTGGACGGGATCATGAACCTGTCCGCGTTCGACGGGACCAAGCGGACGCGTGACCAGCGCTGCGCCGACGCCCTCACCCAACTCTGTTCGGCGGCGTCCAAAGGCCAACTCAAGGGCGGCCGTTCGAACACCAAGCTGATCGCGATCGCCCCGTTCGAGACCATCGTCGAACGCGCCGCCGCCCGCGGCATCACCCACGTCGGGCCCACGCTCGACCCGGCCACGGTGCGCCGCCTGGCGTGCGACGCCGGCATCCACCGATTGGTCACCGGACCGGGCTCGTCGATCCTCGACTTCGGGCACGAGAACCGGCTGGTGTCCGACAACCTGTTCCTCGCCCTCGTCGCCCGCGACCAACGGTGCCGCTGGCTCGATTCGGGCCACCTGGTGCGACGCCCACCACATCGTCCACCGCGCCGACGACGGCCCGACCAACGACGAGAACTTGGTGCTGCTCTGTCACCGCCACCACCAACTCTCCCACCAACGAGGCTGGAAGATGACCGGCACCGGCGCTCAGCTCGAGGTGCACCATCCCGATGGATCGATCGAGCTCAGCCGACCGCCGGGAGCCGATCCGCCCGGAGCTCCATCCCGAGCCGGCACGACCGGGCGAGAGCCACCGGGTGAACACGCCCCAGAACCGAGCGACCCCGGACCGCCGCCACGGCACCTGCGACTAGCGCAGCTCGCCCTCGCCTGAGTCCGGCCGTATCCGGTGCTCGAGATGACGCGCCGGCGAGCCTCGACCGGGGGCTGACGCGCGGGACGCCCGGACGGTCAGCCGATCGGGGTGAGGGTGACGTCACCGACGAAGCCGTTGCTCGCGTAGCTGGCCAGCACGACATCGCCCTCGGCCTGCAGCGCCTCGATCGTCGTGAACGACGGCGAGACCCAGGACTCTACGTGGTCGTAGATGTCCTGCTCGCAAACAGCCACCGACGGGCTCCCCGAGTAGGCGGTCGTCGCGAAGCCGGAGTACGTCGGCACGATGGTGACGAACCGACCGAGCTCGGTATACCACGCCTCACCGGTGAACGTCACCGAGTAGGTGCCCTGCGCCGAGCTGGTCGACTGGACGGCGCCGCTCGACTCGTAGCAGTCGGCATCGAACGTCCACGTCCCGCTCCCGGCCCCGACGACCGCACCGTCGTCGGCGATGGTGAACTCGCCGCTCCACGCGGCCGTCGTCGTGTTGAAGTAGTCCACCTCGGCCAACGCGGCGTTGACGTCGATCCTCCACACCGACGCCTCGCGGAAGGTGTCGGCGAAACCGTCGCTGCCCGCTGGCCGCACGAACTCCTCGCCGGTGAGCACGTCGACGAGCACGAAGACCTCGATCACGACGGTGGTCTGATTGACGACGACGATCGTCTCAGGGCTGAAGTCCGTCCAGCTCGGGCCGGTGTAGACCGGCGTCACCGGGACCGGCTGCGGCGCGGTGAGCGGGTTCCCGCACAGGCACCGGGCCCGGGGAACGCCGTGGCCGTCGACGAGGACGGCCGTGCCGGCTTGCAGCACCACCTGCCGCGACGTGGGCCGTCCATCGCGGTAGCCGTGATTGGTGACCCGGGTGTCGCGGGTCAGAACCATTGGTGTGAGCTCGGCGAAGTAGTCCGGCAGCTGGGCGACGGAGAGGGTCGGCCCACCGCTCCACATCAGCGTCGGGTCGCCGTTGAGCGCCTCGACGAACGCAGCCGCCTTGTCGCCGTTCTGCTGGAGGAACAGCAGCTGGCCCTCCTTGTCACACACCGCGTTGTCGCGCGTCCCGCCATAGAGGGCCGGCGTATCACCGACGATCGCGCTCACGACCGTCGGTCCCGGCGCGGGGCCAGGGGCAGGGACCACGGTCGGCGCCGGGTCCGTCGTCGTGGTCTCGCCGACGAACAGCTCCCCGGCGAAGGAATCCGGCCCCTCCACCGCCGCCGGCTCGAGGAAGATCTCGCCCTCCGCCTGGGTGAACCCAGGCTCGGTCGTCGTCGGGGGCACCGTGGGCGCCGGGACCTCGGTGGCGGGAACCTCGGTCGCCGGAACGTCGGTCGCCGGAACGTCGGCCCCTGGGAGCTCGGTCGCGGGTACCGCGGCGGCTGGGACGTCGGTTGCCGGCGCGCCCGGCAGGCTGACGCCGCTGGCCTGATCTGCCTTGTCGCCCCCTCCCCCGCCGGTGACGAGCACGAGGCCGACCACGAGAACGACGACCGCGAACAGCACTCCAACGACGACACCGATCCGGACGCGGTTGCCGTTGCCGGGCGCCGCGGGAGGGGCAACCGACGACCGAGGGGCGTCGGGCGGACCCCATGACGGACCGCTCCAGGCCTGATCGGAACCCGAGCCGTCGCTCATGACAACCTCCTGCCGGCGGACTCCGACGTCCGCCCCACTTCCGAGTGTCGGGCGCCGCCTTCGATCCGAGAAGAGGACAACGTCCGATTCGGTCCCCGCCGACCAGCAGGCGAGTTCGCGCGGTCAGCTGCAGCCGCTGGTGCTGCCGCAGCTGGCGCACACATGGCAGCTGCCGGCGCGCACCATCGACACGCCGCAGAGCATGCACATCGGCGCGTCGCCCGTCGCCCGTGTGGTGGCACTGGTTGCCGCGCCATCGGTGACCGATGCACCGGCTTCGGCGTCGTCGAGACCGGGCAGCGTCGGCTGCAGCCGCTCGCCGACGGAGAAGATGCCGAGTTCGGACCGCTCCTCGTACGGCAAGTAGTCGATCGCCAGGCGGCGGAACAGATAGTCCATGATCGAGCTGGCGAAGCGGACGTCGGGGTCAGCGGTCATGCCGGCCGGCTCGAACCGCATGCTGGTGAACGCCTCGACGAACGCCCGCAGCGGTACGCCGTACTGCAGCCCGTAGCTGATCGACTTGGCGAACGCGTCCATCACGCCCGCCATCGTCGAACCCTGCTTGGAGACGGTGAGGAAGATCTCGCCCGGTTGGCCGTCGTCGTATTCGCCGATCGTCGCGTAGCCCTTGCAGTCCGCCACGCGGAACTCGAACGTCCGGCTGGGCCGGCTGCGGGGAAGCCTCGTGCGCGCCGGATGGGCCATGGCCCGAACGGGCGGCGTCGGCCCGTGCTCGGCGGCGTCGCGTGCGATGGCCCCGACGTGACCGTGCGCCGCTCGGTGACGATCGGATGTGCCGGTCGACGTCGTCAGCGGCTGGCCGACCTTGCAACGGTCGCGGTAGATCGCCACCGACTTCAGTCCGAGCTCCCAGGCCATGCGGTAGAGGTCCCCGACGTCGTCGACGGTGACGGTTGCGGGCAGGTTCACGGTCTTGCTGATGCCGCCGCTCAACAGTGGCTGGACGGCGGCCATCATCCGCAGATGTCCCTCGTAGTGGATCGGATTGTCACCCATCGAGCAGGCGAAGACCGCCAGGTGCTCGGCGGCGAGGTGCGGCGCGCCGAGCGCCGAATGATGTTCGTCGATGTGGGCCTCGATGTCGGCGGCCTGCTCGGCTGCGTAGCCGAGCGTCCGCAACGCCCTCGGGATCGTGCGGTTGACGGTTGCCAGCGATCCGCCGCCGAAGAGCCGCTTCGACTTGACCAGCCCGAGGTCCGGTTCGATGCCGGTGGTGTCGCAGTCCATCGCCAGGCCGATCGTGCCAGTCGGCGCCAGCACGGTCGCCTGGCTGTTCCTGACCCCGAACTCCTCGGCGAGCCTGATGGCCGCGTCCCAGGATCGACGTCCGGCCTCGATCAGCTCCGCGGGCGCCCCGCCGGTGGCGTCGATCGCCCGAGCGGCGCGGCGGTGCATGTCGAGCACCTTCAGCATCGGCTGTTCGTTGTCGGCGAACCCGTCGAATGGGCCCAGCCGCGCGGCGATGCGGGCGCTCGTCGAGTACGCCGTGCCGCTCATCAGCGAGGTGATCGCCGCCGCCCACGCCCGACCGGCATCGGAGTCGTAGGGAAGGCCGAGCGCCATCAGCAGGGCGCCGAGGTTCGCGTAGCCGAGGCCGATCTGTCGGAACGCCTTCGTGGTCACCGCGATCTCGGGGGTCGGGTAGTCGGCACGCCCGACGAGGATCTCCTGGGCGGTGAACACGACTTCGACCGTGTGGGCGAACGCCTCGCGGTCGAACGTGCCGTCGTCGTCGACGAACGGCAGCAGGTTGATCGACGCGAGGTTGCAGGCGGAGTCGTCGAGGTGGAGGTACTCGCCGCACGGGTTGCTGGCGTTGATCCGGCCCGCCCGCGGGGTGGTGTGCCAGCGGTTGATCGTGGTGTCGAACTGCACTCCCGGATCGGCGCACTCCCACGCGGCCCGGCTGAGGTCGCCGAACAACGCGCGCGCCGACACGGTGCGGATCACCTCGCCGGTCGTCACCGCCCGGAGATCCCAGTCGCCGTCGTCGACGACCGCCTGCATGAACTCGTCGGTGACGCGCACCGAGTTGTTCGCGTTCTGGAACTGCACCGACGACATGTCCGACCCGCCGAGCCCCATCTCGAACCCCGCGTCGCGCAGCACCCGGATCTTGCGCTCCTCGAGCAACTTGGCGCCGATGAACTCCTCGATGTCGGGGTGGTCGATGTCGAGGATCACCATCTTCGCCGCCCGCCGAGTGGTGCCTCCGGACTTGATCGCGCCCGCCGACGCGTCGGCGCCGCGCATGAAGCTGAGCGGACCGGACGCCGTCCCGCCGCCGCCGAGGGTCTCGACCGACGAGCGGATCTTCGACAGGTTCGCACCCGCGCCCGAACCGCCCTTGAAGATGGTCCCCTCCCGCCGGTACCAGTCGAGGATCGACGCCATGTCGTCCTCGACCGACAGGATGAAGCAGGCGCTCGCCTGCTGGGGCACACCATCCACGCCGATGTTGAACCACACCGGGCTGTTGAACGCCGCTCGCTGCGTCACCATCGCGAACTTCAACTCGGCACTGAACGCGTCGGCCTCCTCGTCGTCTGCGAAGTACCCGTCGTGGCGACCCCACCCGGTGATCGTGTCGACGATCCGATCGACCACGCGGCGCAGCGACCGCTCCCGCCCCGGTGTGCCCTGCTGTCCGCGGAAGTACTTCTGGGCGACGATGTTCGTGGCGTTCACCGACCAGGACGCGGGGAACTCCACGCCGAGTTGCTCGAACACGATCGAGCCGTCGATCGCGTTGCTGATGCGCGCGTCCCGCTCCTCCCACTCGATCGTGTCGTAGGGGCACACACCGGGCGACGTGAACCGTCGCTCGATCCCGACGCGCCGGCCCACCTCGATGTCAACCGGGACCGGGTTGGCAAGAAGCTGCATGTCGGCCTCCTCAGGCGAGTACTCGTTCTGCCAAATTACGCCGACGTCATTCGGTTGTCACGAGGTCGTACGTCACGAGGCGCCCGGGACCTTGTCCTCTGTCCGATGGGGCAGGCGCCGTCCGAGCTGCCCGCCCGCAGGCCGAAAGCCTCTTGAACCACGACGCCGAACGTGCGCTGGTTGAAGAGGAGGTTGCTCATGCACGACACGGTCGTGAGGGACCACGTGCTCACGTTCCACGTCCCGACCAGGGGCTTCGACGGTCCTGGCGGCGCCGCCGGGACGGATTCGCTCGCCACCGACCAGGGCGAGCTGATCGGCATGTATCGGGCGATGGTGTTGACCAGGACGTTTGACGCCAAAGCGGTCGCGCTGCAGCGAACGGGTCGGATCGGGACGTTCGCGTCGTCGCTCGGCCAGGAGGCGGTGGCGGTCGGCATCGGCGCGGCGATGGCCGCGGGCGACGTCTTGGTTCCGTCCTTCCGCGAGCAGGGCGCGATGTTGCTACGCGGTGTCGAACCCGCCGAGCTGTTCCTCTATTGGGGCGGCGACGAGCGCGGCAGCGACTTCGCCACTCCGCGCCACGACTTTCCGATCTGCGTCCCGATCGGCACGCAGGCCGCGCACGCCACCGGGGTCGCGTTGGCGATGCAACTGCGGGCCGACCGGCGGGTGAGCGTGTGCGCGCTCGGCGACGGCGCGACGTCGCGCGGCGACGTGTACGAGTCGATGAACTACGCGGGCGTCCGGCGCCTGCCGATCGTGTTCGTCGTCAACAACAACCAGTGGGCGATCTCGGTACCCCGGGCCCGGCAATCGGCCGCCGAGACGCTGGCCCAGAAGGCGATCGCCGCCGGGTTCCCGGGGGAGCAGGTCGACGGCAACGACGTCATCGCCGTGCGGGCGGTGACGAGCGAGGCGATCGAGCGTGCCCGCGACGGTGGCGGGCCGACGCTGGTCGAGGCGATCACGTATCGCCTCGCCGACCACACGACCGCCGACGACGCGAGCCGGTATCGCTCCGACGAGGAGGTCAGCGCCCGGTGGAAGGACGAACCGGTCGCCCGCCTGCGGGACCGGCTGGTCGACGCCGGGCACTGGGGCAAGGAACAGGAGCAGCAACTGCTGGAGGAGTGCGCGGCCGTGATCGAGGCCGCGGTCACGGCCTACGAGTCGCGGGCGCCCCTTGCTCCGGCATCGATGTTCGACCATCTGTACGCCGAGCTGCCCGCTTCCTACCGTGCCCAGCGGTCCGAGGTGGTCGCCCGCGGAGGCGCCGATGCCTGAGCAGCTCACACTCGTCGACGCCGTCCGCACCGCGATCGCGCGGGCGATGGAGGACGACGACAATGTCATCGTGCTCGGCGAGGACGTCGGTGCGATCGGCGGCGTGTTCCGCGCGACCGATGGCCTCTCGTCCCGATTCGGGACCGATCGTGTCCTCGACACGCCGATCTCGGAGTCGCTGTTCGTCGGGCTCGCGGTCGGGCTGGCGGCGGAGGGCTTCCGCCCGATCGTCGAGTACCAGTTCATGGGGTTCCTCTACCCGGGCCTCGATCAACTGGCCAACCACGCTGGCCGGATGCGCAACCGGACGCGCGGCCGGCTGACCTGCCCGATCGTCGTGCGCGCCCCGTACGGCGGCGGCGTGCGCGCCCCCGAGCACCACTCGGAGAGCTTCGAGGCGATGCTCGCCCACATCCCCGGCATCCGGGTCGTGATCCCGTCCTCGCCGGCCAAGGCCTACGGGCTGTTGCTCGCCGCCATCCGCGATCCGGACCCGGTCGTGTTCCTCGAGCCCAAACGGCTGTACCGGTCGAGCCGCGAGGACGTCGTCGACGACGGCGCCAGCCTGCCGCTCGACCGCTGCGACACGCTCCGCACCGGCGACGACCTCACGCTGGTCACCTGGGGGGCGAGCACCCTCGAGACGCTCGCCGCGGCCGATCGCCTCGCCGCGGACGGCATCGACGCCGACGTCATCGACGTCGTCACGATCAAGCCGCTCGACATGACGACGATCCTCGCGTCGGTCGAGCGCACCGGGCGGTGCGTCATCGTCCACGAGGCGCCCAGAACCGGCGGCGTCGGCGCCGAGATCGCCGCCGTGCTCGCCGACGAGGGGCTGACGAGCCTGCTGGCGCCGGTGGGCCGGGTGACGGGATACGACACGGTGATCCCGATGTTCGGACTGGAGCCGCACTACCAACCGACCGAGCAGCGGGTGCTCGACGTCGCCCGCCGCGCACTGGAGTTCGCATGACCACCTTCCACCTCCCCGACGTCGGTGAGGGCCTCCACGAGGCCGAGATCGTGACCTGGCACGTCGGGGTGGGCGATCACGTCGTCGCCGACCAACCGCTCGTGTCGATCGAGACCGACAAGGCGGTGGTCGAGATCCCGTCGCCACGATCCGGCGACATCGCCGCCCTCCGTGCGGAGCCCGGTGACGTCGTCGCCGTCGGCGCCGCGCTCGTCGACTACGCGGACGCCGCGGCCGACGATGTCGGCGCGATCGTCGGCGACCTCCCGCGCCACGAGCCGGAAGCGGCCGACGCGACATCCGACCGAGCGGTCGCCGCCGGTGGTGGGCCCGGCGGCCGAGCGACACCGGCGGTGCGGGCACTGGCCGCCGCGCTACACGTCGACCTGGCCGCGGTGACTCCCTCGGGCCCGGACGGCACGGTCAGCCGCGCGGACGTCGAGACGTCCGGCGCGTCGGGCAACGGCGCGTCCGGCGACGGCGATCCCGCCGGTGGCGGCACGGTCGAACCGCTGCGCGGCGTCCGGCGGGCGATGGACGCCAACATGACCCGCGCCCGCGCGCAGGTCGTCCCGGCCACCGTGACCGGGGAGGCCGACATCGGCGACTGGCCCGCCGACACCGACCACACGCTGCGCCTGCTCCGCGCCGTCGCCGTGGCCTGCGCTTGCGAGCCGGCGCTCAACGCTGGGTACCTCGGGCGCGATCGTGGCCGCGTGATCCACGACCGCGTCGACGTCGGTCTGGCGGTCGACACCGATGACGGGCTGTTCGTTCCCGTCCTGCGCGATGTCGCCAACCGCGGCCCCGACGACCTCCGCCGTGGTCTCGACGCGCTGCGCGCCGACATCGAGGCCCGGACGGCGCCGCGGGAGCATCTCCGCGGCGCGACGATCTCGTTGTCGAACTTCGGCGCGCTGGGCGGGTGCCACGCCGCGCTCGTGGTCGTGCCGCCCCAAGTGGCGATCGTCGGCGCCGGCCGAGCCCGCGACAGCGTGGCGGTGCGCGCCGGCGAGGTGGCGATCCGCCGGGTGCTCCCGCTGTCGCTGACGTTCGACCACCGCGTCGTGATGGGCGGCGAGGCCACCCGCTTCTTGAACGCACTCGAACACGACCTGGAGGAGTCGACATGAACATCGTGACCAATGCCCTACTGGACCACCCGATCGACCCCGATCCGGGCCCCGGTGTGGTGACACGACCACCTCCCCGACCAGTCGAGCTGACGGCGGCGATCGGCCACGACGATCCCTTCCGGTTCGCCGACGAGCTCGGCCCCGCAAAGGTCATCCACGTCACCGAGCACGCCACCGGCTTGCGAGCGACGGTGGTCGTCGACAACGTCGCGGCCGGGGTGGCGATCGGCGGAGTGCGGATGGCGCCGGACGTCACGACCGAGGAGTGCTTCGGCCTGGCGCGGGCGATGACGCTGAAGAACGCGGCCGCCGGGCTCCCGCACGGCGGCGGCAAGGCGGTGATCGCCGCCGACCCGACGATGCCGATCGCCGAGAAGGAGCGGCTGATGCGGGCCTTCGCCCGTTCGATCGCCGATCTCCGCGAGTACGTGCCCGGGCCCGACATGGGCACCGACGAGCGCTGCATGGCGTGGGTCCAGGACGAGATCGGCCGGGCGATCGGCCTTCCCAGCGAGCTCGGCGGCATCCCGCTCGACGAGATCGGCGCCACCGGTCTCGGTCTCGCCGCGGCGGTCGACGTCGCGGCCGCCCACATCGAGATGTCGCTCCCAGGGGCCCGGTTCGCCGTCCAGGGGTTCGGCGCCGTCGGCTCAAACGTGGCGCGCTTCCTCGCCCAACGCGGCTGCATCCTCGTCGCGGCGGCCGACTCGGGTGGCGGGGTCGTCGACCCGCGAGGACTCGACGTGGAGGCGCTGGCGCGCGCGGCGAGATCGGGGACCGTGGCGAATCACCCGGAGGGCGAGCTGATCCACCGCGACGCGATCGTCGGTGTCGAGTGCGACATCTGGATCCCGGCGGCTCGCCCGCACGTGCTGTGCGCCGACAACGTCGACACGGTACGCGCCCGCATCGTGGCCCAAGGCGCGAACATCCCCGCGACACCGGCGGCCGAGGCCCGGCTCCACGCCCGGGGCATCCTCAACTTGCCCGACTTCATCGTGAACGCCGGTGGCGTGATCTGCGGCGCCGTCGAATACGCCGGTGGCACCAAGGCCGAAGCGGTACGGGAGATCGACGAGAGGATCCGGGCGAACACGGCCGCGATGCTGACCGTGGCGACGACCGAGGGCATCACACCGCGTGAGGCCGCGATGCGCTCGACCCGGCGGCGACTCGACCGGGCGATCGCCGACCAACCGCTCGACTGACCGATCCCCGGCCGGCGTCGTCCGAACCGCGCCCGACCCTTCCCCGATTTTTGTGACCGAACATCGCGGAAGTCGAAATATTCGGTCACACAAAACCGGACGGACGACCGCGGCGACAGTGTCGATTCGTGTGACCGAACATCGCGGAAGTCGACATGTTCGGTCACACAAAACCGGACGGACGGCCGCGGCCGCCGAACTCTCGGTGAGCGCGTAGCCACGCCAGGGCTGCAAGGATCGGCCCCGATGGACGCGACCACCGACCACGGTTCGGCCACCCACCGGTTGGACGGCCGCGTCGCGATCGTCGTCGGCGGAGGGCAGGCGGAGGGCGAGACGGTCGGCAATGGTCGGGCGACGGCGATTCTGCTCGCCCGGGCCGGCGCGACCGTCGCGGTGGCCGACCGCAAGCTCGACTCGGCGGTCGAGACCGTCGACATGATCACGACCGCGGGCGGCGCCGCGCTCGCCGTCGAGGTCGACGTCACCGACGACGAAGACCACGCCGCGCTCGTCGCCCGGCTCGTCGCCGAGTTCGGGCGGATCGACATCCTCCACAACAACGTCGGCGTCGTGGTCGACGACGGCGACCCGCTCGCCATCGATCCCGACGCGTTCGACCGGCTCTGGCAGATCAACGTGAAGGGGATGCTGCTCGCCGCCCGCCACGCCATCCCGGTGATGCGCTCGACGGTCGAACGCGACGGCGGCACCGCGTCGATCGTCAACATCTCCTCGACCGCGGCCCATCACGGCTTCCCGCTCGTCGGGTACAAGACCACCAAGACCGCCGTCATCGGGCTCACCGAGAACCTCGCCTTCACCAACGCCCGCCACGGCATCCGCGTCAACACGATCCTGCCCGGGCTGATGAACACGCCGATGGCGATCGAGGGCCAGGTCACCGACGCGACGTCGCGCGCCGACCTGGTCGCGGCCCGCGACCGGCTGGTCCCGTTGGGCCGCAAGATGGGCACCGCCTGGGACGTGGCGAACGCGGCGCTCTTCCTGCACTCCGACGAAGCCCGCTTCATCACCGGCATCCACCTCCGCGTCGACGGCGGCATGGGCCTGCGGTAGTTCCGGCTGGCCGGTCGGTGCGGCCGGAAGCCTGATCAACCGTCGTCAGTGGAACTCGACGGCGACGGCCGGGACGTCGAAGCACCACGCGTGATACGTCAGGCCGATGTCCGGATCGCCGCCCCAGACGTACTTCTCCCCCATCAGCTCACCGCAGCGCCGCCGCTCGGCGGGATCCGTCAGCACCCGCGCCCGCCCGGCATGCGTCTCCTGTCCGATCCGCACCGTCACCTCCGGGTCGGCGACGAGGTTGCGGTACCAATCGGCGGTCGGCCCGTTGCCCGAGATGAGGTAGAGCGTGCCGCCGTCGACGCCGAACCAGATCTCGATCTCGTGCGGGTTCCCGGTCCGGCGTCCGGTCGTGGTGACGTAGCAATTCTCCTCGTCGGCGTACACGGCCGGCCAGCTCACCGATCGAGCTCCGTCACCCACGCACGGACGCGCACCCGCCCGAGATCGTCGGCGTCGCCGGTCCGAGGTGCGCGTTCGGCGTACGACGACATGTCGTGACCGTACCCGGCGCCCGCTGGCGACCTCCTTCCGATATCCCCGGCCGCGGTCCCCCGGTGGGCGCGTCCGACCAGGCCCGGACCTAGTTTCTTTGCCGATGACGTTGTTCATCGAACACCAGTTCGTTATCATGTCGGGTATGGGACTGGCCGATGCCGTCACCGCCACCTCGCTGGCCGTGGGTCACGTCGGGCGGGTGCGCGTGGATGGCTGTGACGCCTCGGTGCTGCGGTCGGAGCTGAGGCGGCTCAAGCAGGTGCACTCCCGGTTCGAGGCCAAGCTCGCCCGGCTGACGCACGCCGCCGACGCCGCCGGGGCGTTCATCGGCACCGGGGCGCGCGACACCGCGGAGTGGTTGGGCACGCAGACCGGCACCTCTACCCGCCGCAACCGCACCGCCGCCGAACTCGGCGAGGCGATGGCCCGCTCCGACGAGCTGGCCGACGCCGTCACCGCCGGGGAGCTGTCGACCGACAAGGCCACCGCCGCGGTCGGCGCCG
>JBFGCT010000028.1:0-29411 GCA_041581055.1 Ilumatobacteraceae bacterium | reverse complement strand
GACGCCTGGTACTTCTTGGCGATCGAGACGACGAGGCGCAGGTTGGACTGCACGAACTGCCGCTCGGCCTCCTCGCCCTTGCGGGCGGTGCGGCGCAGCTCGCGCTTCTTGGCCGCCGTCACGTCCTTGCCGCCGCCGTCGAGCTTGGTGATCGCCTCGTTGCCGGCCTCGATCGCTTTCGCCAGTCGCACCTCGTCGTCCTTCGTCAGCAGCGTGTACTGCCCGATGTCGGTGAGGTAGAGACGGACGAGGTCTTCGTCGTCTCGTTCGACGCGATCTTTGGCCACCGGCGGCTCCTCTGGTTCGGTTGGACGTCGGAACCTCGAACTCGTATGGGAGCAGAGGGTTCGACAAGACTCCGTGTGCGAGCGTCACCTGGGGATGCGCAGGGAGTTCAATGTTCCATCAGCGACCACCACGAGACCTTGGCCACGATACCGACCAGGTCAAGCCCCTCAACACATGCGCCCGCGACCCGTTCGATGAATCGCTGGTCAAGATAGTGAAGGGCTGGTTATCTGTATGGTAGATGGACGCGCGGTTGGCGACACCGACGGGCGCGACGAGGTCGAGTTGACGATGGTGACGATGGGCTTCGCCGCCGCCGACCCCGCGGCCCTGCTCGCCGTGCTGTCCAAGTACGTCGTGCTCACGCGCATGGTCGAGGGTTGCCGCAACGTCGACCTGTGCACGAGCGTGACCCGCCCCGGCCGCCACCTGGTGATCCAGAAGTGGGACAGCCCCGACCGTCAACGGCGCCATTTCGACTCGCCGCTCATGGTGGAGATGGCGACCGAGTGCGCCGGACTGCTCGCCGCGCCGCCCGAGATCGACCTCTGGGACGCGACGAGCGCGCACGACCTCGCCTGACATGACGGCGCGGGCGGACCACGATGTCGCGTCGCGCGACCCGCACGCGATGAGCCGGCGGGCGTGGACGGTCGTGCTGATCGGCGCGGCGATGGTGTTCCTGACGATGGGGACGCGCCAGTCGATGGGGCTGTTCCTCAAGCCGGTCGTCGACGGCCTCGGGGCCGGCCGCGAGTCGTTCGCGTTGGCGCTCGCCGGGCAGAACCTCGTCCTCGGGCTGCCGCTCGCCGCGGTCGCCGCCGACCGCCTCGGCCCGCGCCGCGTCGTCGCGGTCGCCGGGCTCCTGATGGGAACGGGTCTGTTCGTCGCCGCATCGGCGGACAGCATGGGCGTGTTCGGCGCCTCGATGGCCTTCATGGTCGGCCTGTCGGTCTCGGGGGCCTCCTTCGTCGTCGTGATCGGCGCGGTCGGCAAGGCCGTTCCGGAAGGGCGCCAGACGTTCGCTTTCGGCCTGGTCACCGCCGGCGCGTCGGTCGGGATGTTCGTGGTCGTCCCGATCGTGCAGCTCCTGATCGACTCGTTCGGATGGCGCGGGGCGCTCGTGGCGCTGGGCGCCGCGGCGCTGCTCGTCGTCGGCGCCGCATCGCGTTTGCTCCCGGCCGACGACGCCGCCGGGACCGGGGCCGCGACCTCGGTCGACGAGCCGCTGGCGGCGGCGGTCGGCCGCGCGTTCCGCAATCGGAGCTACGTCCTGCTGACCGCCGGGTTCTTCGTCTGCGGGTTCCACGTCGCGTTCATCGCCAGCCACCTGCCGGCGTACCTCACCGACGAGGGCTTGTCCGATCGGACGGCAGCGATCGCGCTGTCGATGATCGGGCTGTTCAACATCGCCGGCTCGCTGGGCGCGGGCTGGCTCGGCGACCGGATGCGGCGGCGGACGCTGCTCGCGCTGCTCTACCTGTGCCGGGCGGTCGTGATGACCACGTTCCTCCTCGTCCCGCTGACCGCCGCGACCGCCCTCGTGTTCGGCGCGGTCATGGGCCTGCTGTGGCTTTCGACCGTGCCGCTGACGAGCGGGATCGTCGCCGCGATCTTCGGCCCGCGGTACCTCACCACGCTCTTCGGCCTGGTGTTCCTCAGCCACCAACTCGGAGCGTTCCTCGGCGTGTGGATCGGCGGGCGCGTCTTCGACAGCACCGGCGGCTATGAGCCCGTGTGGACGATCGCCGTCGTCCTCGGCGTCGCCGCGGCGCTGATCCACCTGCCGATCTCGACGATGGATCGGCGGACCGCTCCGGCTTGACACAGTCTTGCCCGGCGAGGAGTCCGCGGTGGCGGTATCCTGAACCCACTATGCCGAATCCAGTGTTCAACGAACAATCCATGAGACAGGCATCGACCACCTGGGCGGCGCCTGTCCAAGGCACGCACGTCGCGCCCCAACCCGTCACCGACGGCCCGGTCAGCCCGTGGCAGGGCGCGATGACCGTCAACGGCACGATCACGGCGACGCTCGTGCTCCTCACGCTCCTCCTCGTGTCGGCCAGCTTCGGGTGGTCCGCCGCGTCGGGCCCGACGCTCGACAACGGCGTCGACACCTACCAGTTCCCCGGCCTCGCGACCATCGGCATCATCGTCGGATTCGTCGCGGTCATCGCCGCGTACTTCAAGCCGAAGCTCGCCAAGTTCCTCGGCCCGGTCTACGCCGTCGGCTTCGGTTTCGCCGTCGGCGCGATCTCCAAGGGCTACGAGACCTACTACGACGGCATCGTCGTCCAGGCGGTCGGCGCCACCGTGTCGGTGTTCGTGGTGATGCTCGTGCTCTACCGCACCCGCATCATCAAGGTGACCGAGCGCTTCCGGCGCATCGTCGTCGGGGCCACGCTCGGGATCATGCTGCTCTACCTCGTGTCGTTCGGGATCAGCCTGTTCGGCGGCGACGTCGCCTTCCTGAGCAGCCCGAGCCTGCTCGGCATCGGGTTCTCGATCTTCGTCGCCGGGATCGCGGCGATGAACCTCGCCCTCGACTTCGACCTCGTCGAGCGCGGCGTCGCCGCCCGCCTGCCGAAGGACTACGAGTGGGTGGCGGGCCTCGGGATCGTCGTGACGCTCGTCTGGTTGTACCTCGAGATGTTGCGGCTGATCTCCAAGCTGCGGCAGTGACCGACCCCGACGGCGAATCGTCCTCGGCGGCGGGCGGCCGCGCCCTGGAGGCCGTCGCCGTCGGCGTCGCCGGGGGCGCGCTCGGAGCGGCGGCGGCCTGGCCGCTCGGCCTCGCCGTGCCCGTCGCGGTGATCGCCGGCACGAACGGCGCCGTGTCCGGCTGGCGGCAGATCTACGACTGGCGCAGCGCCAGGGGAGTCGTCGGGTTCGTCCTCGACTCGACGTGGTCGTTCGTGATGACCGGCGCCGCACTCGTCGCCAACGCCATCGGCTCCCTCAGCAAGGACGGCGGGTACGTCGCCGACCTGAGCGAGCGCCAGGGCCGGCACGTGTTCTCCGGCGGCTTTCGGCCGCGCGGCAGGTTCGTCATCACGCTCGGCAACGTGATCAGCGGGGCCGGCGACACGACCGGCGAGCGCCGTCGCCGGCTGATCACCGACCACGAGACGGTCCACGTCTGGCAGGCCCGCTGGCTCGGACCGATCTTCCCGGTGGTGTACGCCGGGTGGGCGATCGTCGGCGGCGCGGTCGGCGCCGTCGTGTGGGTGGTCCGGCGCCGAGACGAGCCCGTCGGCAAGGTCGTCGAGTCGTGCGCCTACTACATCAACCCGCTCGAGTGGTGGGCGTACAGCCGTGACGACAACTGGCCGCCCAGTGGCAAGATCGCCGGCCTCGGTTGGCGGAAGCCGATCGTCCGCCCGCTCCGCCGCTGACCGCCGCCTCCTCCCGCTCGGGTCGCGATTTTCGGGGCCACACCGGCGAGATCCGCGACGCAAACGTCGGGGGGTGGCCGCACGGCGCCGGCCGCGTCAGCGTGTCGGCCAGGTGTCGCTGACGCGGTAGCCCTCCGGCCACGGGTCGGTCGGGTCGACGACATAGCTGAAGTGCCCGGTGCGCCAAGCCCGGCCCGTCACGAGCGGCACGATCGCGTCGAGGTCGCCGATCGTCGTGTCCGCCTCGATCCGGCCGGTGAACTCCGATCCGATCACCGAGCGCATCCGCAGCCGATCGCCGACCTCCATCACGCCCCGGGCGCGGAGCAGCGCCATGCGCGCCGAGACCCCCGTCCCCGTCGGTGAGCGGTCGAGCTTGCCCGGCTCGATGACGACGGTGTTGGCCATCGCGAACTCGCCCGGCGCGACGTGCTCCAACGGGCCGGCGATCTGGCAGAACGAGAAGTGGGTCCAGTCCGTGGTCGGGTGCTCGAAGCGCAGTTGCTCGTTGGCGGCGCGGGTGACGCGGGTGCCCAGCTCCGCCAGCTCCCGGCCGGCCGCCGGTTCGATCGCCGCCCCGACGTCGGCGGCGTCGACCATCACGAAGCTGTCACCGCCGAACGCCGTGTCGACGCGGATCGTTCCCACTCCGTCGACGGCGAGCGGGAGGTCGCGGCCCGCGGCGAACGACGCGACGTTGCGGATCGTCACCTGCGTCACCTTGTCGCCGGCGCACTCGGCCACCACCTCGACCAGGCCGCCGGGCGCCTGGAGCACGACGGTCGTCGTCGGTTCGACCATCTCGACGACGCCGGTCTCGAGCACGACCGTCGCCACGCACATCGAGTTGGAACCCGACATCGGCGGCGTGTCCTCCGGCTCCATGATGATGAACCCGATGTCGGCCGCCGGATCGGTCGGCGGCACGAGCAGGTTGACGTGGCGGAAGACCCCGCCGCGGGGCTCGTTGAGCATCAGCCGTCGGAGCCGCCCGTCGGTGGCGACCCAGCGCGACTGCTCCCACACCGAGCCGCCCGGCGGCGGCGCGATCCCGCCGACGATCACATCGCCGACCTCGCCCTCGGCGTGGCAGCCCTCGACCTCGATCGGCCCGGTGACGAAGTCGGCGCCGGTCACCCGAGTCGGCCGAGCAGGTCGAGGAGCGCGGCGTTGAACTCGGCGGGGCGCTCCTGTTGGGTCCAGTGGCCGGCGTCGTCGATGAGGATCGTGCCGCGGAAGTCCGGCAGCAGGCGCGACATCGCGTCGACATACTCCATCCGGTGGGCGATCACGCCGTCCTGCCGCCCGCCGATGAAGGCGCACGGCATCGCCGGCGGCGGCAGTTCCGTGGTCAGCTCGTGGTCGGCGTCGAGGTTGCGGTACCAGCAGAGCGGGCCGAAGAAGCCGCTGCGCGTGAACTGCTCGACGTAGACGGCGAAGTCGCCGGCGTCGATCCACGCCGGCAGGTCCTCGGGGATCGTTCGGTCGTGGGTGAGCGCGTCGATGAACCCGGTGCCCTCCATCGGCGGCAACTCGGCGGGCGGCGGCCCGGCCATCTCCGCCGACCCCGCCCAGAGCAGCGTCCGCAGGGTGGTCGACACGTCGGCCTCGAGCTCGGCGTCGGCCGGGCCGACCGGCTGGAAGTACAGCATGTAGAAGAAGCGATCGCCCCACGCCTGGCGGAACAGGTCGGTCGGGCGCATCGGCCACGGCGTGTAGGGCACGCTGACGTTGACGACGCCGCGCACGCGGGCCGGGAGCAAGCGCGCCATGTCCCACACGACGAGCGACCCCCAGTCGTGGCCGACGAAGACCGCGTCGTCGGCCCCGACGTCGTCGAGCAGGCCGGCCAGGTCGCCGGCGAGGTGGTCGACGCGGTAGTCGGCCACCTCGGTCGGCGCCGACGAACTCGCATACCCCCGTTGGTCGGGAGCGAGGACGTGGTAGCCCGCGGCGGCGAGCGGGCCGATCTGGTGGCGCCACGAGTGGGAGCTCTCCGGGAACCCGTGGGCCAACACGACCACCGGGTCCCCCCGCTGTCCGGCCTCGACCAGATCGAGCTCGACCCCGTTCGTCGAGACGCGGCGACGTCGCTGTCCGGACACGCGCGTCAGGTGATCGCGTCGGCGGGGCGGGCGCCGCCGACGAGCCGACGGCGCACGCCACAGGACATGGTGAGGCGAGTCACTCGCAGAGGTCGGCCCAGCCGAGGTCGTCCGCGGCCCAGAGCCGCGCGAAGTGGGCGTCGACCGCGTCGCTGAACCCGAAGCGGTTGCGGTGGTTGTAGCGGAAGCGCTGCTGGTTGACCGGCAGCCCGATCCGGGCGAGGCGTCCGGCGCAGTACGTGTCCCACGCCGCGTTCTCGGTCAGCGAGAGGTCGAGGTCGCCCGGCGTGTCGGCGAAGTCGGGGCGCAACCGGTCGCGGGCGCGGAGCATCATCCGGCCGAGCGCGCCGCGGGCGCTGTCGGCGCTGAAGTGGGTGAGGTGCTGGGTGTCCTCGAGCGCCCCGCTCTCGGCGCGGATGGTGATCGTGGCGTCCGACGACGTCCCGCCGACCTCGGCCGACATCTTCGCCAGCGGCGTCGTCTCGTCGACGACGACGTGCACCGGGTTGGTGACGCCCAGCAGCTCGGCGAGCTCGGCGACGACTGCGGCGATCGCCGAGGCCTCGTACTTGACGAAGTGGAACTCCTCGGGCGTGACCGTGACCGTGGTGGTCGCCGGTGCGTCGGCCATCAGGCCGGGGCCGGCGAGGCGCCGGCGGCCTCCTGGGCGAGGCGCACCGCGGCCATCCGCTCCTCGAACGCGTCGTGGTCCATCTCGGCGATCTTGTCGACCTCGCCGTCGGTGAACCCGGCGAGCTCGCGGAACCGGCGAGCGAGGCCGATCGGGCTCTCCTCGGAGTCGCCGCGGGCGCCGCCGAAGCTGAACAGCTTGTCGACCACCTGCTGGAACTCGAGCGCCTTCGCCCGGCGTTCGGGGTCCTTCTCGGTGACCTTGCGCAGCCAATCGGAGCCCATCTTCACGTGGGTCACCTCGTCGGCGAGCATCCAGTCCTCGCAGAACGCGAGGTACGGGTCGCCCGCCAGGTTGCCGAACTCCTTCATCTGCGTGAACACGTCGATCGCCAGGCCCTCGAGGGCGCGGTTGACGCCGGCGAGGCGGAGGACCGGGTCGTCGGAGCAGGCGGCCTGGAAGAGCACGGTGTTCTCGGCGAACTGGCCGAGCTCGGTGCCCATCCAGTCGGAGAGCTTGGCGCTGATCTCGACGTGGCGCGCCTCGTCCCACGCTTGGCGGGCCATGTCGAGCTTGAGCTCGAACGGGATCGTGTCGCCGCTGCCGTCGCCGGCCTCGAAGTCGTGGGCGGTGCGGCCCGCGCCCTCGAGCGCCTGGATCTCGCCGACCATGATCCCGTGCATCAGGCCGCGCGCCGCGTCGGACGCGTCGTGGCGTTCGGGGGTGATGCGGTTGGAGGAGCCGCGGCTCTTCTTGGACTTCTTCTCGGGATCGAGCGCGGTGCGCGCGTCGGCCATCCGCTCGGCCATGTTGGTCTGCACGAACCGCTCGTCGCGAGCGAGATCCTGGACCGGGAAGAACTGGCGCATCAGCCGCCTCCTTCTGTGCTCGGGTCGTCCCCGAATCCGATACTACCGTGGCCGGCGATCCCGCCCGCGTCGACCATGATCGACTCCAGCCGGGCCTGGTGGTCGGCGGCCCGGCGCACGTGCTCGGGCGTCGTGATCAGCGATTGCAGCATCATCTCGCCGTCGCGCCAGTCGTCGAGCTCGTCCTGGAGGATGAAGCCGATCGAGCGGATCGTCGGCGCGTCGGTGATCTCGCTGGTGTTGTTGCGGTGGAACGTGTACGCCGCGACGAAGCGGGGGATCAGGACGCGGTAGACGCCGACCAGCTTCTCGATCGTCAACTCCGGCGCCTCGGGTTCGGCCATCGCGTCGATGAACTCGACCATCTTGTCGTTGGCCGGCACGGTCAGCCGCTCGGGCTTCATCTCGCGCAACTCGGGGAGCCGCTTGTGCCACAGCTCGGCGTGCCAGGCGTGGTGATAGCAGTGCGTGCCGAGGCGCATCTTGACGTCGAGCTCTGGCACGGTCGCCACCCAGCCGCCGAGCGTCTCGAACAGCTTCATCTCGGCCCACTTGTAGTTGCCGACGCGGCGGGCGGTCTCGGCGACGTCGAACGAGCCGGGCAGGTCGCGGCGGTCCCACGGGGCGAACGGCGCCCGCACGGTCGATTCGGTGGTGGTCGTGTCGGCCATACGGGCCCGACCTTATTGACCCGGCGGTCAGGAGACCGGGTCGGACGTCATCAGCCGGTGTCTGGCGCCGACCGGGGCCGGGGGCGGCGCGGCGCGGCCAGGACGGCCGCCGCCTGACGGTGCGGGCGTGGGCGCCCCGACGGGGGAGGCGCCGGCGACGAGCCGGACAGGAGCGGCGCCGCACGGATGCGGCGGGCGGCTCGACTGGAGACTCAACTGGAATGGTGTTGGCGGTGCCAGGCGGCTTCGGCGACGCCTTGGTCGGTGGCCGGCTCGCCATCGGCGACGTACTCGAGGAGCATGTGGCGCCACGGGCCGTGCGCCTCGAGCTTGCCGAGGATCGCGCTGATGCCCCAGATCACCCGGTCGAGGATGACGAAGCTCGGCGGCATGTTGAGCTGCTCGATGACCTGGGCGTGCGGGCCCTGGACGTCGAAGATCACACCGAGCGTGTCGCGCATCCATTCGCGCGTGAAGGTGAACTCGTCGGTGAGGTAGGGCGTGTACGGGCTCGAGACGTAGTCGTAGACCAGCGCCGCGTCGAGGCCGTGGCCAGGCCGGAGAAACCCCGACCGCTCCATCTCGCGCACGAGTCGCTCGGGATCGCGGTCGATGATGATCGCGTCCATCGACGGCTTGAGGGTCTCCCACTCGCCCGGCGACCAGCGCTTGACGAGCCCGTAGTCGAGGAACGTCACGCTGCCGTCGTGGTGGAACTTGTAGTTGCCCGGGTGCGGGTCGCCGTTGAAGATCCCGTAGCGGTGGATCGCGTTCTGGGCGAACCGCCACACCACCTCGCCGCCGCGCTGCTTGGTCTCGTTCGACTCGGTCTTGCGGAACTGGTCGAACGTCATCCCGTCGACCCACTCGGTCGTCAACAGCCGCTCGGTCGAGTACTCGGGCACGAGCTTGGGGATCCGCACCCACGGGTGCCCCTGGAAACGGGCCTCGAACTCGGCGACGTTTCCCGCCTCGAGCGAGTAGTCGAGCTCCTCGCGCATCCGAGCCCGCAGCTCGTCGACGAGCCCCTTGGCGTCGAGGCCCTTGAGCATCATCGCCGAGAACATGGCGTACATCACCTCGGCCGCGTCGAGGTCGCTCTCGATCGCCTCGTGCACGCCCGGGTACTGCACCTTGACCGCGACGTCGCGGCCGTCCTGGGTGACGGCGCGGTGGACCTGGCCGATCGACGCGGCGGCGACGGGCATGTCGGTCCAGTCGAGGAAGACGCGCTCGGGCGGCCCGCCGAGGTCGCCCGCGACGACCTTGGCCGCCAGCGTGGGCGCCATCGGCGCGGCGTCGGCCTGCAGCGTCGCCAACGCCTCCTGTGCCTCGTCGGGGAGCGCCTCGAAGATGAAGCTGACGAGCTGGCCCGCCTTCATCAGCACGCCTTTCATCTCGCCGAGCTCCTTGGCGACGTCTTCCGCCGTCTTGATCGCGAACTGCTCGTCGAGCCGCGCCCGCCGCTCCTCGGCGCTGCCGATGCCGCGCACCCGGGCGATGGCGAAGCGGGTCGAGTTGCGCGCCGACAGCTTCCAGATCTTGGCCGAACGGCTGAACCGGCTGGTCAACGGTGAAGCCTTGGCTCGCTGCGCGGCCGCGGCGAGCCCGGTGGCGAACGCGGCGAGCGCGGCGAGCGAGGCGACGGCCCTCTTCTGCATCAGGAGCGCCGCGCCGCCGGGTGCTCCGCGAGCACGTCGTCGGCAAGCTCCTCGCCGGTGACCTCGTCGGTCCAGTACGACCCCTCGTCGAGCCGGCCGAGCGCGGCCTCGACGTCGTTCAGGTCGCGCTCGACGACATCGAGATCCGGACCGTCGGCAGGTTCGGGTCCGGCGGGCGGCGTTGGACTGTCGGGGACGTCGATCACGGTGGCGACGCTAGTCGTCGGGACGGCGCTCCGTCCGTTCGTCTGGCACGGTGTCGCGCGCCGATGCCCGTACGCTCGCCGGATGAGCCCGGTCCGGCCCGAGCGCCGCGTCGACGGCGAGGCCGACGCGGCCGCCGACGCCGACGCGTCGGCCGCGCGCGCGTCCGACGACGGCCCGCTCCCGGCATGGTTGGCGGTCGCACTGGTGAGCGGGACGTCGGCCGCCGTGCTCGTGCTCGAGATCCTGGCCGGTCGGCTGCTCGCGCCGTTCGTCGGCGTCAGCCTCCAGACGTTCACCAGCATCATCGGGACGATCCTCGCCGGCATCGCGATCGGCGCGTGGTCCGGCGGTCTGCTCGCCGACCGCGTCGACCCTCGCCGGGTGCTCCCGATCCTGCTGACGCTCGGGGGCGCGCTGGCGATCACGACGATTCCCGTCGTGCGTGTGCTCGGCGAGATCGGCGACGACGGCGGCGGCGGCGGACCGCGCAGCCTGGCGCTCACGGCGGCAGGGTTCTTTCCCGCGGCGGCCGTCCTCAGCGCGGTGCCGCCGGCGGTCGTCAAGCTCCAGTTGCGCGACCTGGCGGCCACCGGGTCGACGGTCGGTCGCCTCTCGGCGTGGTCGACGGCGGGGGCGCTGTTCGGCACGTTCTTCACCGGGTTCGTCCTCATCTCCGTCGCCGCCGTGACGACGCTGATCGTCGCCGTCGGCTTGGCGTTGCTCGCTGCGGGGCTGGCGCTGTGGGCCACCGTCCGAATCCATCGCCCGGGCGAGCTGCTCGGTGTGGTCGGGCTGGCCGCCGTGTCGCTCACCGGGCTGGCCATGATCGACTCGCCGTGCGACACGCAGACCGCGTACTACTGCGTCGCGATCCTCGACGATCCGAGTCATCCGTCGGGGCGGACGCTGGTCCTCGACGACTTGCGCCACTCCTACGTCGACCTGGACGACCCGACCCGACTCGAGTTCTGGTACGTCCGGCGGATCGTCGACGCGATCGACGTCGCGGGCGGCGATGGCGGCCGGGCGCTCGACATCGTCTACCTGGGAGGTGGCGGCCTCACGATCCCCCGATACGTCAGGGCCACGCGGCCGGGCAGCTCGCAGACCGTGTTCGAGATCGACGGCGATCTCGTCCGCGTCGTCGAGGACGAATTGGGCTTCGAGCACGGCGACGACGTCGACATCGTGGTCGGCGACGGGCGGCTCGGGCTGCGCGACCGCCCCGACGACTCGGCCGACGTCGTGGTCGGTGACGCCTTCGGCGGGCGGGCGGTGCCGTTCCACCTCGCGACGGCCGAGTTCATGGCCGAGATCGACCGCGTGCTGCGCGCCGACGGCGTCTACGCGGCCAACATCATCGACGGGCGAGGCGAGCTGTTCGCCCGCGCCGAGGCGGCGACGATCGCCACCGTGTTCCCGCACGTGGTCGTCATCCGCGGCCCGTTCGCGGTGCGCGGCCGGGGCGGCAATTCGGTGATCGTGGCCGGCCGGCAGCCGATCGACGTCGACGCGCTGGCCGCCCGGCTGGCCGCTGACGTCGACCCCACCGACGGTGTGTCCGACGAGGCGCCGGGCGAGCTCGTCGCCGGCCCTTCGCTCTCCGCCTACCTGGACGGCGCGACGATCCTGACCGACGACTTCGCCCCCGTCGATCACCTCCTCGCCGGCGTCCGCTGAGCGGCGCGGGCCGGGCGCGGTGTGGGACCTCTGCCCCGGGCCAGGGTCGTTCATCGCGCCTACTGTCATGAGCATGGACGCGGAGCGTCGGCGGCGGTCGCGGAAGTGGGCGGACTTCCCGCTGGCGATGGCGATGATCGCCCCGTCGGCGGTCGTCCTCGGGGTGTTCGTGCTGTATCCGCTCGGCCGGGCGGTGTGGCTCGGCCAGCAGCGGTGCAACAACTTCGGCGGCAACTGCAAGTCGCAGGGGTTCGGCCAGTACGTCGACCTGTTCCGCAGCACCGAGTTCCAGAACGCGCTGCTCGTCACGTTCAAGTTCGCGCTGCTGACCGTGCCGCTGGGGCTGGTCGCCGGCGTCGCGCTGGCGGTGCTCGCCGACAAGTACCTCCGCGGGATCGGCGCGTTCCGGGCGATCTTCTCCTCGACGGTGGCCACGTCGGTCGCCGTCGCCAGCCTGATGTGGCTGTTCCTCCTGCAGCCGTCGGTCGGCGTGCTGGCCAATGTCGACTGGTTCAACGGCCTGTTCCCGTCGGTGAAAGACCCCGGGTGGCTCCAGGATCCGGGCACGGCGCTGACCGCGGTGGCGATGTCGAGCGTGTGGGCCAGCCTCGGGTTCACGTTCATCCTCGTCACCGCCGGCCTGCAGTCGGTCCCGCGCGACCTGTACGAGGCGGCGGCGGTCGACGGCGCGGGCGGCGTCCGGCAGTTCTGGTCGATCACCGTGCCGATGCTCGGCCCGACGCTGCTGTTCGTGCTCATCGTGCTCACCACGCGCGCCTTCCAGGCGTACGGCGAGGTCGACCTGCTGACCGACGGCGGGCCCCAGCCGCAGGACTCGACGACCACGATCACCTACTTCGTGTACGGGCAGAACTCGCCGATCCAGAGCGACGCCGGGCTGCAGGCGGCCGGCGCGGTCCTCCTGTTCGTCATCCTGCTGGCGCTGTCGGCGCTGCAACTCGGCGGGATCGGGAGGCGGGTGCACTATGGCGACTGACACGGCGCCGGTCGCCGGCGAGCGAGGGCGGGAGGCGATGGCGGTCGCCGACGACGCCGAGCGCCGCCGCGTCCGGCGCTTCGACGAGCCGACCGGGCTGCGCCGCGCCGGGCGCTACCTCCTACTCTTCGTCGTCGCGTTCATCGTCCTGTTCCCCGTGTACACGACCGTCATCGCGGCCTTGAAGCCGAGCGACAAGGTGCTCCAGAACCCGCTGCTCCCGGACGCGTTCACGCTCGAGGTGCTGGGCGACGCGTGGACCGATGGGCGGCTCGGGCGCTACCTCCTCAACTCCCTCGTCGTCGCCGTCGTCGTCACCGTGGCGCAGGTGGTCACGTCGGTGCTCGCGGCGTACGCGTTCGCCCTGTTGGAGTTCCCCGGCAAGCGGGTGCTGTTCCTCGCCTTCGTCGCCACGCTCCTCGTCCCGCTCGAGGCGACGCTCGTCGTCAACTTCGACACGGTCGACTCGCTCGGCTGGGTCAACACCTACCAGGGCCTCGCGGTGCCGTTCCTGGCGACCGCGTTCGGCGTGTTCCTGTTGCGCCAGGTGTTCCTCACACTGCCGCGCGACCTGCGCGACGCGGCGGCGATCGACGGTGTCGGCCATCTCGGCTTCCTGCGCCACGTCGCCCTGCCGCTCGTCAAGCCGACGCTCGGCGCGCTCGCCCTGTTCAGCTTCCTCGGCTCGTGGAACCAGTACCTCTGGCCGAACCTGCTGATCAGCGAAGACGACAAGAACACGGTGCAGAGCGGGCTGAGGCTGCTGAGCAAGGCCAACCTGGACCGCCCCAACCTGGTGATGGCCGGCACGGTCATCGCCGCCGTCCCGATCTTCGCCGCGTTGCTCGTGTTCCAGCGCCAGCTGGTGCGCGGGCTGACCGCCGGTGCGGTCAAGGGATGACCTGAGAGGATGACGCCATGAGAACGATCTCCAGCCGGGCCTCGATCGCCACCGTCCTGGTCTGTGGCCTGGTCGCCGCGGCCTGCGGCTCGGGCAAGTCGGCGTTGGACGGCGACGAGGACGAACCGGCGCCGACCACCGAGATCACAGCGCCCTCGACCGAGGCCCCGGTCGACAGCGGCGACCCGCCGCCCGGCGACACGACACCGCCGACCGAGCCCGCGCCGACACCCGCCCCGACGACGACGGTCGCGCCCCTCGCCGACTTCCCCGCGTGTCCGGCCGCCGCGCTCGACGGCGCCGACGGCCCGGTCGAGATCGTGTTCTGGCACGGCATGACCAACGAGCTCGAGGACGCGCTCGTCGGGCTGACCGGGGACTACAACGAGCGTCAGGACCGCGTCCGCGTGCGGCTGGAGAACCAGACGAGCTACGAGTCGCTGATCGACAAGTACATCCAGTCGGGCCAGGGCAGCCGCCCGACGCTCGTGCAGCTTCCGGAGTACACCCTCCAGTCGTTCGCCGAGTCGGGGACGATCGTCCCGATGCAGGCGTGCGTCGAGGCGGGAGACTTCGACGTCGGCCAACTCCTGCCGCGCACCGTCGAGGCCTACACGTTCGAGGGGATCCAGTGGGCGATGCCGTTCAACGTCAGCAACCCCGTCCTCTACTTCAACCGCAAGATGTTCGAGGTCGCCGGGCTCGACCCCGACGACCCACCGGTGTCGCTCGAGGCGTTGCGGGCCGCGTCCCAGGCGCTGGTCGACTCCGGCGCGGCGAGCGCCGGGATGGTGTTCGACTCCGGCGCCGACTCGGGCGGGGCCTGGTTCCTCGAGCAATGGTTCGGCCGCGCCGGCGAGCTCTACGCGGACAACGGCAACGGGCGGCTGGCGCCGGCGACCGAGGTGCTCTTCGACAACGAGCTCGGCGTCGAACTGCTGACGTTCGTGCAGCAGATGGTCGAGGACGGGATCGCCGTGTCGGTCGGCGACAATCCGGGCGGCCAGGACTCGTTCCTCAAGATGGCCGATCCGGAGACGCCCGGGGCGATGACGATCGGGACGTCGGCGGCGCTCGGCACGGTGATCGCCGCACTCGGCAGTGGGCTGGTCGAGGGGGTGGGCCCCGACGACATCGGCGTCGGCCCGATGCCCGGCCCGGGCGATCAGCCCGCCGCCCAGGTCGGCGGCGCCTCGCTGTGGCTCGTCGCCGACAAGGGCGACGCCGAGACCGCCGCGGCGTGGGACTTCGTGCAGTTCCTGGTCGACGCCCAGTCGCAGTCGACGTGGGCGGCGGCGACCGGGTACGCCCCGGTGCGGGCCGACGCGCTCGAACTCGACCCGCTGGCGACGACGTACGCGGAGGACGCGCGGTTCCGGGTGCCGTACGACCAGCTGACCGCCGAGTCCGAGAACCCGGCCGCCAACGGGCCGGTGCTCGGCCCCCAGCGCGAGGTGCGCGACGCCACCGCCAAGGCGGTCGCCGCGATCTTCGGCGGGGCCGATGTGGCCACCGCCCTCGCCCAGGCGGCGACCGACGCCAACGCGCTGATCAGGTCCTACAACGACCGCAACTGACCGCCCGGCCCCGGTTCACCGACCTGGTGAACAGTTTGCGGCCGTTCGGCGCGAACTGCTCACGAGTTGGGATGGGTCGGTAGCCTGCCGGGCCTATGGCTACACCGTTTCCCCCGTTCGATGGATCCGCGCCCAAGCAGCAGGAGTTCTCCGACCCGCCCGAGATGGGGATCGACCCCGCGAAGCGGTACACGGCCAAGCTCGACACGTCGCTCGGCGAGATCGTCATCGCCCTCGACGCGGCCAAGGCGCCCAAGACGGTGAACAACTTCGTGTTCCTCGCGCTGAACCACTACTACGACGGCGTGATCTTCCACCGCGTCATCAACGGGTTCATGTGCCAGGGCGGCGACCCGACAGGCACCGGTCGCGGCGGGCCCGGGTATCGCTTCGCCGACGAGCTGCCACGGCAGGGCGAGTACCGGATCGGCTCGGTGGCGATGGCCAACGCCGGCCCGGACACCAACGGCAGCCAGTTCTTCCTGATCTCGGGCGCGTCCGGCGTCGGCCTCCCCCCGAACTACAGCCTGTTCGGCCAGATCGTCAAGGGCCTCGACGTCCTCGACGAGATGCAGGGCGTCAAGACCGGCGGCGGCGACCGGCCGAAGACCGACGTGGTGATCAACTCCGTGACGGTCACCGAACACGACGACTGACGCCATCGCGGTGGTGGAGCTGTCGCTCGCGCAGGCCCGTCGCATCGCGCTCGGGGCCCAGGGGCTCGCCGACAAGCGGCCGACAGGGCGCGTCGACCGCCGTCACCTGCGGCGCGTGCTCGACCGGATCGGGGTGATCCAGATCGACTCGGTCAACGTGCTCGTGCGCAGTCAGGAGCTCCCGCTGTTCGCGCGGCTCGGCGCCCATCCCCGAACGCTGATCCCCGCGGCGATGGCCGCCGGCGAGCTGTTCGAGTACTGGGTGCACATGGCGGCCGTGGCGCCCGCCGAACTACACCCCGTTCTGCGCTGGCGGATGGCCGACGACCACATGTGGCGCAGCGTGAGCGCGCTCGAACGGCGGCGCCCCGGCTACCTCGACGAGGTCGAGGCGCGGATCCGCGACGAGGGGGCGATCGTCGCCGGCGACCTGAAGGAGCGAGTCGGCCCGAAGGGAACCTGGTGGGACTGGGACGACGGCAAGCTGGCCCTCGAGCTGTTGTTCCACCAGGGCCGCATCGGGGCCCGCCGGCGGCCGGCCGACTTCGCCCGGGTGTACGACCTGGCCGAACGGGTGATCCCGGCGGAGATCCTCGCCCGGCCGACGCCGTCGGAGGCCGACGCCCGCAAGGAGTTGCTCGTGCTGGCCGCTCGGCATCAGGGCGTCGCCACGCTCGCCGACCTCGCCGACTACCACCGCCAGAAGATGACGACGTGCCGCCCGCTGGTGGGCGAGCTGGTCGAGGACGGCCGGTTGACCGAGGTGGCCGTCGAAGGCTGGGACCGTCCCGCGTACCTCTACCCCGACGCGTCGCTTCCGAGGCGGATCGGGGCGCGGGCGCTGCTCAGCCCGTTCGACTCGCTCGTCTGGTTCCGGGAACGGGTCGAGCGGCTGTTCCGGTTCCACTACCGCATCGAGATCTACGTTCCCCGGCCGAAGCGCCAGTACGGCTACTACGTGCTGCCGTTCCTGCTCGACGACGAGCTGGTCGCCCGCGTCGATCTGAAGGCCGACCGCGCGACGGGTCGGCTGCTCGTGCACGGGGCGTTCGGCGAGCCCGGCGTCCCCGGGTCCGACGTCGCCGCCGAACTGGCCGCCGAGCTGACCGAGATGGCCGCGTGGCTCGGCCTCGACCGGGGAGTCCATGTCGACGCCCGGGGCGACCTCGCCCCGGCCCTCCGCCGGGTCGTTGTCACCCGGTAAGCGGGATCGTTCGTCTGTCTCGGGTGTGAGGGCCAACGCCGAGCAACGTCGGAACTGATCGCCCTCGTCGGCGACGTCCGCGAGGTGGCGCGGCTCGTCTGAGCCCGCCTTCGTCCGCCACCCTGGCGCCTTTCTCTCCGGTGAGAGGTGAGACCACCCCCGCCGCCCATCTCTCACCGGAGGAGGTTTGCGCCGCGCTCCGGTGAGAGGTGAGACCACCCCCGCCCCTCATCTCTCACCGGAGGAGGTTTGCGCTGCGCTCCGGTGAGAGGTGAGACCACCCCCGCCGCTCACCTCTCACCGGAGGGTGTTCCGTTGTGGAGGTTCCGACGGATCGGCGGGTCAGTTCGTGGCGAAGTCGTCCGCGTTGTCGGTGATACCGCCCGCGTCGATGGGACCGGCGGGGTCCTCGGTGATCACCCCTCGGTCGCGCATCTTGGCGACGACCTTTTCGGAGATCGCGCTCCGCTTCTCGGCCGGGATCTTGCTCGGGAGCTTGGTTTCGACCTTCGATCGCGCCTCGCTCTCCGTGAGCCCGTGCCACTCGGACGCTCCATGCGACTTCGCCTTCTTGGCGCAGGCTGCGATCACGACGATCAGCAGCGCCATCAGGATCAACCGATTCTTCGTCATGAGACCGTTCCTCCAGAGTTGTGCCCGAGCCAAACTTACCGCGTTCATCCAACCCGTGCGGCCCGCGTCTCGCCCGCGGTGCAACCCGTCGGCGGACCGCTATCTCGTGCTGGCTCGCTCGGCGATCACCGGGCGGGGCCGGATCGCCCACCGCAGCGTCCTGGTCACCAGTTCCCCCGCCGGCCGGACGGCCAGGGTCTCGGTGATCGGGAGCCACGGTAGGCGCAAGGGCCATCGGGTCCACGCCGGCATGAGGGCGACCGCCGCCGCGGCCAGCATGCCGTAGGCCGGTCGGGCGGCCACCGGCATCGGCGGCTGAAGCAGCAGGTACCGCGCGGCGTCGCGGGCTTCGCGCGTCCCCCGCAGCTCGGGCCGGAACGCCCGCAGCTGGTCGCGCAGCTCGCGGGTCGAGATCGGCGGGGCCTCGACCCCGAGCGCCCGGGCGATCACCGCCGCGTTCGAGACGTACTCGTCTCGCTCGCCGGCGGTGAGCGGGTCGGCGCCATACCGATCGTGGGCGGCGAGGAAGCTGTCCAGTTCGGCGAGGTGGACCCACGACAGCAGATGGGGGTCGTTGGCGGCGTATGGCCGCCCGTCGCGCGCCGAGCCGGTCACCCGCTCGTGCACCCGGTGGACGACGTCGACGGCCCGTCGCGCCTCCGACGCCGGACCGAACGTGGTCGCGGCGAGGAAGTCGGCGGTCCGCTGTAGCCGGCCCCAGGGGTCGTGGCGGTAGTCGGAGTGCTGCGCGACGCCGGCCATGGCGAGGGGGTGCATCGACTGGAACAGCAGGGCCCGCAATCCGCCGACGAACATCGACGCGTCGGCGTGGACCCGCCGGATCGGCGCGTCCGGAGGGAACCATCCCGGCTCGTCGGTGTCGAAGAGCTCCGCTTGCCGCTGTGCGGCGTCGCTCCCGACGACGCGCTCGCGCACTTGGTCCCCGAGCCACGTTCGCGGGTCCACGGCCATTGGCCCATCGTGCCACGCGCTCGTGAGTACGCTCCGAACGTGGCCGATGATTCTGCGAACGCCGGAAGCTCGGCGCCCCCACCACGGCCCGGCGATGCGGCGTTCCTCGAGCCGTCGGACCCCGCCGACGCTCCCATCCATGACCGGCGGTCGACCGACCGGCGCCTCCCGAAGTGGGCGATCCCCGCCATCGCCCTGTTCTGGACCGGCTTCCTGCTGACGACGGCCGCGCACTTCGTCTTCGGCCGCCTCTCCGGGCTGCTCGTGCTGCTGCTCGTCTCGCTGTTCCTCGCCCTGGCCGTCGAACCGGGCGTGAACCGGCTCTCGGCCAGGGGGTGGCGCCGCGGCCGCGCCACGATCACGATCCTGCTCGGGGTCCTGTTCTCGTTCCTCATCTTCGTGGGCGCCGTCGGCACGCTGGTCGGGACGCAGATCGCCGACCTGCTGTCCGAGTCCGAGCGCTACATCACCGACACGGTGACCTGGCTCAACGACAGCTTCGGCACCGAGATCGACCCGCAGGACGTCATCGACGAGTTCAACGACCCGGACGGGCGGGTCCAGCAGTTCATCCAGTCGCAGGGCGACGAGGCGATCCGCTTGTCGGTCGCCGCGCTGACCGTCGTCTTCCAGGCCCTGTCGGTGCTGCTGTTCACGTACTACCTCGTCGCCGACGGCCCCCGGCTGCGCCGCGCCATCTGCTCGCGGCTGCGCCCGGAGCGGCAGGCGCAGGTGCTGCACGCGTGGGAGCTGGCGATCACCAAGACCGGCGGCTACCTGTACTCCCGGGCGCTGCTGGCGCTGCTGTCGGCGTTCTTCCACTGGATCGTCTTCCAGTCGCTCGGCACGCAGGCGCCGATCGCGCTCGCCCTGTGGGTCGGCCTCGTCAGCCAGTTCCTGCCCGTCGTGGGCACCTACCTCGCCGGAATCCTGCCGGCGCTCGTCACGTTCCTGGACTCCCCGTTGAAGGCAGCGATCGTCGTCGGCTTCATCGTGATCTACCAGCAGATCGAGAACTACTTCTTCGCCCCCCGCATCACCGCCCGCACGATGGAGCTCCATCCTGCGGTCGCCTTCGGCTCGGCGCTCGGCGGGGCGTCCCTGCTCGGCCCGATCGGGGCGATCCTCGCGCTGCCGGCGGCGGCGATGATGCAAGCCCTGGCGGGCGGGTGGGGCGACCGCTTCGACGTGGTCGAGAACGATCTGACCCTGATCCAGCCGCCGAAACGCCAGCGGAAGGCGAATCGATCCGGCCTCGCCGCGCCCGACGAGACGGGCTGACGTGCGCTTTCTCGAGTCATCGTTCGCACCGATCGCGGTGGCGACCCGGAGCGGGCTCGACGAGTCGCTGCACCACGGCGCGGGCGTCGCCCTCGACCGGCGCGGCGCGGTGTCGGCATGCGTCGGCGACCCGGACCTCGTCGTCTATCCGCGGTCCGCGCTGAAGCCGCTGCAGGCGAGCGCGATGGTCGAGTTGGGCCTCCAACTGCCCGACGACCTGTTGGCCCTCGTCTGCGCCAGCCACGACGGCGACACGCTCCACCTCGACGGCGTGCGGCGCCTGCTCGACCGTTTCGACCTGACCGAGGCCGACCTCGGCAACACGCCTGCCCGGCCCCTGGGCGCCGTGCCGCGGGAGGCGGCGCGGCTGGCGGGCGTCAAACCGTCGGCGCTCCAGCAGAACTGCTCCGGCAAGCACGCCGGGATGCTGGCGACCTGCCGGATCAACGGGTGGCCGACCGACGGCTATCTCGAGACCGATCACCCGCTGCAGGAGCACATCACGGCGACGCTCGCCCGCGTCGGGTGCGTCGTCCACCACATCGGCGTCGACGGCTGCGGCGCGCCGACGCACGCGCTGTCGCTGAGCGCGTTCGCCGCGGCGTTCGCCGATGTCGCTCGTCCCGGATCGGTCGTCGCCAAGGCGATGAGCGCCCGGCCGGAGTTCGTCGGCGGCCCCCGGCGCGACGTGACGATCTGGATGCGGGCCGTCCCCGGCCTCCTCGCCAAGGAGGGCGCGGCCGGCGTGATGGCGCTGGCCCTGCCCGACGGTCGGGGAGCCGCGTTCAAGATCGCCGACGGGGCCAACGACGCCCGCGAGGCGGTCACGACCGAGGCGCTGCGCCGGCTCGACGTCGACGTCGACGGTGATCTGGCCGGCGTCGCCGCGGAGGTCGCCGTGCCGATGCTCGGCCACGGGCTGCCCGTCGGCGAGCTACGCCCGTTGAAATGGCCCGAATGCAGTTCCTGACCCTCGACCGCGGCTCGTTCAGCTACGGCGCGGCGCAGCAGATCGCGCCGCTCGTCCGGCGCGTGATCGCCCACAACCCGTCGAAGTTCACGTATCACGGGACGGGCACCTACATCGTTGGGGAGGGCGACCTGGTCGTGATCGATCCCGGTCCGCTGCTCGACTCCCACCGGGACGCGCTCGCCGCGGCGATCGCCGGTGAGTCGGTGCGGGCGATCGCCGTCACCCACTGCCACTCGGACCACTCGCCGTTGGCGGCGTGGCTGGCGGCCGAGACCGGGGCGCCGACCGTCGCCTTCGGCCCGCACGGCGACGAGACCTGGGACATCGGCGACGATGCCGGCGTCGCCGCGTACGACGTCGACGAGACCGACGCGCCTCCGGACGGGCCCGACGCGCCTTCGGACGGGCCCGATGACGACTCGGCCGCAGAACAGCCGGAGGTCAAGGTCGAGGAGTCGGTCGACCGAGCGTTCCGGCCCGACGTCGTCGTCCGCGCCGGCGACGAGGTCGCCTCCGGCCCGGGCTGGGTGATGCGCGCCGTGCCGACGCCCGGCCACACGTCGAACCACACCTGCTTCGCGCTCGACGACGGCGCGACCCGCACCCTGTTCACCGGCGACCACGTGATGGGGTGGAGCACCACGGTGGTGTCGCCGCCCGATGGGGACATGGCCGCCTACATCGACTCGCTCCGCCTCGTCGCCGGGCGGGGGGACGACGTCGGGATTCCGACGCATGGCCCCCCGATCCCGGACCTCGCGGAGTACGTCGGCCAGCTGATCGAGCACCGCCTCGACCGCGAGCGTCAGATCCTCGGCGCGGTGCGCGACGGGGTCGGGTCGATCCCCGAGATCGTCGGGCGGCTCTACGCGGCGACCCCGAAGTGGCTCCATCGTGCGGCCGCCCGCAGCGTGCTGGCGCATCTGGTCAAGCTCGTCGACGACGGTCGGGTCACGACATCGGGCGCCGAACCGCGTCCCCGGCTCGACTCCACGTTCACCGCGCCGTGACCGTCCCCGCCGGAACGGCGGCGCGGTCGCGAGCCGCTCAGTCGAGCTTGTCGTGGAGGAAGGCCGTCACCTGTGGCCAGATCTCGGCGACCTTCTGCTCGTCGCGGGTGCCGAGCGCGTTGTGCGGCGCCATGAACCCGTGGCCGGTGCCCTCGTGCACGGTCAGCGTCACGTCCTTGCCGAGGTCGCGCAGCCGCTGCTCCAACTCCTTCGCCGCGGCGGGCGGGAAGAAGTCGTCCTGCTCTGCCATGTGGCCCTGGATCGAGGCCTCGATCACGCCGTAGTCGGGTTGGTCGTCGCCGGTCGGGAATCCGTAGAACGGGACGGCCGCCTTGACCCGGTCGGGGCGCAGCGCGGCGAGGACGAAGGTCAGCAGGCCGCCCATGCAGAACCCGACGACGCCGATCCCCGCACCGGTCGTCGCATCGAGGTCGGCGAGGTAGTCGATTGCGCCGCTCATGTCGCGGCCGGCGCGGTCGGGCGGGAGCGCCTGCATCAACGCCGCCGCCTTGTCCATCTCGGTGTGCCCGGCGAGCTCGCCGTGGTAGAGATCGGGGGCGAGCGCGACGAACCCCGCCGCGGCGAGGCGGTCGGCCATCTCCTTGATCCCCGAGTCGAGGCCCCACCACTCCTGCACGACGATGAGGCCCGGTCCGGTCCCGCCGTCCGGAGTCGCCAGGTACCCGCCTGCGGTGTTGCCGTTGCTCGCGAACTCGATCATCGATCCCATGGCCGCGACGGTACTCCGGCGTGAACGGCCGGTCGAACGGTTGTCAGCCGTCGACAGCCCGTCGCGGATCACGCGGATCACGCGCAGCACACGCCAGCCACGCGCGAGTTGCACAGGGCCCGCGAATCCCGAAATCCATCAATCGAGCCTTGGCGGACGCGAGGTCAGATGTTGATGCTCTGGGGGATCTTGCTGGGAAGGAGGTACGGGTAGGCGCTCAGCCCGAGACCTATTCGCTCTCGGTTCCTCTTCTCGATGTCCGCTTCGACCGTCGCCAGCAGCCTCCGGAACGTGGCTGCGAGCTCGACGATGCGCGGCTCGGTGAAATGGCCGGGGCTGTAGTGGCCGAGCTGCGTGTAGTGGACGCCGCCGAGGAGGTAGAGCACGACGAGTTGGAGGTTGGCCATCTTGAGGTCGGGGAGCATGTCGATCCACTCGTACTCCGGGCCGCTTCCGCCCGGCGGAGGCTGGTAGCCGGCGAGCGGGACGCCCGGCGTGTAGCTCATGATCGACGACTGCGGGAAGTTGACCGCGGCGTGGGCCGCGCTGGCGGTGAAGACGAGCATCGTCAGCGCGCCGGCGAGGTACGCACGCGTCTTGAGACCGGGCTCGCCGAAACCGGTGACGCGCCCACCGGTGTCGTAGTCGACGATGTCGGCCGCCCACTTCGCCAGGGCCTCGTCCTGTTGCATGTCCTCGTCGCTCGCGTAGGTCGCGTCGACGTACCCGGTGCACCACTCGTGGATCGCGTTCCACAGCAACAGGCCGTCGTCGCGGTACGGGTAGTACGGGAGCTTGTCGGTGTCGTCGAGGCCGCGGTCCTTCATCCACGTCGGCAACCAGGAGTGGTTGAAGTCGACGTCGAGGAGGCCCTGCACGGTCAACTTCAGATCGGACTGGATCGTGCCCTGGAGCAATTGGTCGACGGGGCCACCCGGGTTGACCAGGAAGTCGACCGCCAGGCCGTTGATGAAGATCGTCCCCTCGAAGTGCGGCATCAGCAGCTTGGCGATCGGATGGCTCGGTTCGAGGTTGCGGTGCGTCGCGACGACGAACGGCTCGACGAGCAGGTGGGTGCGCCCGAGGTGCGAGACGAGCTCGTGGTAGTTGCCGTCCGAGGACTGGACGCACGTCTTGGCCTTCTCCCAATCGTCGCCGTCGCCCGGCCCGAACAGCGCGTCGCTCCCGGGGTCTTGCCCGGTCTGGATGGCGATCGGGGCGAGCGGGTTCTTCGGCGGGTTGCCGGCCGGCACGCCGAACAGCGCGATCGGGGTGTAGACGAACTTGTGGGCCGGTGTCTCGCCGGGCTGGAGGACGTCGAGCGCGCCGTAGTCGGCGATGTAGAGGCGGCCCTCGCCCATCGCCGCTGCCAGCGAGTCGTGCTCGAACCCCGGCGCGGCGCGGAATGCCTCATCGGTGATCCGGAAGTTGTCGGGCACGGTGTCCATGCGCGTCAGCATCAGGGGGTTGAAGCCGGCCACCCGGAGCTCGGCGAAGAACTTGTCGCTCTGGAGGTGATCGGCGATCTCCGGGATCGACAGGCTGAGGAAGAGGTCGTCGTACTGCTTCAGCGTCCGCTCGGCGGGCGGCCGTGCCGGCTCGGCGACGGTGGTCAACCGCTCGACGAGGGCGAGCGCCTCCTCGATCGTCGCCGGGTGTTCGGCGGTCTTGCCGAACGCCCGCAGGTCGTCGAGGACGGCGCGGATCTCCGACTCCGTTCCCCTCGTCGGACGCGAGCCCAGCGTGCCGGTGCGCAGCCGGCCGACCAGGCGCGAGACGAGATGTTCGAGCCAGCGGACGATCTTGGCGACGAGCTCTTCGAACCACTTGGCGGCGTGCTCGACGTCTTCCTCGACCTTCACCTCGACCTCGTCGAGCAGAATGCGGGCGAGCTGGTCGGCGACCAACTCGATCCACTTGAAGGTCGGGAGGTCCTCGATGTGGATCCCGTGCGCGTACGCGAGGGGCGGCAGGATCGTGTAGTCGAACTCGTACGGGCCACTCGTCGGACCCACTGGGAACTTCGTGTCTGACATGGCAACCCTTCGCGGTCTTGGACCGGATGGGCCGGGCCTCTCGACAACGTACCGCAGGCGGTGACGATGCCGTCACGGTCGGCGCGGCGCCGGACGATGCGGCGAGATCCCCGCGCCCGGCAGGCCGCGAGACGGCGGTCAGCGGGCCGAGCGCAGCTCGCGCCACGCGAGGTATTGGAGCGTGGCGAAGGTGTCGACGGCGACCGCGACGAGGATGACGGCGGCGACACCTCCACCGGAGAACCACCCGAGCAGCAGGGTGACCACGCTCAACACGACCCAGGCCACGTCGCCGGCGATGACCGCCGGCGTCAGCCGGGTCAACCAGGCCCGCGGGCTGCGGCTGACCCAGGCGTAGTCGAGGCCGAACAAGACGACGGCGAGCCCGACGACACGAACCCAGCCGGGGCGGCCGGTGCCGAGCAGGTCGTCGATCCGGTCGGGGGCGACGGCGAGGACTAACCCGGCGACGATCGACGTGGTGGCGTTGACGCCGAGCACGACGCGCAGTCGGCGCTCGGCGCCGTGGGCCGTCCACCGCACGGGTGTGGCCCGACGGGGCGAGTCTGCGGGGGAGCGGTGATGGTTGGTGGTGGTCATGGGTCCGATGATCGGCGCGCGGCCCGCCGCGAGTCGATGACCTGTGAGGTCATGGCGCTGGCGACCGGCGATCGGTACGTTCGGGGCCATGCCGAGCACCGCGGTCAGATCGGACTCCGGGACACCGACCCACGGCGTCGGGCCGATGCTCCGCGCGTGGCGCGAGCGCCGGCGTCTCAGCCAACTCGACCTGTCGACGCTGGCCGGCGTCTCCACGCGGCACCTGTCCTACGTCGAGACCGGGCGCTCGACGCCCAGCCGTGAGCTGATCCTCCACCTGGCGCGCGAGCTCGAGGTTCCGCTGCGCGAGCAGAATCGGTTCCTGCTCGCCGCCGGCTACGCCCCGGTGTTCAGCGAGTTTGACCTGTCCGACGAGGCGATGCGGCCGATCGCCGACGCGCTTGGCGCGATCCTGCGCGGCAGCGAGCCCAACCCGACGCTGGTGATGGACCGTCACTGGAACCTGGTGATGGCCAACGAGTCGGCCCTGGCGTTGACGGCCGGCCTCCCCGCCGAGCTGCTCGCTCCGCCGCTCAACGTGCTCCGGCTGACCGTGCACCCCGAGGCGCTGGCGCGGCGGATCGTCAACTTCGACGAGGTCGCCGAGCACGTGCTGACGCGGCTGCGGCGGCAGATCGCGATGACCGGGGACGGGCGGCTCATCGAGCTGCTCGAGGAGATCTCCGAGTTCGTGCCGGCCAGCACCGTCGAGCGCTCGGGCGGAACGGGCGACACGCCGGTGGCGATTCCGATGCGATTGTTGGTCGACGGAGTCGAGCGGTCGTACGTCTCGGTCGTGTCGACGTTCGGCACCGCCGTCGACGTCAACGCCTCCGAGCTGACGATCGAGACCTTCTACGAGTTCTGAGGCCCCCCATTCGTTTGCGTCGCGATTTCGGCGGCCCGTTCCGTCACAATCGCGACGCAAACGGGTCAGGCGAGGGGGCCGGCGAGCGCCGAGGCGGCGGCGAGGACGGCACCGTCGGCCAGCAGGCGTTCGGCGTGCGCCAGCTCGGGCGCCAGGTGACGGTCCGGGCCAGGACCGGCGACCGACTCGCGCAGCAACGCGACGACGGCGCCGGTCGGGGCGGCCGGCTGCAACGGCGCCCGCAGGTCGATCGCCCGCGCCGCGGCCACCCACTCGACCGCCTGGATCCGCCGCAGGTTGTCGACGACCAGGCGGAGCTTGCGGGCGGCGCCCCACGCCATGCTGACGTGGTCCTCCTGCAGCGCCGACGTCGGCAGCGAGTCGACGCTCGCCGGCGCGGCGAGCCGCCGGTTCTCGGCGCACATCGCCGCCGCCGTGTAGTGCCCGATCATCAGGCCGCTGTCGACCCCGGGGTCGTCGGCGAGGAACGGCGGCAGCCCGTGCGAGCGGTGCTGGTCGAGCATCCGGTCGATCCGGCGCTCGGCGATCGACCCGACGTCGGCCAGCGCGATCGCGAGGTAGTCGGCGACATACCCGAGCGGCGCGCCGTGGAAGTTGCCGCACGACTCGATGCGGCCGTCGGGCAAGACCATCGGGTTGTCGATCGCGCTGGCCAGCTCGCGCGCGCAGACCGATCGGACGTGATCGAGCGCGTCGCGGGCGGCGCCGTGGACCTGGGGTGTGCACCGGATCGAGTAGGCGTCCTGCACCCGGATGTCGCCGTCGCGGTGGCTGGCGACGATCGGGGAGCCGGCGAGCATCGCCCGCAGGTTGGCCGCGCTCGCCGCCTGGCCGGGATGCGGGCGCAGCGCGAGGAGATCGGCGGCATACGCCCGGTCGGTGGCGAGCAGGCCCTCGACGGTCTGCGCGGCGACGATGTCGGCGGTCGTGAGGAGGCGCGCCGCGTCGTGGCAGGCCAGGCACAGCATGCCGAGGATGCCGTCGGTGCCGTTGGTGAGGGCGAGGCCCTCCTTCTCGGCCAGCTCGAGTGGCTCGAGCCCGGCGGCGGCCAGCGCGGCCGGCGCGCCGACCAGGTCGCCACCGACGCGCGCCTCGCCCTCGCCGATCAGCACGAGCGCGGCGTGCGCCAGCGGGGCCAGGTCGCCGCTCGCGCCGAGCGACCCGTGCTCGGGGACGAGCGGGACGACGCCGGCGTTGAGCAGCCCGATGATCGATCGGGCGACGACGGGCCGGGTGCCACTCGCCCCGAGCGCGAGCGTCCTGGCGCGCAGGAACATCATCGCCCGCACGACCTCGTCCTCGACCGGATCACCCATCCCCGCGGCGTGCGAGCGGATCAGCGAGATCTGGAGGGCCGAGCGCCGGTCGGGGGCGATCGACGTCGTCGCCAACGCGCCGAAGCCGGTCGAGATCCCGTAGGTCGGCTCGCCCTCGGCGTGCCGGTCGACGACCGCCCGGGCCCGCGCCATCCGGTCGATCGCCGCGTCGGTCAACTCGACGGCCTCGCCGGCCCGGCCGACGGCGACCACGTCGTCGATCGTGACGCCCGGCCCGTCGAGGCGCACGGTCATCGCGCCGCCTCGACCGGTGCGGTCATCGCGCCGGCGATCAGCTCGGCGGCCTCGATCAGCGCGGCGCCGGCGCGATCGAGGCGCTTGCCCGCCAGACGGTCGGCCGGGCCGAGGATCGACAGTGCGCCGATCACCCCGTCGCCGTCGTAGAGCGGCACGGTCAACGCCGTGACGTCGGACTCGATCGCGCCGGTGTTGACGTTGAGCTCGGGCCGGCGCCCCGGCGCGAGCGGCGCGGCGCGCAGCGCGGCCCCGACGGCGGTGCCGTCGAGCGGCACCGACCGCCCGACCCAGCCGACGTGGCGGATCGCCCGCGGGCTCTCGACCGTCGCGATGTACACCGCGTTCACGCCGTCGCGCACCGCGACGTACACCGACTCCTCCGTGACGGTCGCGAGATGTTGGAGGTGCGGCTGGGCGGCGGCGAGGAGCCGGGCATACGGCCCCGCCCGGAACGCCGCGAGCGCCAGCCGCAGGAACGTCGGGCCGACCGAGTAGCGCCCGAGATCGTCACGCACCAGATGGCCGGAGTCGAGCAGCGCCCGGAGGTGGCGCAGCGCCGTGCTCGTCGGGATCCCGACCTCGGCGGCGGCGTCGCTCAGCCCGATCGACCCCTGGGTGATCACGGCGTCGAGCAGCGTCAGCGCCCGTTCGGCCGACCTCGACTTGTGGAGCGGCGCCGCCTGGTCGGCGGTCGCCGCCGTTGTTGATGTCCGAGCGGCGGTCACGGTGGGCTTTCATCTAGTGAAATAGGATTCGGTTCGTTGACAACGTAGAGACTTTGCCGTCACACTGCAAGCACGATGTCTTCCACTGAATCGCCAACCGACACCGCGCCGCCCGGCGGTGTCCGCGCCCCGCGCGGGACGTCGCTGACCTGCCGCGGTTGGTCGCAGGAGGCGGCGTTCCGCATGCTGCAGAACAACCTCGACCCCGAGGTCGCCGAGCGGCCCGAGGACCTCGTCGTCTACGGCGGCACGGGCCGCGCCGCCCGGTCGTGGCCGGCGTACCACGCGATGTTGCGCACGCTGACCGACCTCGCCGACGACGAGACGATGCTCGTCCAGTCCGGGAAGCCGGTCGGCGTCGTGCGGACCCACGAGTGGGCGCCGCGGGTGCTGATCGCCAACTCCAACCTCGTGCCCGACTGGGCCAACTGGGACGAGTTCCGCCGCCTCGAACACCTCGGGCTCACGATGTACGGCCAGATGACGGCGGGCTCGTGGATCTACATCGGCACGCAGGGCATCCTCCAGGGCACCTACGAGTGCTTCGCCGAGATCGCCCGCAAACGCTTCGCCGGCACCCTGGCCGGCACGCTCACCGTCACCGCCGGGCTCGGCGGGATGGGCGGCGCCCAGCCGCTGGCGATCACGATGAACGACGGCGTGGCGCTGTGCGTCGACGTCGACCCCGAGCGGGTGCGGCGGCGGGTCGAGACCCGCTACCTCGACGAGGTCGCCGACGGCTACGACGACGCCGTCCGCCGGTGTGCGGCCGCCGTGGCCGAGCGCCGGGCGCTGTCGGTCGGGCTGGTCGGCAACGCCGCCGACGTGCTGCCGCGCCTGCTCGCCGACGGCGTCGACGCGGACATCGTCACCGACCAGACGTCGGCCCACGACCCGCTCAGCTACGTCCCCAACGACCTCACGCCGGCCGTCGCCGACGAGCTGCGGGCGAGCGACCCCGACCAGTACATCCGGCGCGCCCGCAGCGCGATGGCGACGCACGTCGAGGCGATGGTCGGGTACCTCGACGCGGGGGCCGAGGTCTTCGACTACGGCAACAGCCTCCGGGCCGAGGCCGAGCTGCGCGGCTACGACCGGGCCTTCGCCTACCCGGGGTTCCTGCCCGCCTACATCCGGCCGCTG
>JBFGCT010000027.1:0-29679 GCA_041581055.1 Ilumatobacteraceae bacterium | reverse complement strand
GGTGTTCCGCCGGCCGAGTTCGCCGCTCGCTGCGTTGCCGCTCCTCACCGCAGGGCAAGGCTGCGCAGTCGTCGCCGCGCCTTGCGACCGACGAACTCGACTCGACGTCGACACCCCGAACGTTCACGGTCACGGCACTAGATCCCGACCAACTCGATCGAGGACGACTCGACCACTTCGATCGCTGACGGAAGCAAGCTGTCGGGGTACCGCACCCGGTTGACGTCTTCGTATCTGCGGACCATGTACCCGAGCAGCTCGTCGTCGAGGCCGAGGCTGCGAAGGTGGGCCGCCCGCCCGGCGAGGTAGCGCACGAATCGGCTCACCTGCGTCTCGTCGCTTCTCGACACGCTCCAGAACAGGCCGTACTTGCGCTCGGCGCCCGCTTCCGTCCTCGGCGTTCCGCGATGAAGCAGACGGCCGTCGAACGCGAGGAGATCGCCGGCGCGAGTGTCGATGACCTCCTCGGGCCCGTAGTGCTCGCGCAACTTGTCCACGGTCGGATCGACGCCGTCCCGCGCCCAGCGGTGCGAGCCGGCGATCGCCGTGAGACCGCCGCCGAGCCGGGCATCGTTGTCCTGGAGGTAGAGGGTGCACTGCAAGTGCACGAAACTCGGGTCGTAGAGATGCCCGGCCGAGTCGTGGTATTGGGGCAGGAACCCGTTGTCGACGTGCCAGTCCGTGTACCGATTGAGCCGAAACACCATGTTCGGGTAGAGCACGGTTGGACCCCCGACCAGCGACACCACCTCGTCGACGAGACGGCGATCGAAGAGTGGGTCTGACAGCTCCTCGATCCGCAGCAGATCGGTCGCGCTGATCTCGGTCTCCTCGTCTTCATCTCCGGCGACGAGGTGCGGGACGGCGGCGCGGCGAGCACGCTCCACCGCGGCGCTCGACACGACGTCGCGCACGATTGTCCACCCCCGCTCGTCGAGCTCGCCGCGGTGGTCGGACCGACCGATCATGACGTCACCTCCAACGACGATCCTTCGGCGACGAACGAACCCCACATCGCAGCGACCTTCTCGACACACTCTGCGATCTGGTTCGACGTGTGCGCCGCCGTCACGCAGAGCCGGAGCAGCGACCGGTTTCGGGGCACCGCCGGATGAATGGCGACACCGACGTTGATCCCGTCGTGGAACAGGGCCCGAGCGCACGACACCGCGGCGAGCGGCTCGCCGACGTAGATGGGCACGATGTGCGACTCGCCCGCGCCGATCGGGACGCCCATCTCGCGAAGTCCGTCCCGTAGCGTCGAGCTGTGACGGCGGATCAGGTCGCGTCGCTCATCCTCGACGATCGCGATCTCGAGAGCGGCCGCCGCCGCGCCGAGCGCACCCGGCGAGCTCCCGGCCGTGAACATCAGTGATCGGGCGTTCACCCGTAGTGCGCCGATGAGGTCTGACGGCCCGGAGACGAAGCCGCCGCAGCTCGCGAGCGACTTGCTGAACGTCCCCGACACGAGGGTGACGTCCGCCCCCCGCTCGTGGTCGCGGCATACTCCCGAGCCTGACGGTCCTGTCACGCCGAGCGTGTGCGCCTCGTCGATGTAGACCGGGGTCCCGGTCGGGCGCGCCTCGTCGAGCACCATCGAGAGATCGACGGATGTGCCCTCCATGCTGTACACGGACTCGGCGATCACGAGCCGCGGCTTCGTTCCGCTCCGATCGAGCTTCAAGCGCAGCGACCCTGGTGACGTGCTGCGGAACTTCTTCAACGCGGCGCCTGCGAGCCGGCAGCCGTCGACGATGCTGGCGTGCACGCCGTCGTCGCAGACCGCAACAGCACTCGGCGACAGGATGGCGGAGAGCGCTCCGAGATTGGCGTCGTACCCGGTCGTGAAGATGACGGTGTCCTCGCGCCCGAGCCACTCCGAGATCCGGTCCTCGAGTCCGCGGTGCAACGGCACGTTGCCGCACATCAATCGCGAGGCCCCCATGCCGGTGCCGTGGCCGTCGATTGCCGTCTGGGCCGCGGCGACCGTTCGGCGATCACGCCGGAGGCCGAGATAGTCGTTCGATGAGAAGTTGAGGACGCGCCTGCCGTCGATCAGCTCCCGCATCCCGTCGCTCGCCTCGACGACCTGGAAGTGGGGCGACATCTGCTGCTCGACGAGGGCCTTGTGGCCGACGTAGTTGAAGCTGTTCCGGATCGCGTCGAACACATCGTCGGGCGGAGGCGGAAGCGCGGGTTGCATGGACAGGTTTGTCACGGCTCTTGCTCCTCTGGGGGTAACGGATTCCGCTCACCGGATCCGGTGAGAAGTACGGCGAGCGCGACCGACGTCACGACCAGCCCGAACACGGTCAGCGTCCGCGGCGCCCCGAATGCCTCGGCGAAGACGCCGGCGAGGGCCGCTCCGATCGGGGAGGCGCCGGTGAACAGCGCCTCGAAGAGTGCGAGCGCCTGCCCACGACCGGTCGACGCCGATTTCAGCTGGAGGTACGTGCTCGACGCCGTCGCAAAGCTGCCGACGGCGACGCCGGCGACGGTCGCGGCAATCGCGACGACCAGGAACTCCGACGCCCACGCGATCACCAGGAGCGCGCAGCCGGCGATCAGCGTCACCAGCGCAAGCTGCCCGACGCGCGGCGACGCCAGCCTTCCCGTCGCGAGCGTGCCGGCGACCGCGCCGACCCCGAGGACGAAGAGGAGCACGCCGTATCGCCCCTCCTCGACCCGGAGCACGTCCCGAATCAGCACGAGCAGCACGACTTGGGAGTTGACGACGAGCACGGCGACGACGAACACCAGCACATACACCGGCAAGAACGTCGAGCTCTTCAAGAGCTGCCGCGTCGAGGTGCGGTGTTCGCCCGTTGGTCCGGCGATAGGAGTGGGCTCGGTCCGCAGGCTCAGGAACAGCGACGCGGTCACGAGGTACGAGAACGCGTTGAGCGCGAAGACGGCGTTGGTCGAGACGGCGGCGATCATCACCGCCGCCACGGCAGGGCCGATGACCCTGCCGAGCGCGGACGCCGTGTTCGCCGCCGATGTCGCCCGGCTGATCCGCCCCTCGGGGACGAGGTCGGCGATCAACGCCACCCTCGCTGGCACGTCGATCACGCTGAACATTCCGAGGGCGAGCGCGTAGGCCAGGATGAGCGGCGTCGACAACGCCCCGCCGACGGCGGCGGCGAAGAGCGCGAACGTCAACAGACCGGCCCCGGTCTGCGCGCGGGCGACGAGCAACGACTTGCTGCGGTCGTCGATGAACCTCCCCGCCATCGGCGCGATGAGCAGGAGCGGCAACTGCTTCAGCGAGATCGCCAGCCCGGCGACGAGCGCGCTGTCGGAAACATCGAGCGCGACGATCGCCATCACGACGTTCTGGGCCCAGTTCCCGGAGACGGTCACCGCGACCGCCACGAGATACCTGCGAAACCTCTCCCCCGAGCGCGCCCCCGAGCGCGCGCCCGAGCCGGGCGCGGTCATGGCCGGCTGGTCATCGCTCGTCGACGGGGAGGAATGGCTCACAGACATGTCGTCCGTCGGGTCAGTCGGACGCGAACCGGTAGCCGCGCGATCGCAGCTCCTGCTCGACCCCGAACGGTTCGTAGGACGTCATCTGCGCCCGCATCTCTCGCTCGGCGTCGAGGTTGGCGACGATCGTGTCGACCGCCTCCTCCGCCAGGTGCCGCTCGATCGCGACGACGCCATCACCGTCGCCGATCACGAGGTCACCGGGGTTCACGAGCACGCCCCCACACACGACGGGAACGTTGACCGCGCCGTGCTCGCCGTCGGACGGGTAGTGGTAGTTCCGCTGCGTCGCGCCGCGACAGAACGTCGGGAAGCCGAGCTCCGCGATCCCGTCGACGTCGCGCGTGAGCCCGTCGATCACGGCGCCGCCCAGGGACTTGGTCGACATCCGGAGTGCGGTTCCGTCGCCGAAGCAGGACCGATTGGACGGGTTGCCCGCGGCAACGATGAGCACGTCGCCCGGTTCCATCAGGTCGATCGCCATCCGTCGTACGGAGAGGTCGGCGCCGAGCGCCGTGACCGCGGGTCCGCAGATCTTCATCCCGGGCGCCACGGGTTTGATGCCGACCTCCATCGCCGGGTGCTTGCCGAAGTGGTCGACCACGAATGCCGAGTACACGTCGCTGTATTTCTTCACGGTCAAGCTGTCGACGCGTTCGATCACCGTGTGCACGATGCCCTGGTTCGGGTGACGATGAAGCCCTGGTACGGCCATGGTTCTTCCTCCTATTGGTTCTTCTGTGGTGTTCGGGCGGGAGCGCGCGACGCCCGCAGCCATCGCGCGAGGATCGCGATCTCCCCGCCGGGAAGGCAGTTGGAGACGAACAACCGCGGCCGGCTACCCGTCGTGCCTTCCGGCAGGACGTCCCCCTCCATGACGTCGGCGAGCCCCCTCGGCGCGCGCTCGAACGGGTACGTGAAGCTGCCGAGATCCCGCTCGAACTGCACGGGGCAGTCGGTGACGATGGGGTCGGAGATCTCGTAGAGGTCGTGCGGGACCTCACACCTTCCCCGCTTCTTCTCGCCCACGTGGATGACCGACACGCCCGGCCGGAGCCAGCCGACGTCGAGGACGGGACGAGCGCTCGACGTCGCGGTGACGACGACATCGGCCCCGCGGACGGCTTCCTCGGGAGATGCGACGAATCGGCAACCGTCGGCGAGCCGGTGCTCGAGCCGGCCGGTGAGGCGGTGGAAGCTCGCCGTGCTCGGGCAGCTCACGCGCGCCTCGGCGAAGACTCCGGGCAACGCGAGGAGGTACTCACACTGGGCCAGGGCCTGCCGGCCCGCTCCGAGCACGGCCAACGTGAGCCCTGCCTGCCGGCCGAGCGTCGCGCCGGCGAACAGCGCGCCGAGCGCGCCGTTCCTCATCTCGCCCAGATCGGTCCCGATCGCCAGCGCGCGGAGCTCGCCCGAGCGCCCGTCATACGCGCACGTCAGCTCGCTGTCGGACGCGCCGACCGCGGTGACCGTGTGATACACCCGTGAGCCGACGAACCACTCGTCATCGACCCGCGCCTCACCGGAGGTCGCGACGATCTGCCCTGTCGCCGCCTCGGCGAGCAGCCCGACTCGCATTCCGCGTGCGGCGGCGCGCGCCAGGACGTGAGCGCGGATCGACGCGACGACGCACTGCGACGGGAGTTCAGCGCGGATCGTGCTCGTGGCGACGGTGATCACCGGTCCTCGCACCTCCCCACGGCAAGAGTTGCTTCCAGGCCGACGGCAGTCGGGACTCGTTGCGCACGACGGCCATCGAAAAGCCGAGGACGAAGAGCGGGTCGAAGAGCATCATGCGCGTGTAGTCGTCGATCGCGGGGCGCCGCCGGTACACGTAGACGTAGGACTTGAGCATCTCGAGGACACTCGGCGGACGGTTGTCGTCGCTGGACGTGAACGTCAGCCGATGCCACAGGTACAGGACGAAGGCCAGGAGATCGTCGACCAGCGACACGCCGCAGCGGCCGACGACCGGCGTTGGCGGCTCCATTCGGCCGGCGCGCCGCGTCACCGCCGCTTCACCGAGGCCGGGGACCATCCGCAACAGCACACGGGTGATGTTGCCGAAGCGTGTGTTGAGCTCGACGAGCTTGAGCTCGCCAGATGACCGGTCGACCTTGGTCTGGATGACGACGAAGCCGGTGAGACCGAGCTCCCTCACCAGCTCACACGCCGACGTGCGGATCGCCGGGGCGATGTCGACGATCTGGGCCGAGGTGGACCACGACGGGTGGATGTAACGGAACTTGCGAAGCCCGAAACAGCACAGCGCGTCGCCCTGTTCGTCGACCAGGAGGTTGATCGAGATCTCCTCGTCCCCGCTGATGTACTCCTCGACGAACACCTCGTCGTACGACCCGCGCAGTTCGAGCACCGCGGCGTCCAACTCGGCCCGCGTCGCGACCTTGCGCACACCCGCCGACGACGTCGACCGGCTGGCTTTCACGATCAGCGGAAGCGGCAGACAGACCGGGACGCCATCGGCGGCGACCGGGACCGCCGCCGGTGCGGGGAACCCGACCGCGTGCGCGACGCGATTGACGGCCAGCTTGTCCATCGCTGTTTCCGTGACGCGCCACTCGTTGACCAGCACGCGGATCCCGATCCCCATCAGGTGCTCGCGATGCTTGGAGAGGAGGAAGATCTCCTCGTCGTTGCACGGCCACACGTCGCCGATACCGAGCCGCTCACAGAGGTCCACGAGCGCCTCGACGTACGCGCGCTCGGCCTCGGACGGGACGTCGGACGCCTGCACTCGAGGAAGTGGCAGGTGCTCGACGCTCGCCAGCCTCGTCGAATACGACATCAGCCGTGATGACCCCGAGGCGCTGGCTCCGTACACCTTGTCGTACGCACCGGCGTCGACGGCGGCCAGCGCGATGCTGTAGCCGGGTGGACGGTTGACGCAGGTCACCAGCAGACTCGTCGCGGTCATCGGACTGCGCCTCGCACCGTCGGGGGGAGCAGGCTGTTGCCGTCCGGCTCGACCTCCTCGGTCCGCCGCGAGGCCAGCGCCGAGCCACCGTCGACGTGGACGATCTGCCCCGTGATGTACGACGAGCCTCGATCGATCAGGAAGCGGACCGCCGACACCACGTCATCGGGTCGCCCGACCCTGCCGACCGGCACCGCATCGCGGGCATACGCGGCGAGCGACGCCTCGGTGCGCCGCCCTCCGCGTCGCACACGCGGCGTGTCGATCTGCGACGGCGCGACGCAGTTGACCGTGACTCCATGCGGGCCGAGCTCCAACCCGAGCTGGCGGGCAAGCCCGTGGAGGCCCGCCTTCGCGGCGGCGTACCCGACACCGCGCCCCCACGTGCCGCGATCCGCCGCTGATGACGACACGAGCACGATTCGCCCGAACCCTTCCCGCATCATCGACCCCGCGGTCGCTCTGATCACATTGAACGAGCCGGTGAGGATCGTCCCCAACTCCGATGCCCACTGTGCGGCGGGGTATTCGTCGATCGAGCACCGCCGAAAGGACGGAGCTGCATTGCAGACGACCGTGTCGATGCCCAGGGCGCCGTCTCCGAGGGCTGCCACCACCTGTTCGTCGTCGGCGACATCGAAGCACATCGGAACGACCTCGGGACCGGCGCCGAGGTCCTCGACGAACTCCTCGAGGCCGGATGTCGCGCGGCCGTTCGCGTACACCACGGCGCCCGCAGCGGCGAACGTCGTGACGAGCGCCGATCCGATCCCCCCGCCGGCCGCGCCGGTGACGAGTATGCGACGGCCGACAAGCGACGGTCGCGCGCACTCGGACAGCTCGGTCATTGGATTGCTTCCTGGCGCACGGCCCAGTAGCCCGAGAGCAGCGCGTGATCCGTCCGCCCCTCGGCGAGGTCACGCTGGATCAGCGAACCGATGTCGGACATGTTCGCGTCATGCATTCGGTAGTCGAACAATGGTTGGTCGACGTAGTGACCGCGATTGCCGAGCCCGCAGACCTGCTTCCATCGGAAGTGCTTCGGCAGCGTCCGCACCGACTCGTCCAGCGGCAGCACGGACATGAAGCATGCCCGCCGCGTCAGGGCACAGTCCGGGATGAAGCTGTGCGTCTCGATCAGGCCGTCGCGGAAGTCGAGCGAGCGACCGCGACCGACGCGCTCGCCTTCGGCGTCGATCAGGAAGCATCCCGAGTAGGCGAAATCGGCGCCCGTCACATCGATCGCGTCCAACAGGACGGAGAGGAACTCCAAGCGAACACGGTCGTCGGAATCGAGCACGACCACGAAGTCACCGTCGAGATGCGCGGCCGCGGTGTTGAGGGCCGCAAGCTTTCCGCGGTTCACTGCGTGCCTGATCACCCGCGTCGCTGCACCGACCTCGTCGAGTATTCGCCGAGTGCCGTCGGTGGATCCGTCATCGACGACGGTTGTGCGGACGATGACGTCAGCGGCATGCCGCGCCGCGAGCGCGGCGACCGACTGCAACGTTTCGGCGAGATAATCAGCGTGGTTGAACGTAGGTATGACAAAGTCCACTTCGGTCATCACGTCGCCTCAATTCACGAACCGTCGGTTGTTCGATCGGGGCGCCGTGCGAAGCCCTCTACCACGAGTTCGATGAGTGCCCCATCGCGCAGCTGGTAGCCGCCCAGCACCGTCCGCGCCGGTAGTGCCGCGCCGAGCCGTTCCGAATAGACATCGTTGAACGCGTCGTACATCTCAATCTCCGCCAGATGGCACGAGATGCGGGTGACGTCGGCGAGACCGAGCCGGGCGGCGCTCAGAACGGCGATCAAATTGTCGAAGATGAGATGCGTCTGCTCTTCGATCGTCCCGGGGACCAGCTCTCCGGTGTTCGGGTCCCAAGCCTTCTGACCGGCAACGTAGAACAAGCCGTTCGGGAGCCACACGAGATGCGAATAGTGCCCCCGAACAGGCGGGACACCCTCGCCGAACCGGAGGTACTGGACCCTGTCATCTTGATTCATCTTGACGCTCCAGGAGTCGAAGGGTTGGGGCCTCGTCACGATCGATCGCAACCGCGGCGTCCGGATGGAGCGCGCTGCGCATGTCGAGAGAGACGGCTTCGGTGTAGCGATCGGCACTCGCATGGGGGCTGGTGAGAGAACGCCGGGTCCGGCGACCCCGTCGCGCGAGGTGGCGGATAAACGCCTCCTCGTGTTCTGAGTGCGTCATCGAAACGCTCCAGTAGATGGCGACTTTCTCGTCGGCCTCGTGGTCGCCTGGCGGACGCGAACCGCGGTGGAACACCCTGCCGTCCCACACGATCACGTCCGCCGGACCGACGTCGTCGATGACGTGCGGGCGGTACCCCAGCGAGGAGGTGTAGGAGTACGCGTCGATCAGGGCGCGGTTGGAGAATGGGCACCGCTGCAGGATCCGGTGCGACCCGGGGCGCACCTCGAGACCGAACGGCGTCGACCCGTTGAGGTAGACCCCGAACTGATACGCCCGGAACGACGGGTCGCGAAGGTAGGCGCCGTTGCCGACGAAGGCGCGGTCGACGTGCCACGGCGTGGTGACGTTGCGGCGGATCGAAACGTTCGGAAAGAGCACCGGCGTGTTGCCGAACAACTCGGCGTATACCCAGCGCATCGCCGGACCGGCGAGCGCCATCGACACGGCGCGACTCGACAAGGCCACAGACGCAGGAAGCTCGCGCCCGTCGTTCTCCTCGAGCAATATGCTCACTTCGCTTCGAAGTGCCGCGGGATCGGGAAGAACGTCGCGCACGACCGCGAACCCGAACCGATCGAGCGCGTCGCTTGACGCCAAATCAGCGCTGTCGCCGAGGTCTCGACGCATGGCGAGAGCCGCGCGCCGGACGCGACTACGGTTGGGCTCGTGGGCGGTGGGAGTCATCCGTAACCTTTCGGGACGCAGGACCATACAGAGGTCGCGGTGCGCCCCGCAAATCGCGACCGAAAGAGATATCGCAGAGCTTTCTGGTGCGATTTTCGCCGACACCCACCAGCCATTCGGTTTGGGCTTGGATGCCCAGTGGGCGGCCGGATTCGTGCATCCCGTCCGCTCCGTGATGGACAACGGATGGGCGTATGGGTATGCGAATCGAGTGGGGATACCGGGACCTTCAACTCCGCGTCAACACCGGTGGCCGCCGCGTGAATTCTGTGATCGGGCGCTGGCGGCGTCGATACTGGTCACGTGTGGACCTGTCCGCAGTGCGCGAGAACCTTCGTCAACAACCACCAGTGGCATTCCTGCGTCGAGCTGACACTGGACGCCAGCCTCGCCGCGGCCACCGACCACGCGGTCGGTCTGTATCGACAGTTCGAGGCCGCGACGGCGGCTTGTGGTGACTTCCGCGTCCACCCTCAGAAGACGCGGATCGCGTTCATCAGCACGATGACGTTCGCCACAGTTCGGCTCGCCCGCCGCTGGATCGACGTCTCGTTCATCGCACCCGAACCGATCGACGATCCCCGCGTCCGGACGCTCGAGTGCTACGGGCCGACGAGCTTCGCCCACGGACTCCGAATCGCCGAGCCGGAGGACCTCGACGACGACGTCCGTGCGTGGCTGTGCGTCTCACTGCGCCGCGGTGACCGTGACACGCTCGAGCCCACGGCCCACGTCGCCCCGCTCCTCGGCCGACCACTCGAGATCGTCGTGGTGCCGTTGCGCTGCGTGGTGATCCGGCCGACCACCTCCCTCGCCGTGACGATCCCACGCTATGCGGCCGAAGTCTTCGAGGCCCACCCAGCCGTGCGCGCCAAGGTCGCCCGACAGCAGGTCAGCGGTGTCGTCGAAGCAGCCAACGGCCATTGGCAGGTGACCTTGCGCGAAGGCACGCTCGAGTCGCTGGGAATCGGCCTCGGGGAGACCGCCGACGTGTTCCTCCGAGCGAACCTCTAGAGAGACGCTTCTCATCAGCGCCGGCAACCCGGCAGCGGTTCGGTGGAGGGATCGCCTACGGTGACCAGGCGATGAGTATTGGCGTGGGCGCCCTCGAGACGGTCGGTGTCCCCGGGAAGCGATCCGGGGATCATGGCGCGTGAGCGTGGAGCGGGTGAAGCCGGTCGTTGAGGCCCTCGAGCTCGGTGTGCTGCAACTGCCCGACTGGCATCCCCGACACGACGACGTCACGTGTCTGATCCGCGGGTTCGTGATCCGTCATCCCGACGGTCTGGTCCTGGTCGACACCGGTGTCGGCGACGGTCACCCGCTGATCGAGGAGCTGTATCAGCCGACGGTGGTGTCGATTGTCGAGGCGCTCCACGCCGCCGAGGTCGACGAACGCGACATCACCGCGATCGTGAACACCCACCTACATTTCGATCACTGCGGCCAGAACCGGTTGCTGCCCTCGGTTCCGGTCTTTGTTCAGTCAGCCGAACTCGTCGCAGCGCAGGCTCCCCGTTTCACCATCCCCGAGTGGGCCCACATCGAGCTGGGCCGGCGGCGGGTCATCGACGGCGACGAGGAGATCGCACCCGGCGTTCGGATCCTCGCAGCACCTGGGCACACGCCCGGTCACCAGGCCGTCCTGGTCACCGATCGCGACGGCGTATCCCAGCTCGTCGCCGGTCAGTGTTGTTACACCTGTGCCGAGTTCGTCACCGGCGAGATCGACCCGGCTGACTTCGACGACCTCGCGGCGGGTGTCCAATCGCTCGCCCGGCTGCGCAACCTCGACATCGTCGCCGCCCACTTCAGCCACGACCAAACGATCTACCGACCCTCGACGCGAACGCGATGAAGGCTCTCGTCAAGGTCGCGCGGCCGTCCGGTTCGCGAGATCCTCGATGGCGTCGAGCACGGCCGCCGGGTCGGTGTAGATGCTGAGGTGCGTTCCGTCGATGGACGATCGCGGCCATCCCAGGCGCCCGGCGTCGGCGAACTCTGTGTCGTAGGCCGCGCTGAGCTTGAGATAGGCACACGGACCGGTCGACCAGTCGGGCGGAACGGGGACGGCGTCGTCGAAGAACGACCTCGGCAGACGCGGCATGTCCGCCGACAGTTCGTCCCGGTCCGCTGCCTCGGGCACCAGCCGATTCACCACTTCCCGCGGCCACCAATCGAGCCACTTCGGCAAACGGCCACGTGCGGACTTCTCGTCCAGGAACGCCAGGAACTGTTCCGACGTCGTGTGCGCACCCTCCGGGGGAGGCACGACGGCATCCACGAAGATCACCGCGCGCAGCCGAGCGCCGACCCGCTCCGCGATCAGCGGCAGCATCGCGCCCGCACCCGAGTGACCGACCACGACAAGATCGGAACGGCCCTCTCCGGCCTGCACCGCCTCGTCGACGAAGCCCCGCCACTGTGGCGACGGAGCATCGACGACTCCGGTGAGATCTGGCCTGGCCACATCGAAACCTCGTTCGCACGCCGTCTCCTGCAACGGTCGCCACGACGACGGGCCGACCAGCGGGCTGTGAACGACGAGCAGCGACACCGACCGCGCTCAGGCGTCCTGCAGCTCGCTTCGCCGCACCCGGAGGCTCTGGTCGACACCGAACACCCGCAGCATGCGCCGCTCGTTGGGCGGGAAGTCGTCGATCGCCTCGGCCATCGTCACCACCTCGGGCTGGTCGACCCGGTAGGTGTTCCCCTCGTTGACAATCATCGCCGACCCGCTCTCGAGCAGGTTCTTCAGCCAGTCAGCGCTCGCCCCGTACGGCAGCGCAACGACGAAGCCGTCCTCGGTCGCCACCGCCCCGATCGGCGTCTCGTACTCTCGCCCCGACGTGCGGCCGACGTGTCGGATCACCGACGCATACGCACCCGGCGATCCGGCCGTGGCCATCTGCCGCGGATTCGACACGCTGCGGTTGAACCGGCGGACCGCGTTCAGGACCGGCGGCGACTTCGACCGCATCCCGCCGAGGACGACCCCGACGAGCACGCCGAGGAGGAACGTCAGGCCGACAACGAGATGGACGAGCCGTCGCAACATGTGACCAGCATCGCCCAGATGACCGGACCGCGCCACCCGGTCGGCCTCGTCTCACGCAGTGATCGATCAGCGGACGGTGCGACGCGCCTCCCGCCAGCTCGGCGAAGCCGTCCACTCGGGCCGCTCATCACCGGTAGCCTCCGGTTGATGGTGGAGCGACGCGCGCGACGGGCTGGAGGGCGCGTCACCGGGAGCAGCCGGTGACGACGCCGCGCCGGATCGCGATCCTGGTCTCGTCGATGGCGCTGCTCCTCGCCGCGTGCGGGGATGACGGCCCTTCCGCAGCCGAACCCGAACGGCCCGCGAAGACGGTCGAGATCACGGCGACCGAGTACCGATTCGCCGGCGATCCGACCGGCATCGTCGGTGGCGACACGATTCGATTCGCTGTCTCCAACGTCGGGCAGCTCGACCACGAGATGCAGGTGCTCGACGACGGCGGCACCCTCCTGGGCCGCACGACGCGGATCCCGCCCGGCGGAAGCGACGAGGTCACCGTCGAGTTCGCGACAGCCGGCGACTACAAGTTGATCTGCGACATCGACGACCACCAGTCGAGGGGCCAGTTCGCCTTCATCACCGTCGGGGAGCCCTGACCGACCAACGGGGCGCGCCGCCATCGGCTCGAACCGGAAGCGCCTGGTCTACTCGCCGTACTCGTGCTCGGGCGCCGGGTACACGCCGGACTCGACGTCACGGCGGAACGCCTCGGCGGCGGCCTGGAGCGTCTTGCCGATCTCTGCGTACTGCTTGACGAACCGCGGGATCCGGCCCTGCGTGAACCCGGCCCAGTCCGACCAGACCAGCAGCTGACCGTCGCAGTGCGGCCCGGCGCCGACCGAGATCGTCGGGATCGACAGCTCCTCGGTCACCTGGCCGGCGATCGCCGACGGCACCATCTCCAACACGACGGCGAAGGCGCCGGCCTCCTCGACGGCGTGGGCGTCGGCGAGCAACTGCTCGGCTTCCTCGCCCCGCCCCTGGATGATGTGGCCGCCCAGGCCGTGCTCGCTCTGCGGCGTGAACCCGATGTGGGCCATCACCGGGATACCCGCCCGCACCACGCGCTTGATCTGCTTCGAGCTGCGGTAGCCGCCTTCGAGCTTGACGGCGTGACAGCCGGTCTCCTTCATGAAGCGGATCGCCGTGTGCAGCGCCTCGTCCGGACTGTTCTCGTACGACCCGAACGGCATGTCGGCGATGACCAGCGCCCGGCTGGCGCCGCGCACGACCGCCGCCGTCAGCGGGATCAGCTCGTCGACCGTCACCGGGATCGTCGTGTCGTAGCCGAAGACCGTGTTGCCCGCCGAGTCGCCGACGAGCAGGAAGTCGATCCCGGCCTCGTCGAAGATCGCCGCCGAGAGGAAGTCGTAGCTCGTGAGCCCGGTGATCTTGATCCCCTGCTCCTTGGCCCGCTGGAAGTGACGGGTGCGGACCCGTTTCAACGCCGGGTTGTCCGAACCGCCGCCGTAGGGGCGAGCCTCGTCAGTCACGGTCCCACCGTAGACGGTGCGGCGGGCCGCGTCACCAGGAGGACCGGCGCCGCGCTCAGGAGACGGCCAGCTCGATCACGCCGAGCGGGCCGAAGTCGACGTGGAACTCGTCACCGGCCCGGCAGTCGACCGGGCGGGTGAACGAACCGGCGAGGATCGTCTCGCCCGCCGCGAGGGCGATCCCGAGACCGTGCAGCCGGTTGGCCAGCCACACGACGCCGGTCACCGGGTCGTCGAGCACGCCGGCGCCCAGCCCGGTCTCCTCGACCACGCCGTTGCGCTTGCAGATCGCCCCCGCCCAGCGCAGCGCGCCGTGCGCCGCCTCCGCGGGGGACACCAGCTCCGACCCGAGCACGACGCCGGCGGCGGCGGCGTTGTCCGAGATCGTGTCGATGACGGTGCGCGTCCGGCCGTCGTCCGGGTGCACGCGGTGCGAGCGGGCGTCGATCAGTTCGAGCGCCGGCACGACGTGGTCGGTCGCCGCGTAGACGTCGGCGGCGGTCAGGTCGGGGCGGTCGAGCGGCGCTCCGAGCACGAACGCGAACTCGGCCTCGAGCTTCGGGTCGAGGTGGTCGGCGGCGCGGATCGTGGCGCCGGACTCGATGAACATGTCGTCGAGCAGCGCGCCGAAGTCGGGCTCGTCGATCTTCATCGCCTGCTGCATCGCCCGGCTGGTCAACCCGATCTTGTGGCCGCGCACGCCGGCGCCGTTCGCCACCTGGAGCTCGATCCACGCCCCCTGGACGGCGTACGCGTCCTCCAGGGTCATGTCGGGATGGGCGCGGGTCGGCGGGTCGATCGCCGCCGCCGTCCGCCGCGCCTCCTCGTGCGCCGCGGCGATGTCGGCGATCTGCCCGGCCGACAGCGTCGTCATCGGTCGACCCGGCCGAGCGTGGCGATCGGGTGCGTGTCGTAGGCGACGGCGACGTTCTTGGTCTCCATGTAGAACTCGAACGAGTACTCGGGGCCGCCGTCGCGCCCGATGCCGCTGCGCTTCGTCCCGCCGAACGGCGTCGGGAGGTGGCGGACGTTCTGGCTGTTGACCCAGATCATCCCGGCGTCGAGATCGCGGGCGACGCGGTGCGCACGGCCGGTGTCGCCCGTCCACAGGTACCCGGCAAGGCCGTACTCGATGTCGTTGGCGATCGAGACCGCATCCGCCTCGTCGTCGAACGGGATCACGGTCAGCACGGGGCCGAAGATCTCCTCCTGGGCGACGCGCATCGAGTTGGTCGCCCCGGTGAACAGCATCGGGTCGACGTAGTAGCCGTCCGGGTCGGCCGGCGCTCCCCCGCCGACGACGACCGTCGCCCCCTCCGCCTCGGCCGTCGCCCGGTAGCCGCGCACCTTCGCGCAGTGGCGGGGATGGATCAGCGGGCCGATCTCGGTGGCCGGGTCGAGCGGGTGCCCGACGCGCAGCGCCCGCACCCGCTCGGTCAGCCGCGCCACGAACCCGTCGTGGATCGACCGCTGGACGAGCAGCCGGCTCGACGACGTGCAGCGCTCACCGTTGAGGCTGTAGATCATGAACACCACCGCGTCGAGCGCCCGGTCGAGGTCGGCGTCGTCGAACACGAGCACCGGGTTCTTGCCGCCGAGCTCGAAGTGCAGCCGCTTGAGCGTCGGCGCGCTCTGCGCCTGGATCGCCGACCCGGTCGCCGACTCGCCGACGAAGGCGATCGCCTTGACCGCGGGGTGTTCGGTGAGCGCCTTGCCGGCGGTCTCCCCCAACCCGTGCACGGTGTTCAGCACGCCCGGCGGCAGCCCGGCCTCCAGCGCGATCTCCGACAGCAGCGCCGCCGTGCACGGGCTCCACTCGGCCGGCTTGTGCACCACGGTGCAGCCCGCCGCCAGCGCCGGGGCGATCTTCCACGTCGACAGCATGAACGGCGTGTTCCACGGCGTGATCACCCCGACCGGCCCGAGCGCGCGGCGCGTCGAGTAGTTGACGTGGTGCTCGTCGGGCATCGAGCGGCCGTCGTGGGCCGAGGGCGCGTGGTCGGCGAAGAACCGGAAGTTCTCGGCGCCGCGGACGGCGGCGGCGCTCATGAAGCGAATGGTCTGGCCGGTGTCGAGACACTCGACGGCGGCGATCTCGTCGGCCCGCGCCTCGATCAGCGCGGCGACGTCGTTCAGGATCCGCTTGCGCTCCCGTCCGGGACGGGCGGACCAGTCGGCGAACGCGCCGGCCGCGGCCGTCGCCGCGGCGTCGACATCGGCGGCGCCGCCCGCCGCCACCCGACCGAGCAGCGTCCCGTCGACCGGCGAGTGGTTGTCGAACGTCTCGCCGCTCACGCTGGCCGCCGGCCGGCCGTCGATCAGGTGCGGAAGCGGCGCGGCGGCGAAGCGCTCGACCGCCGCGGCGCCGATCGCCGACAACTCGCCGAAGCTCTTGGTCGTCGCCATCTCAGCCCCCCGCTCGGGCGGCGATCGCGGGCCGCAGGTTGTTCTTGTTGATCCGCATCGCCGGCTCGATCTCTTGACACTCGACGCTGAGCATCATCGTGTCCTGCGCCGGCCCGAGCCGCGCGTCGAGGGCCGCCAGCAGCGCGTCGAGCAGGGTCTGGCGCTGCTCGGCGGTACGCCCGACGGCGAGGCGCGCCGTCACCGCCACGAACATGTTGTCGGGGTGGCGATCGCCGACTGCGTAGTGCTCCCGCGCCACGGCCCGCGTCCGCAGCGCGTCGAGCGGGGCCACGCCCGTCGCCAGCGCGGCGTCGTGCAACGCGCCGACCAGGCCGTCGATGTCGGTCACGTCGGCCACGTTGGCGGAGTACTCGATCGTCACATGCGGCATTGCGCTGCATTATCTAACATGTTATGTATTGACGCAAGATGAAGTTCCTGTCCTACTCCCACGCCGGCGCTCGGTCGTTCGGCGCGCTCGACGATCAGGGCGGGGTCATCGACCTCGGCCGGCGGATGGCGGGCGTGACCGACCTCAGCCACCTGCTCGCCGAAGGCCGCCTGGCCGAGGCCCGCGCGATCGCGTCCCGCTTGACGGCCGACACCGCGATCGACGACATCGAGTACGAGCCGACGATCCCCCGCCCGGGGAAGATCTTCTGCATCGGCGTCAACTACGGCGGCCGCAACGCGGAGTACCGCGACGGCCAGGACGCGCCCGACAAGCCGAGCGTCTTCGTCCGCTTCCCCAGCTCGCTCGTCGCTCACGGGCAGGATCTCGTCCGGCCGCCCGAGAGCGACCAGCTCGACTACGAGGGCGAGATCGTCGCCGTCATCGGCGCCGGCGGCCGCCGCATCCAGCGCGCCGCCGCCCTCGACCACCTCGCCGGGCTCACGCTCGGCAACGAGGGGACGATCCGCGACTGGGTGCGCCACGCCAAGTTCAACGTCACGCAGGGGAAGAACTGGGACTCGTCCGGGGCGATCGGCCCGTGGATGGTGACGATGGACGAGATCGCCGACGTCGAGCGGCTCCGTCTGACGACGCGGGTCAACGGCGAGCTGCGCCAGGACGACACCACGGCGACGATGGCCTATCCGATCGCGTACCAGATCGAGTACCTGTCGACGTTCTGCACACTCTCCTCAGGCGACATCATCTTCACCGGCACGCCGACCGGGGCCGGCGCCCGCTTCGATCCGCCCCGGTACCTCGTTCCGGGCGACGTGGTCGAGGTGTCGGCGCCCGAGATCGGCACGTTGCGCAACGGCGTCCGCGATGAGTGACGCGGCGGACACCGCGCGGGGAGCGCTGGGGATGCGCGGGTTCGAGCGCTCGCTGCCGATGGCGCTGCTGCGCGCCCGCGAGACGGTGATGCGGCGCTTCCGGCCGATCCTCAAGGAGCACGGGCTGACCGAACAGCAGTGGCGCGTCCTGCGCGCCCTCGCCGACGCCGACGAGCCGCAGTCGGTCGGGGCGCTCGCCGAGGAGACCTACCTCCTCGGCCCGAGCCTGTCGCGCATGTTGGCCACGCTCGGCGGACGCGGCCTCGTCGAACGGCGGACCGGCGGCGACGACGCCCGCCGGGCCGAGATCCAGATCACCGGCGCCGGGCGGGCGCTCGTAGCCTCGATCGCCCCCGAGAGCGAGGCCCAATACGCGCGGATCGAGCAATCGCTCGGCGGGCCCGAGCTCGACGCGCTGTACGCGCTGCTCGGCCGGGTGGCCGCGCTCGACGGCGCCGGGCCGCGGCGGGTCAGCGCAGGCGGGCGAGGAAGCCGACGACCGCCTCGTTGAACGCGTCGTTCCGGTCGCCGGCGACCATGTGACCGGCGCCGGCGACGTCGGCGAACTCGGCGTGCGGCACCATCTCCAGGAACTGCCGCGCGCCCTCGGCCGACAGCAGGTCGCTCTGCCGCCCCCGCACGAGCAGCGTCGGGATCGTGAGCGACGCCGCCGCTTCGATCAGATCCGCGCGCCGCAGTGACTCCTCGAGCGCCCGCGTCTCGTCGGAGTACCTGTTCGGACCCGACATGAACGCCGGATCCCAGTGCCAGTACCAGCGACCGTCGTCGCCCAGCCGGACGTTCTTGCGCAGCCCGTCGAGGTTCGCCGGCCGCGGTCGGTGCGGGTTGTACGCCTGGACGGCGTCGGCCACATCGTCCAGCGAGGCGAACCCGTCGTCGATGTGCCGCCTCATGAACTCGCGGATGCGGTTCACGCCGGACATCTCGACACTCGGCGCGACGTCGACGAGGACGAGCCCGCCGGCGATCGGGTCGTCGGCCGTCCGGGCGATCGCCCGCAGCGACGACAGCCCGCCGAGCGAGGCGCCGACCAGCGCCGGCCGGTCGAACCGCCTGGCGACGGCGATGACGTCCGAGCTGAACACGTCGGGCCCGTAGTCGCCGCCGGGCGACCAGTCGCTGTCGCCATGCCCGCGAAGGTCGACCGTGGCGACATGGAACCCGCGGTCTGCCAGGTCGAGCAGCGCCCCGCCCCACGAGTGCCGGGTCTGGCCGCCGCCGTGGAACAGCAACACGGCCGGGTCGCCGGGGTCGCCGGCGACGTCGGCCGCCAGCTCCACGCCGTCGCCGACCGCGAACCGGGTGGTGGTCGGCGTCACCGGGGACGCCGTGCTCAGCCGACCGACAACAGGTCGACGACGAAGACGAGCGTCTCGTTCGGGCCGATCGCCCCGCCGGCGCCGCGCGAGCCGTAGCCGAGGTGCGGCGGGATCGTCAGCCGGCGCCGGCCGCCGACCTTCATGCCCTGCACGCCGTCGTCCCAGCCCTTGATGACCTGGCCGCCACCGAGGCCGAACCCGAACGGCGCGGCGCGATCCCACGACGCGTCGAACTGCGCTCCGCTCGACCAGGCGACGCCGACGTAGTGCACCGACACGTCCTGGCCGGCGACCGCCTCGTCGCCGTTTCCGACCTCGAGGTCCTCGATGACGAGCTCGGCGGGCGGTTGCTCGTCGGGGATGGTGACGTCCGGCTTGCGCATGAGCGGCGACGTTATCGTCTTGATCACTTTTCGAGCCGATCTGGGCCAGAATGCGGACATGCCAGGTGCCTTCCTCCATCCGTTCGCCAAGCCGACCGCCGAGCATTTCCACTCGATCGTCCGAGGGGAGGGCGCGCTGGTCTGGACCGACGACGGTCGCGAGCTCATCGACGCCATGGCGAGCCTCTGGTACTGCAACATCGGCCACGGCCGCCACGACATGGCCGACGTCATCGCCGAGCAGCTCCGCACACTGGGCGAGTTCCACTGCTTCGACCCGTTCACCAACCCGCAGGCCGACGCGATCGCCGAGCGGATCGCCGGCCTGAGCACGATCGCCGACGCCCGGGTCTTCCTGACCAGCTCCGGTTCCGAGGCCGTCGACACGGCGATGAAGCTCGCCCGCCTCGCCCACGTCCAGGCCGGCAGTCCGGAGCGGACGCTGATCATCTCCCGCGAGCGCGGGTACCACGGCACGAACTACGGGGGCACGAGCGCGCAGGGTCTACCGCTGAACAAGGTCGGGTACGGCGAGCTCCTCGCCGAGGTCGTCCAGGTGCCGAGCGACGACATCGAGGGTCTCAGCCGGCTGATGAGCGACCGCTCCGGTGAGATCGCGGCGGTCCTCACCGAGCCGATGCAAGGCGCCGGCGGCGTCTACCCGCCACCGCCCGGCTATCTCGAGGCGACCCGCCGCCTGTGCGACCAGCACGGCGCGCTGCTGATCTTCGACGAGGTGATCACCGGGTTCGGGCGCACCGGACACTGGTTCGCCGCCGAGCACTACGGCGTCACGCCGGACCTGACCACATTCGCCAAGGCGGTGACGTCGGGCTACCAGCCGCTCGGTGGCGTGATCGTCGGCGGCGCGGTCCGCGACGCGCTCGAATCGGACCCGGACTTCATCCTGCGCACCGGATACACCTACTCCGGCCACCCGGCCGCGTGCGTCGCGGCGCTGGAGAACATCGCCATCATCGAGCGCGAGGACCTGCTCGACCGGGCGGTCGCGATGGGCTCGCGGCTGGAGAAGGGGCTCGTCGCCATCGCCCAGGACGGCGGCATCGACCATGTGCGCGGCGAGGGCGCGATGTTCGCCGCCGGCCTGCGCCCGGACCAGGACGCCAACACGATTCGCATCGCGATGCTCGAGCACGGCGTCATCACCCGGGCGATCGGGGCCGACGCGCTCACGTTCTGCCCACCGCTCGTCACGACCGACGACCAGATCGACCAGATCGCCGACGCGCTGGCCGTCGCGGTCGCCTGAGGCCACGTTGACCGGTCGCCTTCCCCGGTGGACCCACCTCGCGCTGCGGGTGCGCGATCTGGACGCCAGCATCGCGTTCTACACCGAGCACACCCCGCTCGAGTTGCTCACACGGCGGGAGGACGACGCGGGCTACGGCGCGTGGCTCGGCCACGGCGACAGCCCTGACGCCCCGTTCCTGCTCGTGCTCGCCCAGTTCCTGCCGGGCCACGAGCCGTACCCGGGTCCGGCGTCGGCGATCGGCCCGTTCGCCCACCTCGGGATCGAGCTCGCGTCGCGGGCCGACGTCGACGCGGTGGCGGCCCGGGCCGAGGCCGGCGGATGGCTCCAGTCGCCGGCGGTCGACCTGCCGCCCCCGATCGGTTACGTCTGCATGGTCAAGGACCCCGACGGCAACACGATCGAGTTCTCCCACGACCAGGGCGTGTTCGAATTCGCGAGGCAGCACATGCGGCGCGACGACGACCGCGGATGACCCGGCGGCCGCCTCAGGGACGGCGCAACAGGTCGACGAGGCTGCTCGTGTCCCACCGGTCGCCGCCGCGCTCGACCACCTGCTTGTAGAACTGGTCGACGAGCGCCGCGACCGGCAGGCGGGCGCCGTTGCGCTCCGCCTCCTCCAGACAGATCCCGAGGTCCTTGCGCATCCACTCGACGGCGAACCCGAACTGGTACTCGCCGGCCGCCATCGTCGAGGCCCGATTGTCCATCTGCCAGCTCTGGGCGGCGCCCTTCCCGATCACGTCGACGACCGCGTCCACGTCGAGGCCGGCGCGTTGGGCGAACGCCACGCCCTCCGCCAGCCCTTGCAGCAGGCCGGCGATGCAGATCTGGTTGACCATCTTGGTGAGCTGGCCGCTGCCCGCGCCGCCGAGGCACACGCAGGCCCGGGCGTAGGTGTCGATGATCGCCTTGGCCCGCTCGAACACCACTCCGTCGTCGGCGCCGCACATCACGGTGAGCTGGCCGTTCTCGGCGCCCGCCTGCCCGCCCGACACCGGCGCGTCGACGAATCCGACCCCACGCTCCGCACAGGCGCCCGACAGCTCGCGGGCGAGGCCGGCCGAGGCCGTCGTGTGGTCGATCAGGATCGAGCCCGGCGCCATCGAGTCGAGCACGCCGACCGGTCCGTGCACGACCTCGCGGACGTCGTCGTCGTTGCCGAGGCACATCGCCACGACGTCGGCCTCGGCGGCGGCCTCGGTCGGGGTCGGCGCCGCCCGGTGCCCGTTCAGCGCCACCCAGGCCAACGCCTTCGCCGCGGTCCGGTTGTACACGGTCAGCGGGTGCCCTGCCCGAGCGAGATGACGGGCCATCGGCGCGCCCATCACCCCCATCCCGAGGAAGGCAACTCGCGTCGTCGTCGCTGTCATCGTGGGCCATCCTCGCACGTCGCGAGTAGGAGCGTGGACGGCACGCCGTTCCCCATCCTGGCGACGGGAGACGCGAGACTTCCGAGATGCGAACCGAGGGCCGCGAGTGGAGCGTCATGACCTGGAACGTCCGCGGCGCCGGGCGACCCGACCTCGACGACGTCGCCGACGTGATCCGCGGCGCGGGGCTCGACGTCGTCGTGCTCCAGGAGATCCGGCGGGCGCAGGCGGCCGGGCTCGCCAGCCGGCTCGGGATGCGGTTCACCTGGGCGCGCAAGCACTGGCCGTGGACGCCGCTGCTCTGGCGGCTCGCCGAGGGGATGGCGATCATGACGCCGCACGCCCTCGACGCCGCCGGCCACACCGAGATCTCCGACAGCGCGTCGAGCTGGACGTTTCGCCGGCGGATCGCCCAATGGGCGCTCGTCGGGCGGGCCGACACGTCCGCCTACCGCGTCTACAACCTGCACCTGTCACCCGGCGCAATGAGCACCGAACGGCGGGCCGAGGCGCTGCGGGTCGCCGAGATCGTCGCCGAGCACGGCGACGCGCCGCCCGCCGTCGTCGCCGGCGACTTCAACGACGACGCTGACGGCAGCGTCATCTACGCGCTCCCCGGCGTCGAGCACGCGATCCCCGCGCCGACCAACCCGGCCGGCGACCCGACGCAGACGCTCGACCACGTGCTGCTGCCGGGCGACGCCACGCAGGTCGCGGTCTCGGTGCCGGGCGGCGGCCCGGAGTGGGCGAGGAGATCCGACCACCTGCCGGTCACGGTCCGGTTCACCCTCGACTGGGTGGTCGGCGACTTCGCCTGAGGGGTTCGGCGCCGCACGCCCCGGCTACTTCTTTGCGGCGGGATCCTTGGCGGTCTTCAGCACGCCTTTGGCCAGCGCGTCGTCGAGGTACAGCTCGGCGTCCTCGGCCGACACCTTGAGCGCCGGGGAGATCTCCGAGATCAGGTTGACGCGGGCCCGCTCGTACATCGTGCGCTCGGCGGCCGACAGCGAGGCGTCACGGTTGCGGGCGGCCAGGTTCCTGACCACCTCGGCGACCTGGTAGACGTCACCGCTCTTCAGCTTCTCCTGGTGGTTCTTGAAACGGCGGCTCCAGTTCGACGGCACCCGCGGGTCGGGCTTGGCGAGCACCGATACGAGATCCTCCAGCTCGTCGGCCGACACCGGCGGCCTGACCCCGACCTCCTCGGTCTTGTCGACCGGCACTTTGAGGGTCATCTCGTTGATGACCGTCTTGAGGACCAGGTAGTCCTGCTTCTCGCCGAAGAACTCCATCTTCTTGGTTCCCTGCACGACACACGCCCCGTGCTGGGGATAGATGACGGTTTCGCCCTTCTTGAATCTCACGCAGAACCTCGCCTGGGGGTATGGGGGGGGTGGCGTCGCACGACGCGACGGCGGCCGCCCATGATACCGCGCGGCATCCCGATTCGAACCGGACAGCGCGGGCGGCCCGACGCCGGGAACCCGTGCGCTTGGTACGATCCCGGCATCGGTGAGACGAACGATGTCCGTGTCATCCGACGTGTGCGGGTGTTCGACGACTTCTTGAAGATCGACGAGGCGCTCGTCGAGGTCGGCGGGCGGGAATTGCGCGTGCTGGCGCTCGAACGTGGCGATTCGGCGGCCGCCATCGTCTCCAGGCGAGACGACGGCATGATCCTGCTTGTCCGCCAGTTTCGATATCCCACACTCGCCGCGGGACCTGGGTTCCTGGTCGAGACCGCCGCCGGTGTCGTGGAGGAGGGCGAGGACCCGGCGGAGAGCATTCGGCGGGAGATCGCGGAGGAGCTCGGCTACGAGACCTCCACGATCGAGCCGATCGCCTCGTTCTACGTGTCCCCGGGCGGGTCGACCGAGCGAATTCACCTTTTCCACGTCGAGGTCAGCGAGCGCGGGCGGGTCGGCGCCGGCGGCGGGCTGGCGAGCGAGGGCGAGGAGATCGAGATCGTCGAGTTCACCCGCGACCAGCTGCGCGACGCGGTGGCAGAAGGCGAGATCAACGATGCCAAAACACTGATCGCAGCGATGTGGCTACTGTCGCGCCATGGCTGAACCGCGGAAACTGACGTGCTTCGTCATCATGCCCTACGGCGACAAGGTCGATGCTCGGGGCATCGTTCACCATCTCGACAATGTGTATGACCATCTGATCAAGCCCGCCGTCGAGTCGTGCGAGGATGCGACCCGACGCATCACGATCAACCGGGCGGACAAGATGCCGGGGGCCGGCTCGATCCACCGCGAGATGTTCGAGCAACTCCTCAATGCCGACATCGCGGTCGTCGACCTGAGCCTCGCAAATCCGAACGTGTTCTACGAACTCGGCGTGCGCCACGCGCTCCGCGACCGAGTGACCGTCCTGATCCGCGAGAAGAGCAGCTCGATCCCGTTCAACGTCAACAACCAGAAGATCATCGAGTACGAGGTCGGCTTCGGCGAGCCCGATCGCCTGATCGCGGCCATCGCCGACGACATCAAGGCCGGACTCGACGGCCGGACCGACAGCCCGGTGCTCGACCTGCTCGGCCTCGCTCCGCAGGCCAAACCGCATCGCCTCCCGCCCGGCCGCAAGTATCGCGCCGCCGTCGGCCCCGAGGGTCGGTTCGTCGAGATCGTCACCGGCGGTCTCGCCGATCAGGACGCGGACGCAAATGTCTGGGTCAACTCGGAGAACACGTACTTCGCGATGGCCCGCACCTTCTCCTCGTCGATCTCGGGGACGATCCGATGGCTCGGCGGAGTCGATGGCGAGGACGTCGTGTTCGACGCACTCGAGAAGGAGATCGGTGAGAGAAGGCCCCGTGGCCCGCTCGAGGTCGTGATCACCACGTCGGGCGGCCTGAGCGAGCGCGGCGTCGAGCGGATCTGCCACGTTGCCGCCGTACACGCCGTCCCCGGCCGTGAGTACCAACCCGTCGATGGCATCGAGCGAGCCGTCACGGTCGTCGTGGCCGCGATCGAGGACGAGATCGCCACGGGACGGTGGACGCCGGACAACCCGGTCGCCGTGCTGTTTCCCATCCTCGGATCCGGCAAAGCGAAGGGCGACCTCACCAAGACCATCGGGTTGCTGGTCGACGAAGCCTGCAAGGTCCTCCGTTCGGCGCGCACCAAGCACGTCGAGCGCATTCAGTTCCTCGCGTACACCGATCGCGACCTCGACGCGTGTTTGCAGGCCGGTCAGCTGCACGGGCTCGACCTTCAAGAAGCCGAGCCGGCGGAGCAGTCCTGCGGCGGCGAACGTGACGACGAGCACTCGCCCGACCGCGCTGTGACCTAATCCCCCTGGTCGCTCATTACGCGATCTGGGATGATTTGGGTATCCGAGTCGACCGACGAACGGTCGTGATGTACGGCGCTGGGGGGCGACGGCAAATGGAGAGCGCGCTGGAGAGCCTTGCCGAGCGGATGGTCGGTGGCCAGTCGGTCGGTTTCATCGGAGCTGGGTACAGCGCGCGGTCGGGATATCCGACGTGGCCCAAGCTGGTCGCCGCGCTCTACGAGCAGGCCCGCCTCGCCAACCGCAAGGTGCCGGCGCCGGACTCCAGGACCGACCTGCGCTGGCTCGCCGAGGTGTACGCGCGGAATCTGTCGGGCACCGCGCTGCAACGCGTGTTGCGGGAGGAGTTCGAAGACTGCGAAACGCGCGGGCGGCGGGCCGACCCGTCCGCTCCGACGCTCGATCTACTTCAACTCCTGGTCGCTCGGCTCCCGTTCAACCACTTCATCACGACCAACTACGACGACCTCCTGGAAGACGCGTGCGACCACGTCTTCACGCAAGATCACCAGCATCGCCCGGTTGGCAGGGAACGGTGCCGTTCGTGGGACGGTCGGAACGACACGGCGTTCAGCGAGTTCCTCGGCTCACTCGCCGACAAGCGCCGTTCCGTGCTCCATCTACACGGGCGACTCAACGACGAGACGCTCACCCTCACGATGGGCGAGTACGACAAGCAGTACCTGCACGACGCGATGTTGCTGCGGATGTTCTCGATCTTCGCGACGAGCACGGTGGTCTTCATCGGAACGTCGTTGACCGACCCCGACCTGATGGACCTGTTGCGCCGATCGAGGTTCCACTCGAAGTCCGAGGGCTCGCCCCGGCACTACGCGTTCCTCCCCAGCGATCGGCGCGCCGACTATGCCCGGCTGAAGGAGACCTTCGGCATCGAGACGATCTTCTACTCGACCGACCGCAGAGGCGACGACGACGGGGAGCGACGGGCCGAGGACGAGCACAACGAACTTGAGCCCCGGCTCGAGCGGCTGCTCGAGCTCGTGGAGGCGCGTCGACGTGACCGCTCTGCGGAAGCAGACGGCAACGCCCGCCCCGTGCCCGTCGACTACGGCGACAGTTTCGACGATGTGGTCGACAAGGTGAAGGACGAGGTGCGGCGCGTGCGAGGGGGCCCGACGCGGTTCTCGTTCTCGGAGGAGCGCGCGGCCCTGCGAGGTGGCGTCGCCGGATCTCGCGTGCTGCGACGCGTCGCATCGGATTACCGCAAACTGCCGGTCACATATCGGTTCCACCACGTCATCTGGATCTCACCGGGCCGGATCGGCCTCTTCCCCGGCAACACACGCTCGCGGCTCGTCGTCGACAACATCATCGGCGAGCTGATGTACTCACTCGGCCGCCACCGGGCCACAGCGACGGTCGACCGCAACCAGAACCTCCGCTCGATCGGTCAGATCCTCGGCGGGGATCGGTGGAGCCGTTCGAGCGAGCCCGCGCTGCTCGTGATCGACGGTGTCGATGAACTGGCCAGGAAGGAAGACATCGCCGCGCTCGAGTCACTCCTGTCCGCTCTGCCCAAGGAGTCGGTCGCGCTGTTCGAGCGTGTCGACGGTGATCCCGCACCGCGTGATCCGAATTCGGGGGCCGATCCGATCCCCGACTTCGGCGAGCCGGAGTGGGCGACGACGACCATCAAGGAGCGGACCATCGAGGAGCGACTGGACGAGGTTTTCGCTGCGGCCACCGTGGACGACGATCCGTCGGATCGGGAGCGAACGCTGCTCACCGCGCTCAGCATCGTGGCGACGCCGATCGCCGCCGATCAACTGAGCACCATCCTCGAGATCGGCAAACACGACGTCGACGCCGCGCTCCGGTCGCTGGGAGACAGCGGTCTCGCCGAAGGCATCGGCGAGGCGGTAGAGCCCGACAGCGGTCGGTCACCTTCGCCCGACGGCCCGGGGAATCTGACGCCGATCGGAATGTTGTCGCCGGTTCGGGAGGCGGTGCTGAAGCGGGTGGAACGGGATCCGATCCTGGTCGAGGTCGTCTCGACGATTCTCGGATGGGCCGAGGCGACGATGGGCCACCTGGCGCGCTGGGAGGAGGACAAGGTCCAGCTCGACGAGTTGACCCGGCACTTGCCGAATCTGCTCGCCGCGTTCGAGGCCGGCTGCTGGATTCGAGAGCTCGGGTCCGACGCCCAGCAGCGAACCTCGGATTGCCACCTCTGGCTGGGTGCCGACCTGGCATACATCCTGTACGTCGTCGGGCGCTGGGCCGAGGCCGAGCAGATGCTGCAGTACCTGGAGGGCCACGTCGACGGGGCTTCCGAGCGCGAGACCTTCCATCGAGAGGTGCTGATCCTGCAGGCAGGGTTCTACGGCCACGCGGGGGGCCCGGAGTCCGACTACGACCGAGCGATCGAGTTGGCCACTGCGGCGATCGAGCTCGCCCACGAACCCACAAGCGTCGTCGGCGATGACGAGGTGACCTACGCGCCCGCACGCTTGACGCCCTCACGGCAGGAAGCCCGCGCCCAGATCCGACGCGCCGCGGCACTGATCCGCAAGAAGGACGACCTCCACTCGGCGGAGAAGGAGCTCGTGGCGATCAGCAAAGGCGAATTCGATCAGGACGAGGCCCAGTCCAAGCAGTACGAGTCGTATCGAATCGTCGCCGACGCCTCCCGCTCCCTCGGCGAGCTCCGGCTCGTCCAGCTCCGCGCCAACGACTCGCACGGCCTCGACATCCAGGGCGTCCTGGCTGAGCTCGACCGCGGCCAGGCGGCGTCGGAACGCCTCCGGTGTCGCCCTCGCGGTTACAACGCACAGCTCCGGGGCGAGATACTCCTCGAGTTCGGGAACACATCAGCTTCCCGCCGTTGCTTCGCCCGGGCGCTCGTCATCTCGTTCGAGTTCAAGGATCGCTACCTCGAGGCGTCCGCGCGGCTGGGCCTCGCGATCTGCGATCACCGCGCCGAGCTGGCGACGAGGGCGGTCGAGATCTTCGACGATCTCAATCGACACGTGGAGATGGGCGTCGCCGAGGAGTACGCCCGGCACATCACGGTCGAACGGGTATCCGCGAGCCATCCGACGTTGATCGTGGTCGTCGGAGTCCCGGGCACGGCCAAATCGAAGGTCGTCTCGACCGCGTCGTCGGTACTCGGCGCCTGGGGGTACGACCCCGTGCTGCCGACGTTCCAGCCCAAGTTGATCCAGCGCATCAGAGAGAGCGACGAGCTGCTCGATCTCGGCGCGATCCCGCGGGAGCTCAACGAACGCCACGCCCGGGACTCGGCGCTCTCGAACGAGATCCGAATCGTCAAGGTCCCCACCGGCCGACTCAACGAACTGTTCGACGTGTGGAAGGAGCATGAGCTGCAGATGCAGGACATGTTGTGCATCCACATGCTGGCGACCAAAGCCAGTCTCGTCACGCGCAACGAGCAGCGCCGAAGCGGCCAGCTCAAGCGCGCACGGCTGTCGGCGATGATCGACGCCGAGGCCGAGCAGACCCGCGAGCGACTCGAGGAACACTCGAGTTTGGAGACGTGGTTCCAGTGCGAGCGGAGCGCATACGTCAGCATCGACTCCGACGTCGGGATCATGGAACTCGAACGCCGGATCTGCGATGCCCTGGCGCTCTCGTTCCGGTCGGTCGAGCAGCTGAAAGAGGACTGGCTCGCGCGCTTCCGAGTTGCCCGTCCGATCGACGGTGAGCGCCCTCGGCAGGACTCGAACCTGCGCGCTACGGATTAGAAGTCGGTTCCGTGGGCTGTCGCATGGTCCATATCAGTCTGTCTAGCAGGGGTTTCGCGGGGCGGAGGACTTCGACTGTGGTCGAAGATCCGCCACAGTCCGGAGAGTTCGCCCGACAAATGACCGACAGAATCGCGACGGCGGCAGTCGGTCTCGCAGTGGGTCTCATCGCTGAGCTCGCTGCGGCAAACCGCGGCAACGGCGAGTCGGGGACCGCCCCGCAGCTACCGCGGCGTGCGACCGTGCAACATCTGTGCAACGAGCGCGGATCGACGAACCGCCCCGCGAGTCCGTAACGCAACAACCATCCCGGGCCCGCTCTCGTCTTGGGCTGCTCGTCGCGCCGAACCGTGGCGAGCTCGGCAGACGCGCACCGGCACTTCGATCCCGGTGTCCGCCGCCGGACCCTGCCGGCAGCGTCGTGGCCGGATTGCGGCGCCCGATATCGGGTGCCCCAGACCGGCACATGGGTGACGCTCATGTGGTGCTGACGGCCCGATGTTATGGGCTACTCAGTGGTGCGCATAGTGCCGGTTCTCGGACGGGCCGGACACTCGATCGCCGGCGACGATATGGACCGCCGTTCTGGGTCGGACCACGCGCCCGGTGAATCGGCTCTCACGTGTGCTCTGAGCGGCTCGTGCGGTGCAGGAACGCCTCGAGGAGTGGTGCGATCTGTGCTGCGTGGTGGAGCCACGGGGCGTGGCCACCGTCG
>JBFGCT010000026.1:0-29900 GCA_041581055.1 Ilumatobacteraceae bacterium | reverse complement strand
GTAGTTTCCACATCAGTTAATTAATGGCTCTGGAAAGTGTGGAGAGGGGCGCCGATGACAACAGCGACTGCGACACTCGACGATGCCCGGCTCGACGAGACGTTCGCTGCCCTCGCGAACTCGACCCGGCGGGCGATCCTGTCACGTTTGGCGGAAGGCGAGGCAAGTGTGAACGAGCTCGCCGCCCCCTTCGAACTGACACTCCCCGCGATCTCCAAGCACATCAAAGTCCTCGAGCACGCCGGGCTCGTCTCCCGAGGCCGACGCGCGCAGTTTCGGCCGTGCACGATCGACGCCGCCCCGCTCGCCCTGGTCGCCGATTGGGCCGAGCAGTACCGGCACATCTGGGACGACCGGTTCGACCGCATGGACGACTACGTCCGGAACCTACAGACCACCCACGAGAAGAAAGAGCATGACCGATGACGGAAACCAAAGACGTCCAGATCGAACGCACCTTCGAAGCTCCGATCGACCTCATCTGGGCGATGTGGACCGAAGCCGAGCACTTCGCCAACTGGTACGGCCCGATGGGGGCCAAGATCCCGAGCGCCGAGATGGACGTTCGGGTCGGCGGCCGGCGGCACATCGCCATGGAAGTCGAGACCCCCAACGGCCAGATGCAGATGTTCTTCGTGGGCGAGTATCGCGAGATCGACCCGAAGACCCGCCTCGTCTACACGGAGAGCTTGGCCGACGCCGACGGCAACGCCATGACCGCCGAACAGATGGGCATGCCCGCCGGCGCGTCGATGGAGACCTCGATCGTGGTCGAACTCGTCGACCTCGGCGAGCGCACCAAGATGGTCATGACACACATCGGCGTTCCCGCCGACTCTCCCGGCGGCCGGGGTTGGGCGATGGCCATCGACAAGTTGGAAGCACGAGTCGCCGAACTCGGCGACCGAGACGTCGGCGCCGGCAGGTGACACGTGATCGATGAGCGACCTTGTGGCTACGACGGCCACCGCGCTCGATCAACGACCGCGCCGTCGACCCGGGCGAGCGAGGTCACCACCTACTGAGGTCACCACCCACTGAGGAGCGGACGCGCCGTCGGTCAGCGCCGGGCGCCGGCTATGGCGAGGCGGTGCTGGGCGACCGTCGCGGTCGGGTGTGTGCCCCGTCTGCCAGGACCGCTCGGTACACCGAGACGTACTGGTCGACCATCGTCGACAGGTTGAACCGTTTGACCGCGGCGGCACGGATCGCGCCGCGATCGAGGTGGCCGGCGAGGTCGACGACGCGCGTCGCCTCATCCCGACCGCCGACGAGGAATCCGGTTGTCTCGTGGTCGATCAGCTCCCTCATCGACCCTCGGTCGTAGGCGATGACCGGGGTGCCGCACGCCATGGCCTCGACGACGCTGTAGCCGAAGGGTTCGTCGAAGTCGATGAGATGCAGCAGTGCGTGTGCGCCGCCGAGAACTTCCGAACGATCGGCTGCGTCAACCGTTCCGAGATACCGGACGGAAACACCGTCCAGGTGCGGCTCGACCTCGTCCCGGAAGTACGCCTCGTCCTGGATGATGCCGGCGATGTCGAGCCGCCGCCCTGCCCGTCGGGCGACCTCGATGGCGTGGGCGGTGCCCTTGTCCGGGTGGATCCGGCCGAAGAAGAGCAGGTGGTCCCCAGGCCGGCCATGCAATGTGAAGGAGTCGACATCGATGCCGTGGTGGATCGTCGCGGCGTAGTGCAGCGTGGGGTGGCGATCGGCGTCGCTGATGGCGACGTAGGCGGTCGTCGGGTCGTAGCGCTCGTAGACGGGAACGATCCGGCTCGAGGAGAAGCCGTGGATCGTCGTGACGACCGGCGTGTCGACGAGGCCGCTGTAGGTGAGGGGAAGGAAGTCGAACCCGTTGTGGATGATGTCGAACTCGCCGGCGTGCTCGAACACCTCGGCGATGTGCATGCACTCGGCGACCTTGGGATCGATGTCCGGGTCCTCTGACCAGCCGCAGGCCGCCGTGCCGTGGAGCGTCGCCGTCGTCTGGGAGTCCGCCGTGGCGAACAACGTCACGTCGTGGCCGAGCGCGACGAGCCCGTCGGCGAGCAGCGAGGCGAACAGTTCCCATGGGCCGTAATGGCGCGGGGGCGTTCGCCAGGCGATCGGCGCCAGCACCGCGACCCGGAGCGGCGACTGGGCCATGTCGTCTGGTCTGGAGTCAGGAATATGGGCGAGGGTATCCACGTCTCGTTGTGAAGTGCCCGCCGCAAGGTGAGAGCAGGTTTCCGGGCGAACGAGGGGTCGACGACCGCTCGGGTCGCGGCCTCCGGGCGAACCGCCTGGCCCCGGCCGTTGTCGTGGTGGGCGACCGGCCTACCGCGTCAGTCGAGTGAGCAGTTCCTCGAGTGCGATCGTGGCGACACTCGCCCCGACGTCGGCAAATCCGTAGGGCAGGACGACGTGGTCGGCATGGATCATGCTGCCGCAGGAGTACACGACATTGGGGACGTACCCCTCGCGCTCGTCGCCCACGGGAACGAGGAGCGGCTCCGCCAGGTGGCCGAGGACACGGCACGGATCATCGAGATCGAGCAGCACAGCGCCCAGCGCGTACCGTCGGAATGGCCCCACGCCATGCGTGATCACGAGCCACCCGGCCTCGGTCTCCAACGGTGACCCGCAGTTTCCGAGCTGCATGAGCTCCCACGGACGGCTCGGCTCCTGGATCAACTCGGGCTTGCGCCAGATGCGGACGTCGCTCGAGGTCATCAAGAAGTTGTTGACGTTGTCGTGGCGCCCGAGGGCGACGAACTCGCCGCCGAGCTTTCTCGGGAAGAGGGCGATGCCCTTGTTCTGGGCGCATTCCCCGCTCAGCGTGGCGATGCGAAACGACCGGAAGTCCGCCGTCTCGATCAGTTGCGGCAGGATCTGGAAGCCGTTGAACGCGGTGTACGTCGCGTAGTACACGACTCGGCCGTCGTCGTCGACGAAACGCACCATGCGGGCGTCCTCCATGCCGTGGCTCTCGGTGGGTCCGCTCGGGAAGATCACCCGCTCGGAGATGTCGGTCGAGTCGGGGAACGCGATCCTGTAGTTCGACGAGGCCAGCCAGTGCAGCAGCCGCGTCGTCTTCGACGAGATCGCGCGATCGACCCCCCGTTCGTCGAGGCCCAAGATGGCCGCCTCCAGCTCTGCCATCGTGAACGCGGACTCGAGATCACCCAGCACCATGTCGGCGACGTCGTTCATCGCGCCCAGGTCGGCGAGCTTGGTCGTGAAGAAGCCCTTGTCGTAGATCGCGGCGGTCCGGTCACCGGTCTGAGCGTGACGACTCGGTTCTTCGAGCACGATCTTCATGTCGTCGCCGATGACGCCGGACCGGAACTCGATCGAGGAGATGTGGCCTTCGCCCACCGCGCGCAGGCTCATGATGAACCGAACCTCGCCGTCGGCGAGGCCCGACTGATCGGGCGCGGCGACGATCGACGGGTTCCCGAGCGCGGCCCCCTCGATCGAGTACTCGTGCGTGAAATAGGCCCCGATCAATCGCCGACGGTCCGCTGAGAGCGCGGCTGGATCATCCAACCGCCCGGCGACCAGCGCGAAGTTGTGGTCGAGCACCGCGTCGAAATCTTGGTGCCGGCCGGCGAACTCCGCGGCCGTCGAGCCGAGGGTCGCGACGACGTCATCCTCGGTCATCGCCAGGATGCGGCGAAGGACGACATCGACGCGCGACGTCCCTTCGGGGAAGATGTCCTCTCCCGGCAGAAACGGCTTGGCGATCACGCGAAGCGGGTCCGGGAGCAAGCGCAGGTCGTCGTGACGGCGTACCGGGAGCACACTCATGGGAATCCCCGCTCGATCTGGTCGTTCCGGCCGTCGGACCGACGGCGCGCATTAGCACCGTACCGCCACCGGTGGGCCGAGGTTGCTCCGTGCGGTGAGAGTTGCGGCGGAGGGGTCGCGCCAGCTCTCACCGGTGGGCCGAGGTTGCTCCGTGCGGTGAGAGTTGCGGCGGAGGGGTCGCGCCAACTCTCACCGGAACTTCAGGATGCGCTGCTCGGGGGTTGGAGCTGGAGCGGGCCGTGTTCCTGGGCGTCGGTCCAGACGAGGGCCGCCCATGCGTCCGACGTGATCGCCATCACCGGCGCACCGACCAGCACGGGTTCGCCGAGCGGGGCGAGCGAATCCTGATCGAACCACTGCACGCTGTCGCCCGAGCTGATCAGCAGCGATCCCCGGGTCATCCCGAGGTACAGCTCCCCCTCGACGAGCGCGCCGGCGGGAAGCGGCGCCGTCCGGGTGACGGCCAGGTCGACCGTCGAGGCGAACGCGATCGCGCCGGCCGTCACGTCGGCGACGGCGATCGTCTTGCCATCCGGGGCGACCGCGAGCGCGGTCGTGTCGAGGTCGCCGGCCCCGAAGCCCTTCGGGAGGTCGAGGCAGAAGGCCCACTCCTCGTCGAGGTCGAGCACATGGACGAAGCCGTCCGTGCCTGGGTCGCCGTGGGCGTGCACCGAGCCGTCGTCGTGATGGTGATGGGTCTGGCGGATGTACAGCGTGTAGAGGCGAGACCCGTCGGGCGACCACACCTGCCGCCGTCCGGTGCCGTTCATGTCGTCGCCGAAGGGGACCTTCGTTGGGCCGAGGATCGTCTCCAGCCGGCCGGTGGCGAGGTCGAGCGGCCGCACGCGATAGGCCCCCGGCGCGGCCGCGACCTGGTGATCGATGACGAAGAGCGAGCTGCCGTCGGTCGAGAAGGCCTCGGGTTCGACCAGCCCCGGCAGGTCGAACTCGGTGACCACGGGCTCGGCGGCGTTGAGGTCGACGACGACCACCCGACTGCCCGTCCCCTTCGCCCCGGCGAACAACGCGGCGCGGCTGCCGTCGGCCGACACCGCCCGCAACTCCAGGTCGCCGTCGACGGGTACCGATGTGCGCGCCGCGCCGCCGTCGCGGGCGAACCCCGGGTCGCCGTCGACGGGTACCGATGTGCGCGCCGCGCCGCCGTCGCGGGCGAACTGCAGCTCGCCGTCCGTCAGCGAGACGACGACCGAGCCGTCGACGTCGGCGATCTGCGCCCCGGGGTCGAAGCGGCTCGTCGGCACCGCCGTCGGCAACGGCGGTGCGGCGACGACACCATAGGCGTGGTCGCCCGAGGCGGGGTCGGGGACGGGCGAGCCGCAGCCGGTCGCCAGCACCAGGGCGCCGGCGCCGACGATGCGCACGACGATGCGCAGTGGGCGGGGGAGCGATGTCGGGATTGCACTCATGCCCGACCTACCCCGGCTGGAGCAGATCGGTTCCTCCCCGGACGGCGGCGGCGATCGGGCGGACGGCGGCCAGCCCGCCATCGAGCTCCAGCCGGAACTGGACGCCGTCGGCCTCCCAGAGCAGCACGCGCTCGGCCAGCACCGGGCGGGTGGCGCCGGCCGCGACCAGCTCGTGGGCGCCGTCGATCCACAACGCGGTGGTCGGCGCCCCCTCGTACTCGATCGTGACGATCTCGACGCCGGTGTCGCCGGCGACCCGCTTCGCGTCGAGCTCGCCCTCGGTCGACCGAACCGACAGCACGAGGCCGACACCGGTGCCGCCCAGGCCAGGGTGCGCCTCGTCGGCCGGCCAGGTGTACGACCTCCCGCGGGCGACCGGCCCGTCGAACACGCCGGCGGGCGGCCCCAGCCGCGGGATCGGATCGACCGCCGCCCTCGACGGCTCGCCCAACGCCTCGGCCGACGGTTCGAGCGGCTCGTCGGAGGAGTCGCCGGTCGGGGCGGTCGGCGGCACGACCTCGACCTTGGTCGCGCCGATTCCCAGCCAATCGGCGACGGCGCTCCGCGCCGGCTCGACGAGGAGAAGCACGGCCGCGAGACAGAGGAGCACGACACCGAACGCCAGGCCGAGCCGCGGCGCGAGCGGCCTCCAGGCCGGCTGAGCCCGGGCGCCGGCGACGTCGGCCAGCACGGCCTGGACGAGGTCGGCGTCGGGCAGCTCGAGCTCGTCGAGCGCGGCAACGAATCGGTCGCGGTCTGTCGTCACGGGTCCCCCAGTTCATCGCGCAGGCGGCCCATCGCCCGGCTCAGCCGCGACTTGACCGTGCCGCGACGGCACCCGAGCGCGTCGGCGATCTCCGCCTCGGTCATCTCGTCGTACCAGCGGTAGGTCAGGATCAGGCGGTCGTCGACGCGGAGGCGGTTGATCGCGCCGACCAGCTTCTCCCGATCGGCGCGCCCCGCGGCGATCTCGTCGGGGGCCACCCCGCCGATGGCGGCGAGGTTGCCCGCCCGCAGCGCCAGCGCCCGCTGCCGCCTCCGCCCGCGCAGCCGGTTGCGGGCCGTGTTGGTGACGATGCGGTACAGCCACGGTTCGAACCGGGCCTCGACTCTGAAGTTGGGGAGCGCGGCGTGCGCCTTCACGAAGGCCTCCTGGGCGACGTCGTCGGCGTCGGCGGCCGAACCGAGCGCCACGGCGGCGATCCGGATCGCGGCGCGCTGGTGTCGGCGGACGAGCGCACCGAACGCGGTGTCGTCGCCCGCCCGGGCGGCCGAGATCAGCTCGGAGTCGGACGGTGGTTCCTGGGCCGGCATGGGCTGGTGTTGTCACCGTTTCTACACCCGTCGGCCGCAGACGGTTCCCGTCGCCGCGCCCGTAACATCGACCCATGGCGCTCGACGACGAACCGGTCAACAAGCCGGTCAACGACGAACCGGTCAACGAACCGGTCGACGACGAACCGATCCACGACGAACTGATCAACAAGGTCACGTGGAAGATCCCGAACGCGCTCGCCCTCGTCGGTTCCCGCGCCGGCGACGAGTGGAACGCGATGACCACGAGCTGGATCACGCAGCTCTCGATGGACCCGGTGCTGATCGGCGTCGGGGTCGACAACTCCGCCGTCACCCATCGGCTGATCAGCGACGGCGGGTCGTTCACCGTCAACCTGTGGTCGGCCGACGACACCCGCGTCTTCGTCAAGTTCTCGAAGCCGGCCACGTTCGACGAGATGACGCTGAACGGGCGGGCGATCAGCGAAGGCGCGTCCGGCGCGCCGGTGTTCGACGAGGCGATCGCCTACATCGACTGCGAGGTCCGCCAGCAGCACGACCTGGGGACGCACACCCTGTTCATCGGCGAGGTGGTCGACGCGGCCATCCGCGACGACGAGGCGCGGTCGGCGTCGATGGCCGACACGCGGATGAAGTACGGCGGCGTCAAGCGCCACTGACCGGCTGGGGCCCGTCCGGATGTCGGCGCGGCGTGTCTCGCGGCGATGCGTCAAGCGCCACTGACCGGCTGGGGCCCGTCCGGATGTCGGCGCGGCGTGTCTCGCGGCGATGCGTCCAGCGCCACTGACCGGCTGGGGCCCGTCCGGATGTCGGCGCGGCGTGTCTCGCGGCGATGCGTCCAGCGCTACTTCGCGGCGCGCAGCTGCTCGTACGCCTTGCGCATCTTCTCGCCGTAGACCGCGAACTTGCCCTTCCCGTTGTAGACCTTGGCGAACGCGTTCCAGTCCTTGTTCTGAATGGCCGTGGCGAGCTTGTTGTACTGGACGAAGTCGAAGAAGCCGACGACCTGTGCGCCCTCGCTGGCGCTGAAGGCGTCGAGCATCTGCTTGGGCGTGTCGTAGCCGACGATCCGGTGGTTGAAGCCCATGATCTGCGCCAGACCGATGCTCATCGACCTGATCGCCGCGTTCTCGTCGAAGGAGGCTGCGAATCGGAACACCTCCCACTCGCTGGCCTGGCTCTTGTGACACGTGGTCCAGTTGCCGGTCGCCGACCGCCGCCACTTGTGTCCTTGCCACCGTGGCGAGCCGTACTTGAAGTGCGCCTGGAACGTCGAGCGGTGGGACTCACCCCATTCCTTGAAGAAGGTGTGGTTCTCGAATCGGATCGTCGGCCCCGACGCCGTCATGCCGGTGCCCCCCGACTCGACCGCCAGCACGGCCGCAGCGGCGTCGGGGTCGAACTTGAGCTCGCCCGCGAGCGCCGTGATCAACCCGCCGAATCGATTCCAGGTTCGGATGACGCCGACGTCCCGGCCGGCGGCCTTCGTCGCGGGTTCGAGTGCGATCTTGGAGATGTCGATTCGGTCCTTGAGGAATGGTGAGTTGGTGGTCGGCGCCGGATCGCCGACGACGGCGACGCCAAGCGCCGCGTCCCACGTCTTGGACGAGACGATCCCATCGGACCGCAGCCCGTGCGCGGTCTGGAAGCGCTTCGTGGCGGACTCGGTCCCGGCGCCGAAGATTCCGTCGACGCCGTTGGGATCGAAGCCCTTGTCCAAGAGGAGCCGCTGCCACTTCTGTACGTCGGGGCCGCGGCTGTTCCGCTTCAGCACGTTCGGTTCGGACGTGGCGAGGTTGGCGGCACCCCACGTGTTCCGCCCGACGATGCCGTCCGGCGTCAGCCCGTGGGCGCGCTGGAACAGGCGGGTCGCCTGCAGCGTCCCGTTGCCGAAGATTCCGTCGGTCCCGTTCGGATCGAAGCCGAGACTCACGAGGATCCGCTGCCACCTTTCGACGTCGGCGCCCCGATCACCCTTGCTGATCTTCTTCGGCATGGCATCTCCTCTTCTCGTCGGCCGGCCCCCACCGCCGATCTCGGCAACGAGACGTCGCGCGATCGACGGTGAACGCCGTCTGCACAGGGCGGATCAGGTCCGCTGGAGAAACCTTAACTGCCCGTCCTCGACCCGGTTGACGACGACGCTGCCCGACGTCAGGAACCCGGGATCTTCATCAACATCACCTGCCCGGACTCGCGCTTGATCAGCGTCCCCGGCACGCTCGTGGTGTCCTCGGCGACGTTGCTGCCGTGGCCCTGCACGTCGAGGATCCAGGTGCCGCCGCCGAACCACTCGCTGGCGTCGACGATGCCGCTCGACTCGCCGTCGGAGTCGTCGACGGTGGCGACGACCCGCCACGTGCGCTGGTTGAACCGGTACTGCCAGATCTTGGCGTCGTCGGCGTCCTCTTGCACCATGAAGCTCTTCTTGCTGGTGTCGACGTTGTCCGGGTTTCTGAACGGCACATAGACGTCGGTGCCGACAGCGTCGCCGTCGGCGAGGATCGTCAGGCTGTCGACGACGGTCGGGTCGTCGGCGTTCATCACCATCTGGAAGATCCGGCCGTTGTCGGCCAAGCCGGCGCCAGGGGGCCGATGCATCCGGCCGGTCGCGGGATTCGGCACGACGCGTGATGCTCCGGTGTCGGCGATGTACACCGTTCGTGGATCCTCCGGGTCGGTCGCCAGATCCTCGAGACGGATCGCCTGGAACACGTTGTTGTCGTTCGACCAGTTCTCGAGCGCGACCTGATCGCCCTTGGCGACGGCATCGGGGACGGGGATGAACTCGCCCTGGAACGACTCGCCGACGTCGAGGTCGAGGTAGTCGTTGGCGCCGTTGAACGCGCTGGCCGGGTCGGCCAGCGGCGTTCCATCGACCCCGGTCACCCGGAAGGCGTACAGCGAACCCTCGTCGTCGAAGATCTCGTCCTGGTCGGCGGCGAGGTACATGTAGAGCTGCGACGTGGCCGCGGTGAACGTGTCATCGGTTGTCAGCATCGCCAGCTCGTCCCACCCGCCCGGGACGATGACCGTGTTCTCGTGGTTCAGCCGGCCCATGCCGGGAACGGCGGTGTGGACACCGGTCTCGGTGTTGAGCACGACCGCGAAGCCGCGCTGAACACCGTCGACGATGTCGCTCGTCTCCTCGCCGGTGAAGAACACGTAGTCGTCAAGACCCTCGGCGGGACCGAACATCGCCGCCGAGCAGAAGCGCAGGAAGCCCTCGTCTGGGCTGAGGGCGACGTCGGCGTCGAGTACCGAGCCCTGGCCCGGGCCGGCCTTGGTCGACAGCGTCAGCCGCGAAATCGACGCGTCTTGGAAGTCGCGCGAGCCGAAGAACGGGATCGTCGTCTGCTCGTGGGCGACGTAGACGTCGACGGTGTGCTTCGCCTGGCCGGGCCGGATGCCGATGCCGTCGGGGAGACCCTCGAACAGGAACGAGCCGAGGCTCCCGCCGGTGTCGCCGGAGTTGATGATCGCCTTCACCGACGCGCCGGCGGGCAACCCCGGGTCGAGCGTGATGAACGGGGCCTGCGGCGTCAGGTAGCCGGCCACCGGCTGCGCGGCCGCCGAGGGAACGGCCAGCGCGGTGGCCAGACCCACGGCGAGCAGCGTCAAGCCGGCGGTGCGCGCCGGCGTCTTGGATCGGGTGCTCATCTGGCTCTCCTCGTCTGTCATGAGTTCGAAATGTCCGCCCGCGCGAAGCTAGTACCGGCCGCGGTGGCTGTCGACCGGAACGCGGACCGCGCGGCGTGCCCGACGCCCTCGACGGCTGGTTTCAGGCCGTGACGACGACGTCGGCCAGATTGGCCAGCCGGTCGATCGTCATGTCGGCTCGCCGGGCGATCGCGGGGTCGTCGCCGAGGTACACGCTGCGCACGCCGGCCGTGGACGCGGCGAGGACGTCGGCGTCGGAGTCGCCGACCATCAGCGCCTCGTTCGGCGCGCAGCCGTGCGCGGCGAGCGCCGCGACGAGCATGCCGCCCCCGGGCTTGGCGCCGTGTCCGGAATCATGTCCGAAGACGGTCGGGAGCAGATCGGCCCAGCCGAGTTTGGCGACCTGCGACCTCGCCGCCGCCTCGCTGTCGTTCGTGCAGAGTGCCCTGGCGATCCCGGCCTCCGACAACCGCCCGAGCAGCTCGGTCGCCCCGTCGCGCGGCGCGACGTGGTCGTAGGCCAGCTCGGCGAATCGGCGTTCGACCAACTCGTGGAACCCGGACCGGTCGCCGGTGTCGGCGAACGGGAACACGAGGTCGATGACCTCGGCGTTGCTCGCCGCGATCACCGGTGAACCCGCCAGCACGCGCCGGGCGGCGAGGTCGTAGGAGATCGCCTCGGCGGCGGCGGGCCTCAGGGCGGGCGCCACCACCTCGTTCAACACCTGGCCGATGACGGCGTCCCAGACCTCCCACGCGATCAGCGTCCCGTCTTTGTCGAACACGACCAGCCGCGTCGTCATCGCCGGCCCGGTCAGTCCGCCAACTCGAACCAGGTCGGCTGGTGGTCGGATCCGACGGCGTCGCCGTCGATCTTCGCCGACGTGACCCGCCCCGCGAGGCCGGCGGTGACGAAGCAGTAGTCGAGGCGAAGGCCCGACTCGAAGTCCTTCGTCTCGTCGTACCAGGTCACGCCGTCGCCCGGGTCGTGACCGGTGAGCATCCAGGTGTCGGCGAGGCGATCGCCGGCGAGCGTTCGGCCGTAGTAGTAGTCCGCCTCGCCGACGAGCTCGACGTACTCGGCAGAGTCCGGCGTCAGGTTGAAGTCGCCCATCACGACGAAGTCGGCCGGCGCGACGATCTCCTCACCGCCGAACCAGTCAGGCCCGGTGACCGACGCGCCGTCGTGGTGCACGGCGAACAGCAGCGGCAGGAGGTGCCGGATCTCGTCTCTCCGCGTCCGGGAGTTGAGGTGGTCGAGGTGGACCGAGTACACCCGCAGCGGACCCGCTGGGGCGGCGATGATCGCCTCGAGGGCGCCCCGCTGCCCCGCGGTGCGGTCGTACGTGCGCACCCGTGGCAGCAGCAGCAGGCGCGACGACAGGATCGGCCAACGCGACAGCAGCATGTTCCCGAACTGGCGCCGGCGGTTGTCGACCGTGCCGTCCGCCGCGACCGCGCTCGCGTCGAGGTCGACGCCGGGTCCGTACACCCAGTGGTGCGTCGGCAGGAGCTCGGCGAGCCGCGCCGGCTGGTCTGGGTCGGGGACGCGGTCGACGTTGCGGACCACCTCCTGGAGGCAGATCACGTCCGCCACCCGGACCGCGTCGGCGATCCGCTCGAGCTCGAAGCGCCCGTCCTTGCCCTTCGAGTACTGGATGTTGTACGTGACCAGCCTCATCGCGCCGACCCGGGCGTGAAGTCGACCCCGGACCTGATCACGATCGACGACCCCTGGCCGTCGGCGAGGTGGCACGCCGTCCAGTGGCTCGGCCCGACCTCCCGGAGCGCGGGCGACTCGGTGCGGCACCGATCGATGGCGATCGGGCAGCGGGTCGAGAAGACACAGCCGGGCGGCGGATTGGCCGGGCTCGGCACCTCGCCATCGAGGGGCACGCGCCGGCGGACCGCCTCACGCGCCGGATCGGGGGCCGGTACCGCCGAGAGGAGCGCTTGGGTGTACGGGTGCTGCGGGCCGTCGAAGAGGTCCTCGGTGGCCGCCAGCTCGACGATGTGCCCGAGGTACATCACCGCGACCCGGTCCGAGATGTGCTCGACCATCGAGAGGTCGTGGGCGACGAACAGGTACGCGATCCCGAACTGGTCCTGCAACTCGGCGAACAGGTTGATCACCTGCGCCTGGATCGACACGTCGAGCGCGGAGATCGGCTCGTCGCACACGACCAGGTCGGGGCTCAGCGCCAGGGCCCTGGCGATGTTGATGCGCTGGCGTTGGCCGCCCGAGAACTCGTGCGGATACCGCGTCCGGTGGGCCGGCCGGAGCCCGACGAGGTCGAGCAGATCCAACACCCGGTCGTCGATCTCCGGTTTGCCCATGTCGGTGTGCACCCGCATCGGCTCGCCGATGATCCGGCCGACGGTGTGGCGCGGGTTCAGCGACGCGTACGAGTCCTGGAAGATCATCTGCATCCGCGGGCGCAGATGCCGGAGCTCCTCCTCGCCGAGCGACGTCAGCTCCAGGTCGCCGAGCCACACCTGCCCGGCCGTCGGCCGATGGAGCTGGAGCACGGCGCGGCCGGTCGTCGACTTGCCGCAGCCGCTCTCGCCGACGAGCCCCAGGGTCTCGCCGTGGAAGATCTCGAAGCTGACCCCGTCGACGGCCTTGATCGGCCGGTCGCCCGACTTGCCCGGGAAGTACTTCTGCAGGTCGACGACGCGCAGGACCGGCGCTTGGGGATCGGGAGCGTCAGCCATCGCGCGGACCCCCTGTCGTCACGTCGTAGAAGCAGGCGACGCGCCGGCCGGGCGCGGGTTCGACCAGCGCCGGCGCCTCCCGCCGGCAACGATCGAACGCGTGCGGGCAGCGCGGCGCGAAGGGGCAGTTGTCCTGGAGATGGGTCACGTCGGGAGGTAGCCCCGGGATGCTCGTCAGCCGCTCGACCCGCTCACCCATCTTGGGCAGGGCGTCGAGCAGCCCGATCGTGTACGGGTGGAGGGGCGCGCTGTAGGCCTCGGCCACCGGCGCTGTCTCGACCAGCCGCCCGGCGTACATCACCGCCACGCGGTCGGCGATGCCGGCGACGACGCCGAGATCGTGGGTGATCCAGATCAGGGACAGCCCGAGGTCGTCGCGCAGCTCGTGCATCAGGTCGGCGATCTGCGCCTGGACCGTGACGTCGAGCGCCGTCGTCGGCTCGTCGGCGATCACGAGCAGCGGTTCGCAGGCGATGGCGATGGCGATCATCACCCGCTGCCGCATCCCGCCGGAGAACTCGTGCGGGTAGGCGTCGACCCGGCCCGCCGGATCGGGGATCCCGACCCGCTCGAGCAGATCGATCGCGCGGGTCCGCGCCGCCCGCCGCCCGAGGCCGAGATGCGTCCGGATCGTGTCGGTGAGCTGCTCGGCGATCTTGACGGTCGGGTTGAGCGAGCTCATCGGGTCCTGGGCGATGAAGCCGATGTCGGCGCCGCGGATCCGGCGCAGCTTGCGCTGCGACATGTCGAGCAGGTTGACCGGGCCGCCGCGGCCTCCATTGCGTGCCGCGCGGGCGGTGTCGAACATCCCCCGGCCGGCCGTGATCCGAGCGGGGGGCTCGGCGAGCAGCCGCAGGAGCGCCAGCATCGTGACCGACTTGCCGCTGCCGCTCTCGCCGACGATCGCCAGCGTCTCGCCACGCGCCACGGTCAGGTCGACCCCGTTGACGGCGTAGACGACACCTTCGGGCGTGTCGAAGCGAACTTCGAGCCCCTCGACCTCGAGCAACGGGTCGTCGGTCATTGCTTCACGCGCTGCGATCGGGGGTCGAGCGCGTCGCGGAACCAGTCGCCGAGCAGGTTCAACCCGAGCCCGGCGAAGACGATCGCGAAGCCGGGGGCGAGCGAGATCCACGGGTAGATCGTGAGCACCCCTCGACCGGCGTTGATCATGTTGCCCCAGCTCGGCGTGCTCGGCGGCACCGACAGGCCGAGGAAGCCGAGGCCCGCCTCGTACAGGATCATCGCCGACATCTCGAACGTGGCGAGCGTCGCCAGCGGTCCGACGAGGTTGGGCAACAGGTGAAGCCGGAGGATCTGGCCGCGCGGCACGCCCACGTTCCGGGCCGCCTCGACGAACGTGCTCCCGCGCAGCTTCAAGACCTCGCCCCTCGTCACGCGGGCGAAGATCGGGATCGACGTGAAGCCGAAGATCAGGATCACGTTGAGCAGGCTGCGCCCGACGACGGCGGCGAAGAAGACGACGAACAGCAGGTACGGGAGCGAGAGGATCAGGTTGGTGAACCCGACGATGACCGCGTCGACCGCGCCGCCGACGTAGCCGGCGATCAGACCGAGCGCCATGCCGAACACCGTCGCGATGGCGACGCCGCCGAGGGCGACCGTGAGCGAGACGCGGGTCCCGAAGATCAACCGGCTGAGCATGTCGCGGCCGAGCGCGTCGGTGCCGATCAGGTACTCGGCGCTGCCGCCATCCGACCAGAACGGCGGCGTGTTCGCCGCCCGCAGGTTCTGCTGCAGCGGGTCGTGGGGGGCGATCCACGGAGCGAAGACCGCGAGGACGACGAGCGTGACCAGCACGAAGGCCCCGAACATGCCGCCTTTCGAGCGGCTGAGGTTGCGCAGCCCGTCGCGCAGGCGGGCTCGCAGCCGGAGGTCCTTCTCGACGTCGACCTCGTGCTCGACGCCGTGCTCGACGCCGTACTCGAACTCCGGCTCGGCGGTCCCGGCGTCGTCGGCGCCGATCATCCGAGGATCTCCTCGCCCGCGGCGGCCAGCGCGTTGGCGCGCGACCGACGGGGCCGGCGATGCTTCGTGTCGAGCGCGCCGACCCTGATCCGCGGGTCGGCGATGGTGTACAGGATGTCGGCCAGCAGCGAGAAGACGATCACGATCAGCGCGCCGAAGAAGGCGATGCCCTGCACGAGCTGGAAGTCACGGTTGCTGACCGCTTCGGCGAGCAGGCCGCCGGCCCCCGGCCAGGCGAACACCGCCTCGATGTACAGCGAACCGCCGATCAGGGCGCCGATCTGGAGGCTCATCACGCTGATCAGCGGGATCAACGCGTTGCGCAGGATGTAGCGGAGGTAGATGCGCGCGGGTCGCAGCCCCTTGCTGCGGGCGATGCGCACGAAGTCCTCGTTGACGATCTCGAGGACCGACGAGCGCGTGAAGCGCAGCAGCTGGGCCATCGGGAACAGGCCGAGGGCGACGGCGGGCAGGATGATCGACTTGTCCGGCACCTCCCAGAAACCGAGTTGCATCGTGCTGCGGCCGAACGACGGCAGCCACCGCAACTCGACGGCGAAGACGATGATGAACACGAGGGCGAGCCAGAAGTTGGGGATCGTCTGGCCGAGCAGGCCGATGCCGCGCGACATGCCGTCCCAGCGCGACCCGGCCTTGACGCCGGCGAGGACTCCGAGCGGCACGCCGACGATCACGGCGAAGAACATCGCCGCCAGCGCCAGTTCGATGGTTGCCGGGAGGCGGTCGAAGATCACCTCCCGCACCGGCGTCTTGTACCTCAGCGAGTCCCCGAAGTCGAGTTGCGCGGCATCGGTGGCGAAGTCGCCGAACTGGACCGGGAGCGGGCGGTCGAACCCGTAGATCTCGCGTGCCGCCTCGCGCTGTTCCTCGGTCGCCTCCCGCGGGACGAGCAGGTTGGTCGGGTCGCCGGAGATGCGCAGCATCATGAAGACGAGCACGAGCACGCCGAGCACCATCAGCGCCGATTGACCGACGCGCCCGAGGATGTAGCGCGTCATCGGCGCGTCGATCGCGGGAACGGCGAGCCGGCGCCACAGCGTTGCACCGTGGCGCCGGTTCGGCTCAGGATGTCGATGGTCGTCGCCACCTCAGCCGCCGCCACCTCAGCCGTCGGCGGTGACGTCCCAGAGGAAGTAGTTCTCGGCCGGCCGGGGCTTGTAGTTGCCGACCTTGTCGGTGGTCGCCTCGAACGAGAACGGCTCGTAGAGGTAGATGAAGTGCGGGTTGTCGAGCATGTACTTCTGGAGCTCGACGTACTTCGCCGCCCGCTCGTCGTTGTCGATCGTGACGAGGATCTCGCCCAACAGCGCGTCGACGGTGGGGTCCGACCAGGCCGAGAAGCTGGCGTCCTCGCCGCCCATCGCGCCGAAGATGCGCTGGTAGGCCTCGGGGTCGGCGTTCGACCAGCTGTCGCCGAACAGCGGCGGGAGCTGCTTCGCGGCCTCGAGGTCCCAGTACGCGCCCGACTCCATGATCTCGAGCGAGACGTCGATCCCGACCTCGCCGAGCTGGGCGGCGACCGCCTCGCAGACCTGCTCGAAGTTGGTGTAGGCGCCGGACGGGCACGCCATGCCCATCGCGAACCCGTCGGCGAACCCCGCGTCGGCGAGGATCTGCCTCGCCCCGTCGGGATCGTATTCGTACGGGGTGAGCGAGTCGTCGTAGGCGAAGTCGCCCGGTGTGACCAGGCCCGTCGACTGCCGGCCCTTGCCGCCGAACAGCGCGCCGATGATCCCCTCGACGTCGACCGCGATGTTCATCGCCCGCCGGACCATCACGTCCTCGGTCGGCTGGCCGACGCCGGAGGTCAGGTTGTTGAACGCGATGTAGTACACGCGGTTCGTCGGGTACTCGATGACGTTGACGCCGTCGACGCCCTCGAGCGACGCGGCCTCTTCAGGGCTGAGCCGGCTGACGATGTCGACCTCGCCGGTCTGGATCGCCGCGGCGCGGGTGGACGACTCGGTGATCGGGCGGAACGTGAGCCGGTCGACCTTGGGGTACCCCTCGCGCCAGTAGTTGGGGTTCTTGTCGAGCACGATCTTGTCGCCCTGGACCCACTCGGTGAGCATGAACGCCCCGGTGCCGCTGGGCGCCTGCGAGTACGCCTGCAGCCCGACTTCCTCGTAGTACTTCGGCGGGACGAAGCCCCACGCCGCGCCGACCAGGCCGAGGAACGAGGAGTTGACCTCCGGCGACACGATGTCGACGGTGTACTCGTCGACCGCCGTGACCGAGGACGCCCGCTCGTACACGTTGAAGTACTGGTTCTCGGGGTTCTTACCGGCCTCCCACGAGAACACGACGGCGTCGGCGTTGAACGGCTCGCCGTTGTGGAACGTGACCCCTTCGCGCAGCTTGAAGGTATAGGTCAGGCCGTCGTCGGACACGGTCCACGACTCGGCCAGCGCCGGTTCGAACTCGCCGTCGTCGTTGATCCAGACCAGCGGGTCGTTGAGCTGGGAGGCGACGTTCTGGGCGTTTCGCTCGGCGGAGTTGACGCCGTCGAGCGCGTTCGGCTGCGTCGTCAGGGCGATGACCAGCTCGCCGCCGTCGGCGGGCGGTGTGGGCGCTTCGGTCGCGGTTGGGGCCTCGGTGGCGGCCGGGGCGTCGGTGGTCGCCGGATCGGTCGCGCCCGGCGCGTCGGTGCTCACCGGCGCTCCCGTGGAGACGCCGCCGCTGCTGCCGGCCTCGTCGTCGCTGCCGCAGGCGGCGGCGAGCAGGCCGAGCGCGCCGCAGAGCACAAGCGCGGTACGCGCCCGGGTTCCTCGATGCTTCGTGATCGTCATGATGTCCTTCCAGACGCGGAGTGGGCGAGATGCCCCCATCTCCCGATCACAGTAGCCACGCGCTAGCCCGCGACCCGCAGCGAGGCGGCGGGCGGGGGCGGCGGGGCGTGGGATCAGACCCAGCCGACGTCCTGATCGCGCGCGTTGGAGACCTCGGTCCACGTGTCGGCCGTGTTGCCCCGGGCGGGGAGCCCACCGGCGTCCTTGAGCATGCGCGCCGTGTGCATCAGGTTCCACGCCATGTAGGTGGTGTTCTTGTTCGTGAACTCGGACTCGTAGCCGACGGGCGAGTCGGTGCCGTCGAGCATGTCGCCGTAGCTCGGGCCGGGGCCGATCTCGCCGATCCACCCGCAGTCGGCCTGCGGCGGGATCGTGTAGCCGATGTGTTGCATGGCGTACAGGATGTTCATCGAGCACGCCTTCACGCCGTCCTCGTTGCCGGTCACGACGCACCCGGCGGTCTTGCCGTAGTAGAGGTACTGGCCCTTGTCGTTCTTGTCACCGCTGTAGGCGTACATCCGCTCGACGACGAGCGTCGCCACGCTCGACTTGACGCCCAGCCAGATCGGCGTGCCCATCACGAGGATGTCGGCGTCCATGATCCGCTGTTGGAGCCCCGGCCAGTCGTCGCGGGGGAGGCCGTGCTCGGTGAGGTTCTTCTCCATCCCGAACTCGATGTGGTGCTCGAGCGCGTGGATCACGTCGACGGCGACGCCTTGATCGCGCATGATGCCGGCGGCACGCTGGAGGAGCCGCATCGTGTGGGACCCGGTCGGGTCGCGCTTCAACGAGCAGTTGATGAACACCGCTTTGAGGTCGTCGAACTTGTCGGTCATCGCACCATTCTGCACCGCGCCGTCGGCCGATGCCGGATGAACTGACCGGGATCGCCGGGCTGCGCTGCCCGGCGGCGCCCCGAACGCCGCAACCGTCCCCGTTTCACCGGGCTCGACAGCGGGTACTCCCCGGAGCATGAGCGAACTCGCGCCCCGAGCGTCGGCCGTGAGCGGGGCCCCGTCGGCGCCCCGACCTGCGGCCCGGTCGGTCGTCGTCGAGCGCGTTCTCGACCGCCGGCCGTGCCCGAACCTCGCCGCCTACGTCGCCGGCGGCGGATTCGGCGGCGTCGAAGCCGCCCGCGCCGTCGCCCCGGCGGTCGTGATCGAGACGATCGCCGACGCCGGGTTGCGCGGGCGCGGCGGGGCTGGGTTCCCGACCGGCGTCAAATGGCGGACCGTGCTCGAGTACTCGTCGCCGGAAGGCCCGCCCCCGGTCGTCGTCAACGCCGCCGAAGGTGAGCCGGGGTCCTTCAAGGACCGCGCGCTCCTGCGCGCCAACCCGTACCGGGTGATCGAGGGCGCGTTGATCGCCTGCCACGCCCTCGCCGCCTCCGAGCTCGTGATCGCGACGAAGGAGACGTTCGCCACCGAGATCGAGCGGCTGCGCTCGGCGATCGCCGAGGTCGTCGCCGCCGGCTGGGCCGACGGGATCGACGTCCGGGCCGAGTTCGGCCCGTCGCACTACTTGTTCGGCGAGGAGACGGCGCTGCTCGACGTGCTCGGCGGCGGTGAGCCGTTCCCGCGGGTCACGCCTCCGTATCGGCGGGGCGTCGACTTCATGAACGAACCGGGGAGGGACGAGACGCCCGATCTGGCGACGAACGACCCGGCGGGCGGCACGCCGCCCGTGCTGGTCAACAACGTCGAGACGTTCGCCAACGTGCCCGGCATCTTGGCCAACGGCGCTGAGTGGTACCGCCAACTGGGCACCGCCGAATCACCCGGCACGGTGGTCTGCACGGTCGTCGGCAGCACCGAGCGGCACGGGGTCGCCGAGGTGCCGATGGGCACGCCGTTGACGCTGGCGATCGACGAGATCGGCGGCGGCCCGCGCCAAGGACACCGTCTGGTCGGCGCGATCTCGGGCGTGGCCAACGCGTACCTCCCCGTCGCGGCCTTCGACACGCCGCTCAGCTACGAGGCGATGGACGAGATCGGGTCCGGCCTCGGCTCGGCCGGGTTCATCGTGTTCGACGACGCCGACGACCTCCGCGACGTCGCCGGGCAGATCTCGCGGTTCCTTGCCGTCGAGTCCTGCGGTCAGTGCGAGCCGTGCAAGCGGGACGGCCTGGCGATCTCCGCGACGTTCGACGATCCCGACGACGCGGCGGCGGCGGGTGAGCGACGCGAGCGCCTGGCGACCGTCGCCGACAGCGCGCGGTGCTCGCTCGCCCGGCAGCACCGCGACGTCATCACCAGCATGCTCGACGTGATCGACCCCGCCGCCGGCCCCGCCGACGTCCCCGACTCGGACGCCGGCGCCGGCGGGCGCGAGCGGGCGCTCGTCCTGCCGATCGTCGACATCGTCGAGGGCCGCGCCACCTTCGACGAGCGTCAGCTCGAGAAGAACCCCGACTGGTCCGTCGGCGGCGCGGACTCGGGTGCGTGGCCGGCCGCCGCGGCCACGCAGGTCCGAGTGACGCGCTGAGCGGCCGTGCCCGAGCGGTCGATCAGCGGGCGAACGCGGCCTCGAACGCGGCGGTCAGCTCGGTGCTGGCCGGGCCGCTGAAGCCGCAGTAGTTCACCGCGCCATCGGCGGCCGTGATGAGGTAGGCCTGGCCGACCTGGATGTCGAACCCGGCGATCAGGGCGTTCATCCCGGCCGGCGCGTGCAGCACGGCGGTGTCGGCGTCGCCGCCTCGGTACCAGCGGTCGACGCTGAGCGTCACGGTTTCGCCGTCGACCGCGGTCGCCGTGCCGGCGAACGCGACGGGCATCTGGCGCAGCGTCTCGACGTCGAACGCGATGCAACTCGCCAGCGCGGCGCCGTCGCCGAGCGACAGCTCGATCGGCGGGGCGCCGGCGACCTCGCTGCCGCCGTCGTCCCCGCCGAGATTGACGACGACGGCGGCGCCGACAAGGGTGACCGCGGCGGCGGCCGCGCCGGCGGCGAGCGTCCACCGGCGGCGCGGCCGGTCGAGCCGCCGGGCCCGGGCGGGCGCGGTGTCGTCGGGCGACGGGCCGGATTCCGGATGGTCGACGAGCGGGTCGACGGGCGGGTCGACGAGTGGGACGGGTGGGAGGTTCATGATGTGCTCCATTCGGGTTCGGGACGACGGGGTCGCCGGTGATTCCACCGGCACGGCGGGGGGCATCGGATCGATCCACGCGAGTTGTCGGCGCAGCTCGTCGGTCACGTTCCATGCTCCCTTCCGTGTCTGAACCGTTGATGTCCGGCAAGGGCCCCGCTCTGTCGTCGTGGCTCGCCGCCCCGACTCCGTTCGAGCGATGCCGCCAGCTTCCGCTTGGCCCGCGTCAGCCGCAGGCTGACCGCGTTCGGCGTGGTGTCGAGCACGACGGCGATCTCGCGCGGCTCGAGTTGCTCCCACGCCCACAGGCGGACGAGCTCGCGTTCCGACTCGTCCAAGCCGCCGAGCGCGAGGTGCAACTCGGCGTGGTCGTCCGCGGCCATCGCCGACCCGGTCTCACGGTGGCGACCCTGCGGGTCGGCGGCGCGCCGGCCGACGAGTCGCAGCCGTCGGGCGTCACCGCGGCGGTGGTTGGCGAGGCATCGTCGGGCGACGCCGTAGGACCACGCCAGCGGCTCGTCGGGCGGAACGTCGTCGAGCCGGCGCCAGATGACGACGAGCGCGTCGTTCAGGAGCTCGGGGACGTCGTCGGCCATAGCCCGCCGGCCGAAGTACCGCTGCAACGGCTCGTAGACCGTGTTGAAGACCGCCTCGAATCTCGCCTGCCGATCAGCAGCTGCCACGACGTCTCCTGTCGCACCGTTGACGATGTTGTCGCCGGTTCGACGTCCGGGCGCGGGCCGCGGTTCCCGGAGAGATCGGCCAGGACGAGGTCGCGGCGGACGCGTCCCACGCCGCGACCGCTCCTGCCGCGGGGCGGGCCGATCGCGGCGCACGCCGCCGGATCGGGAAGGATGCGGGGATGACCGCTGCAGCGACACCGATTCCCGAGACCGGCCTGGAGCTGCGGTCGACCGTCACCGACGACGCGACCGTCACGCTCGACATCCGCCGGGCGGAGATCGCCCCGCCGGGTGACGACCAGGTCCTCGTCCGCGTCGAGGCGGCGCCGATCAACCCGTCCGACCTCGGCATGTTGTTCGGCGCAGCCGACCTCGCGACGGCGACGGCGGGGGAGCGCGACGGTCTGCCCGCGGTCAGCGCCTCGCTCTCGCCGGAGTCCCTCGCCGCGCAGGCGGGCCGCGTCGGCCGGCCGATGCCGGTGGGCAACGAGGGAGGCGGCACGGTGATCGCCGCCGGCTCGTCGGAGGAGGCGCAGGCGTTGCTCGGCCGGGTGGTCGGGTTCCTCTCCGGCAACGCGTACGCCCAGTACCGAACGCTGAACGCGTCGCAGTGTCTGCCGATGGCGGACGGCACCGACCCTGCGGACGCGGCGGCTGCGTTCGTCAACCCGCTGACGGCGCTCGGGATGGTCGAGACGATGCGCGCCGAGGGCCATATGGCGCTGGTGCACACGGTCGGCGCGTCGAACCTCGGGCTGATGCTCAACCGGATCTGCCTCGCCGACGACATCGGGTTGGTCAACATCGTCCGCAAGGCCGAGGACGTCAGGCTGTTGCGCGCCGAGGGCGCGCGGCACGTGTGCGACTCCAGCGCCCAGACGTTCTCCGACGACCTCGCGGACGCGCTGCGGGCCACCGGCGCGACCATCGCCTTCGACGCCATCGGCGGCGGCGACCTGGCGAGCCGCTTGCTGTCGACGATGGAGCGGGTCGCGGCGGAGGGGGCGGGCGAGTTCAGCCGCTACGGATCCGACACCCACAAGCAGGTGTACGTCTACGGCGGTCTCGACCGGAGCCCGACCGTGCTGCGCCGCGACTTCGGGATGAGCTGGTCGATCGGCGGATGGCTGTTGACGCCGTTCCTGATGAACCTCGGTCAGGAAGGCGCCGAGCGGCTGCGCCGGCGGGTCGCCGACGAGATCACCACGACCTTTGCCAGCTCGTATGGGGTCCGGCTGTCGCTGGCCGACGTGGTCGACCCCGAGCAGGTGCGCCGCTACGGACGCATGGCGACCGGCGACAAGGCGCTCGTCACCCCGCACTCCTGAGCCGGTCGGATCGGGCCGAAGCGCTGCCAGACTGCCGGGATGGCATTCGGGCAGCAATCAGGTCCGCCGGCCACCGCCAAGCAGCTGCGCGAGCTGCTGCGGTTGCTCGAGGAGGCCGGCCACACCGACTGGCGCGACGCCAGGGGGCCGATGGGGTTCACCCAGCGCCAGGCCGGCGGGAAGTTCACCCGTGACGAGGCGGACGCGTTCATCGAGCAGCTCGAGCAGGCCGCCCACGAGGGCGGCGCCCCGGTCGCCCCAGGCCCGGCCCGGGCCCCGCGGCTGTCGGCCGCCGAACGCGCCCTGCGCGAGGTCTCCGACGAGCTGCTCGCCGCCGAGCTGCAGCGGCGCGGGTGGATCGTCGTCGAGCCCTGATCGACTGGCCGAGCGCGGACCCGTGCCGCGCGGTCGTTGTCCCGAGGGCGCCGAGCGAATACGGTCGGCCGCAGTGGTGGCAGACGCAGGGGTGACGGATTCACGGTGACCGACTCGGAGGTGGCAGGCGGCGCCGATCGCGGTGACGCGGACCACGTCGCCTTCGACGCGTCGGCGCACCCGCATCGCCGGCGCAACCCGCTGACCGGCGACTGGGTGGTCGTGTCACCCCACCGCACCAAACGGCCGTGGCAGGGACAGACCGGTGAAGGCGCGGCCGACGACACACCAGCTTTCGACCCGGACTGCTACCTGTGCCCTGGCAATCCGCGCGCCGGCGGCGTGCGCAACCCCGACTACGACGCGACGTTCGTGTTCGAAAACGACTTCGCCGCGCTGCTGCCCGATGCGCCGGCGCCGGTGGCCGCCGACGACGGCCTGTTCGGCATCGACGCCGCCGACGGTGAGTGCAGAGTCGTCTGTTTCTCTCCGCGCCACGACCTGACGCTGTCGAGGATGAGCATCGACGAGATCCTGGTCGTGATCGAGCTGTGGCGCAGCCAGCTCGCCGAACTGCTCGGCCCGTACCGCTGGGTGCAGCTCTTCGAGACGCGGGGAGCGATCTCGGGCGCCTCCAACCCGCACCCCCACGGACAGGTCTGGGCCTCGAGGTTCCTTCCCGACGAGGCCGTCCGTGAGCTCGACGCGCAGCGCAAGTACCACGGCGCCAACGGGTCGCACCTGCTGCTCGATTACGCCGAACGCGAGCTGCGACTCGACGAACGCGTGGTCACCGCCAACGACCATTGGGTGGTCGTCGTGCCCTTCTGGGCCTACTGGCCGTACGAGACGCTGGTGCTCCCGCGGCGCCCGGTCTCGTCGCTGCTCGAGCTCGACGAGGCCGACCGCGAGGGGTTGGCCGACGCCCTCAAGGTGATGCTCCAGGCGTTCGACCGCCTGTTCAACACGCCCTTCCCCTACTGCTCGGGCTGGCACAACGCCCCGCTCGAGCAGGGCGAGGCGTGGCAGCTTCACGCGCACTACTACCCGCCGCTCCTGCGCTCGGCCGACGTCGCCAAGATTCCGGCGAGCTACGAGCTGCTCGCCAACCTCCAGCGGGATCTCACACCGGAGACCGCCGCCGAACACCTGCGCGCCGTGCGGTAGGGCCGGCGCCGCCCGATCCGCCGGTCAACACTGTTGCGGAGGTCGCCCGCATCTGCGAACATGTGTTCGTGGATTCGACCGAATTCGCCGCCACGACGGCCACTGCGGCCAGCGCCGCCGCCCGCGTTCCGGTCGGCGAGGCGACGATCATGCACGCCGACCTCGACGCGTTCTACGCGTCGGTCGAGCAGCGCGACGATCCGCGCCTGCGCGGAAAGCCGATCGCCGTCGGCGGCGGCGTCGTGCTCGCCGCGAGCTACGAGGCGAAGCGCTGGGGGGTGCGCACGGCGATGAACGGCGGCGAGGCCCGCCGGCTGTGCCCGCACCTCATCGAGGTGCCGGCCCGCTTCGAGGCCTACACCGCAGCGAGCACGGCCGTGTTCGAGGTGTTCAACGACACGACGCCGCTCGTCGAGGGCATCTCGATCGACGAGGCGTTCCTCGACGTCGGCGGGCTGCTCCGCCTCTCCGGCGCGCCGCGCGAGATCGCCGCCCGGCTGCGCCAGCGGGTCCTGGCCGAGGTCGGGCTGCCGATCACGGTCGGGGTCGCCCGCACGAAGTTCCTCGCCAAGGTCGCCAGCGGAGTCGCCAAACCGGACGGGCTCCTCGTCGTCGACCCCGGCGCCGAGCTCGAGTTCCTCCACCCGCTTCCGGTCGAGCGGTTGTGGGGAGTCGGCCCGGTCACCGCCGCCAAGCTCGACAACCGCGGCATCCGCACCGTCGGCGAGGTCGCCACGATGAGCGAGCGGTCGCTGATCGCGATCGTCGGCACGGGGTCGGGCCGCCAGCTCCACTCGTTGGCGCACAACCGTGATCCCCGGCGCGTCGAGACCGGGCGGCGCCGGGGGTCGATCGGTTCTCAGCAAGCGCTCGGCCGCCGCCGCCGGTCGCGCGACGAGATCGACGTGGTGCTGCGACGGCTCGTCGACCGGATCACCAGCCGGATGCGCAAGGCGGGTCGGGTCGGGCGCACCGTCACGCTGCGGTTCCGGTTCGACGACTTCTCGCGGGCGACGCGCTCACACACGGTCGCCCATCTGACCTCCTCGACGGCGGTCGTCCACTCGACCGCCTCGGCCCTGCTCGACGCGGCGTGGCCGATGATCGAAACGCGCGGCATCACGCTGCTCGGGGTCTCGGTCGGCAACCTGGCCGACGAGGGGGCGGTGCAGCTCACCCTGCCGTTCGAGCGGTCCGCCGCCGATCGCCTCGACGCGGTGGTCGACGAGGTTCGAGGTCGCTTCGGCGGCGCCGCGCTGAACCGGGCGGTGACGATGAAGGGCGATCCCGGGTTCACCGTGCCGATGCTGCCGGACTGAGCCGACCGCCCGCGGGTCAGGTGACCGTGGCGCCGAGCCAACTCCCGATCAGCCACGTCGCGGAGCAGGCGACGACGGCCCAGCCGACCTGGCGGCCGACGGTGCGGAAGACGGAGCGCTCGGTGAATCGGGCCAGCACGGCGCCGACGGTGGCCGACGCGACCAGCCCGAGGACGGCCGACGCGATGATCGCCGGATCGCCCTCGCCGAAGAACCACGGGATCAGCGGGATGAGAGCGCCGACGGCGAACGCGATGAACGAGCTGAACGCCGCGGCGACCGGGTTGCCGATGCCGTCCGGGTCGACGCCCAGCTCCTCGCGCGCGTGGACCTCGAGCGCGACCTCGGGGTCGGCCATCACGGCGTGGGCCATCTCGTCGGCGTGGTCGGCGTCGATGCCGCGCTTGCGGTAGACGGCCGCCAACTCCCGTCGCTCGATGTCCGGCTGCCTGGCGAGCGATCGGCGCTCGATCTCCAACTCCCGTTCGATCAGCTCGGCCTGGGCCTTCATCGAGACGTACTCCCCGGCCGCCATCGACGCCGCTCCGGCCATCAGCCCGGCGACGCCGGCGACGAGCACGCTCGACCGTTCGGCGTTCGCCGCGGCAACACCGAGGATCAGCGCGACGTTGGAGACCAGCCCGTCGCTGACCCCGAACACGGTCGCCCGCGCCGTGCCGCCGGTGACGTCGCGGTGCCGGTGCACCATGAAGCCGCGACTCGGGTGCTCGTGGTGGTGGTCGTGCTCGTGGTCGTGGTCGTGCTCGTGGCCGTGCTCGTGGCCGGCGTCGTGTTCGTCGGCGGTGTCCCGGGACATCACCGCCACGGTATCCCGATGGCGACCCGACGCAACCGGCGGCTCAGCGGGCGCGGCGGATGCGAGGTTCGGCCGGGGCTCTAGCGGGGCCGGTGGCTCAGCGCGGCGGGTCAGCGGGCGCGGACCCAGGCCTCGACGCGGAGGTCGTCGGTGACCGACCGGCCGACGACCGCCAACGTGATGGTGACGACGCAGAGCGCGGCCGAGCCGAGGACGAGGTACATCACGAGCAGCTGCACCACGACGGCGTGCACCGGATCGACGCCGGCGAGGAGCAGCCCGGTCATCGCGCCCGGCAGTGCGATCAGGCCGACCACCTTGGTGCGCTCGACCTGCGGGATCAGCGCGTTGCGCGCCGCGCGTGGTCCCATGAACCGCATCACTTGGCGCCGCGTGAACCCGAGCGACAGCAGCGCGTCGATCTCGCCGACCCGATCGCGGCTGAGCCCGACCGACTGGTTCACGGCGAGCACCGCCGAGGGCACCGCGTTGCCGATGGTGATGCCGGCGACGACGACGAGGGCGATCGGCTCGCGGTCGATGACGCCGAAGCCGAAGACCACCCCGAGGCTGACGATCGTCGAGCCGAGCACCGTCGCCAGCGTGACGCCGGGCAAGCCGCGAACCCGATGTCCGGCCCGGCGGTCCACGACGAACGTCGCGACCGCGACCATCATGGCGATCCACGACCACGCCCACAGGGAGGCGGCGCTGGAGTCGAACAGCCACGCGAACACCAGCCCGACCGCGAGCAGTTGCAGGGCCGCCCGCACCGCGGCGACGACGATCTCGCGGGCGACGCCGAGGCGCAGCGCGACGGCGAGCGCGAGCGTCAGCCCGACCAGGGAGAGCGAGGCGGCCGCCGCCGGCCAGCCGACGACGTCGGCGTCGACCAGGTTGTTGGCCGCGCCGAGGGTCGCCGCGGTCATCGCACCCGTTTGAACAGATATGCGAACGGCGCGGTGATGTAGGCGACGCCGCGCCCGCGCTGATGGAGGAACTCGGGCGTGATGTCGACCGGCTTCTTGGGGACGAGGTGGTTCTCGAGGTGGTCCGTGCTGACCCGGTAGTCCCCGGATCGGGCTTGGACAACCGCGACGAGCTGGTACCGGTCGTCGATCGACGCCATCGCGGCATCGCCGTGGCTGGCGTTGACCAGCAGCGTGCCGCCGACGCGCAGGTACTCGGTGCAGGACTCCGAGACGAACCCGGCGTAGAGCGACACGAGCAGATCGAACGACTCCGGCGCGAGGTCGTGCTCGTCGGTGTAGTCGCCATGGATGAAGCGCAGATCGCGGTCGCCGGGAGCGCCGGGGTGTTGCGCGATGATCGCCTGGACCCCGGCCTCGTCGGCGAAGAACGTCGCGGCGCGGTCGTCGGTGTCGACGTAGGTCACCGAGCGGAACGCGAACGACGGCGCGATGTCGACGTACGAACCCGGGTACAACACGCGGTCGCCTTCGACCGCGGCGGCGATCGCCCGGAACAGCCGCCAGCGGTCGCCGCTGTGTCGGTCCTGTTCGGCCCACATGCGGCGGGCGACGTCGGTCATGGGGGCGACTCTAGACACGCCGTTCGGGGCCGAGCCGCACACGTATCCCGCACGGCGCGATCAGTGCCAGCGGTCGGGGAGCGGCACGCCGATCGCGTCGCCGATGTCGCGCATCTCCGGCCCAGGGCCCACACCGATCGCGTCGAGCAGCCGGTTCATCATCTCGAAGTTGCCGGCGACGGCGAGGGCGCGCATCGTCGAAGGCGCTCCGACGGCGTCGATCGCCGCCGCCCGGGCGCGCGGCATCTCCTCGTCGTCACGCAGCACCGCGGCGTCGGTGAGCGCGGCCAGCGCGGCCCCGCCGGGGAGTCGGGAGTCGACCGACGCGTCGCCGACCGCTCGGAGGTCGACGTCCTCGCCGTTGACCTTGCTGCTCACACGGAACAGGTGGCTGTGGGCGTACAGTCAAAAGAAGCAGTCGTTCAGCAGCGACGTGCGGGCGGCGACGAACTCCATCTGCGAGCGGTTCAGGCCGTCGCGGACGACCTGCATGTTGCCCATCGCGTTGCCGTCGCCGTGGCGTGGTTCGAGGTACAGATGTCCGTGTAGGTCGTGGAGCGCGTCGTGCTCGCGCTGGACGGCGGACAACGCGTTCGGCGGGCCGGCGGAGCCGACGGTCGGAACCCATCCGCCGTCGAAGCGGGCGCCGTCGACCGTGCGGCGCGCCGGCTCGCCGTCGATCGGCGCCGGCAGCGGGCGGGGCGGGCGGCCGAGGCCGAAGCCGAACGTGTCGAGCGCCCGCAGGCGGGCGACGACGCCGAGCACCTCGACGTAGGCCAGCCTCGACAGCCCGTCGACCTCGAGCCCGTCGATCCAGGCCGCGGTGATCGTCGCCGGCTCGTCGTGGATCCGGCGCGCCGCGCTCGCGATCGCCTCGGAGATGACGGGACCGGTGTCGCCTCCCCGGGCGACGGCGGCGACGGCGACCCGCTCGGCCCCGCTGAGCCACGTGCCGGGCGCGGCCAGCCGGCCCCACTCGCGATCGTGGGCGGCCTCGACATCCGGGTCGACGGCGAGTGTGGTCATCGCGCGCACCCTATTGCACCTCGATGGCTGCGGCCGCCGGCGCGCCCGGTCAGCCCTCGACGGCGATCGTCAGGACCGCGTCGGCGTGGGTCGACACCTCCGCCGGCGACGTCGTCCCGCCCAGTTCGACGATGAAGGCCACCCCCTCGACCGGCAGGAGCGCCTGCCGGGCCCACGTCGCCGCGATCCCGGTGTAGATCCCACCGCCACCGCAGCAGTCGGCGAGCGGCAGCCCGGTGAGCTCGGCGTACCGCGCCCGGATCCGGCCGTCGCGCCCCGTGCTCGGGATCACCAGGTACGCGTCCTGGTGATACCAGATCGCGATGTCGGGCTGCAGCTGCTCGATGAAGTTGACCATCGCCTGCGTCTCGGGCTCGCTCGCCGGCCCGACGCCGGCGTACTGGCTGTCGCCCGGCACGCCGATCGGACCCCACTTGTACGGGAAGTTGCGGTTGAGGTCGACGTCGTTGCTGTTCTGCCGGTCCTGGGTGGCGACGCCGTCCGGGTTCATCGACTCGACGAGCCACAGCTCGACGCCGTCCGGGACCGCGCGCCGCCGGAGCTCGTCGACGATCGCCAGCCCGTCGTCTTCGTTGCCGTGGATGACGCCGATGACGAGCACCCGCCGGCCACCCGGCGTCCCGTATCGCTCGGCGAAGATCGGGCGGCCCTCGACGGAGAACCCGAGCCCGACCAGGTCGTTGGTGAGATCGAGTGGCCCGATCGCGATCGGCACGATCGGCAGCGTGGTCGGCGGGGTGGTGGTCGCCGGGGTCGTGGGAGCGATCGTGGTCGGCGGGATCGTGGTCGGCGGGATCGTGGTCGGCGGGATCGTGGTCGGCGGGATCGTGGTCGGCGGG
>JBFGCT010000025.1:0-30656 GCA_041581055.1 Ilumatobacteraceae bacterium | reverse complement strand
GCTCGGCCTCGACGACTGCGTCCACGGCGTCAAGGGCTGCACGACCTGCACCCGCGCCTGCCCCCGCTTCCGGGCGTGGGAGCCGGCGGCCGACCTCCACCTGTTCGGCCGGGTCCGCGAGCCCGACGAGATGGCCGGCATCTGGCGCCAGCTCTACCTCACGCGGGCGAGCGACGAGATGGTCCACGAGATGGGCCAGGACGGCGGGCTCGTCTCGGCGATGCTGATCTGGCTGCGCGAGCACGACTACATCGACGGCGCGCTCGTCAGCGGGGTCGAGGAGGACGACGCCTGGAAGGCCAAGCCGGTCGTCGTCGAGACGCGCGAGGAGATCCTCGCCACGGCCGGGAGCCGATACACGTACTGCGCCAACCCGCTGGCGCTGCCCGAGGCGAAGGCCCGCGGCATGGACCGCCTGGCGCTGGTCGGCATGGGCTGCCAGACCTCGTCGCCGCCCGTGATGTGGGACCGCAAGGCGGGCAAGGTCTCCAAGCCGTTCCTGTTCAACATCGGGTTGCTGTGCTCCAAGACGTTCGACGACGCGATCTTCGCCGAGCTGTTCGAGGCCAAGTACGGCCTGAAGAAGCAGGACATGCTGAAGATGAACATCAAGGGCGTGTTCCAGATCTGGATGAAGGACGGCAGCTACCACGAGGTCAACCTCAAGGAGTGCCACGCCTGGACCCGTCAGGGATGCAAGACCTGCCCCGACTTCGCCGCCGAGCACTCCGACGTGGCGACCGGCGGGATCGGCGAGGACAACGACTGGACGCTGACGATCGTGCGCACCGAGCTCGGCGAGGAGGTGATCGAGCGGATGATCGCCGACGGCTCGATCCTCGCCAAGCCGGCCCAGACCGACGAGACGGCGATGCGCCTGCTGCGGCTGCTGTCGATCGTCAGCCGGCGGCGATGGCCGAAGGACGCCGACCCGGCGCCGGCGATCGGTGTCCCGCCGCCGAAGAAGAAGGCGGCGGCGGCGACGACCGCCGACGCACCGCCGAAGGACTCCCCGGCCGCGCCCTGAGGCTCAGTCGCGGCAGGCGGCGAGATCGCGCTCGAACTTGGCCAGCGCGGCCTCGGACTCGGGGTCGCCGTCGTTGACGCCCTTCCCGATGTCGTCGAGCTCGTCCTTGGTGTAGTCGTCGACCCTGTCGAGCATGCACTCCCGCTGGGCCGGGGTCGCCCCGGGCAGCGACTCGACGAGATCCCGCGCGACGCGCCGTGCGCTCGGCTGCGTCTCGCAGGCCGAGACGCCGAACGCGGCGATCAGGGCGATCGCCGCCAGTCGGGCCGGCGCGCGGTGTTTGGTGGGCTTCACAGGGCGTCGAGGCTACTGGCAGGATTGAGCGATGCCCCTGCACGCCGACGTCCGCACGCTGCTCGACCTGCTCGACGCGATGGGCGGCGCGCCGATCGAGACACAAGACGTCGAGACCGCCCGCGCCGAGCGGGCTGCGCTGGCGCCGCCGCCGATGCACGAGGTTGCCGACATCCGCGACCTCGACGCCGGCGGGGTCCCGGCCCGGCTCTACCACCCGGCCGGCGACGGCGGGCCGCTCGGGCTCCTCGTCTGGTTCCACGGCGGCGGCTTCGTGATCGGCGACCTCGACAGCCACGACAACGTGTGCCGGTCGCTGGCGGTTCGCGCCGGGCACGCGGTGCTGAGCGTCGCCTACCGCTTGGCGCCCGAGCACCCGTTCCCGGCCGGCCTCGACGACTGCGTCGAGGCGACCCGGTGGGCGCACGCCAACGCCGCCGAGCTCGGCGTCGACCCGGCCCGCATCGCCGTCGGCGGCGACTCGGCCGGGGCGAATCTGGCGACGGTCGTCTGCCACCTCGCGCCGGCCCCGCTCGTGTTCCAGCTGCTCGTCTACCCGGTCGTCGACGCGACGTGCTCGATGCCGTCGTACGTGGAGAACGCCGACGGGTACTTCCTCACCGCGACGGGCATGAAGTGGTTCATCGACCATTACCTGTCGGGCGGATCCGGTTCGGCGGAGGACCCGCGGGTGTCGCCGCTCTTCGCCTCCGACGACGCGCTCTCCAAGTCCCCGCCGGCGATGGTGCTCACCGCCGGCTACGACCCGCTGCGCGACGAGGGAGTCGCGTACGCCGACCGCCTCGGCGCCGCCGGGGTCGTGACCTCGCACGTCCACTTCCCCGGCCAGGTCCACGCGTTTTTCTCGCTTCCCCACATGCTGGCCGACGCCAGGGCGGCGCACGCGCTCGCCGCCGAGGCGCTCGCCGGCGCGCTGGCGCCGACGGCGGGCTGACCACTCAACCGGAAACGAGCTCGACCGCCCGGGCGAAGACGGAGTCGAGCATCGGCTCGGTCAGGCGCTTCGTGAACGTGTTCTGCTGGCTCGGATGGAACGAGCAGACGAGCGTCGGCCCGTCCGGGACCGCCACCTCGACGCCGTGGCCGAACCGCGGGCGGGGCCGCAGGCCGAAGTGGGTGGCCGCCGCCTGATACCCGAACGAACCGAGACAGACGACGACCCGCACGTTCGGCAGCAGCTCGAACTCCCGCACGAGGTACGGCGCACACGCGTCGCGCTCGATCGGCAGCGGCTTGTTCGCCGGCGGGGCGCACTTGACCGCGGCGGTCACCCAGGCGTCGGTCAGCGCGAGGCCGTCGTCGATCGAGACCGACTCCGGCCGGTTGGCCAGCCCGGCGCGGTGCATCGCCCGGAACAGCCAGTCGCCGCTGCGATCGCCGGTGAAGACGCGCCCGGTGCGGTTCGCCCCGTGCGCCGCCGGCGCCAGCCCGAGCACGACGACGCGGGCCGCCGGATCGCCGAACCCCGGGATCGGCCGACCCCAGTACGTCTGGTCGCGGTAGGCCGCCCGCTTCTCCTCGGCGACGCGCTCGCGCCATTCGACCAGGCGCGGGCACGATCGACAGTTCACGACCTGTTGTTCGAGCCGGAGGAGGGGGTCCACGGGTGCCGACAGTAGGTTGGACCACGCTCATGGCCAAGAAGTCCCCCGCATCGAAGCAGTCGCCGCCGGCGACCACCGTCCTGCTCGTCCGCCACGGCCAGACCCCCACCACCGGAACGATCCTTCCTGGCCGCGCCGCGGGCCTCCATCTGGCCGACGACGGCGTGCGGCAGGCCGAGGCCGTCGCCGAGCGCATCGGCGCGTTGAAGCGGGTCGACGCGGTCTACAGCTCGCCGCTCGAGCGGGCCAAGGAGACCGCCGCCCCGATCGCCAAGGCGTGCGGGCTGCGGACCAGGACCGCCCGCGGGCTGTTCGAGTGTGACTTCGGCGAGTGGACCGGCCGGGCGCTGGCCGAGCTGTACAAGCTGCCCGAGTGGCAGACCGTGCAGCGGGCGCCGTCGATGTTCCGCTTCCCCGGCGGTGAGAGCTTCACCGAGATGCAGACCCGGATGGTGACCTCGCTCGACACGCTGCGCGCCGCCCACCCGGGCGGGACGATCGTGTGCGTGTCGCACGCCGACACGATCAAGGCCGCCGTGGCGCACGCCATGGGGACGCACCTCGACCTGTTCCAACGGATCGTGATCAGCCCGGCGTCGGTCACGGCGATCGTCTGGAGCGCCGGCGGGCCGGTCGTGCTCGCCGTGAACTCGACCGGCCGGCCCCTCACCGAGATGGCGCCGTCCTGATGAGCGCGTTCTTCGAGTTCGACTCCGTCGACGTGTTCACGGTCGGCGCGGTTGGCCGGCCCGGCGAGCGCACGTTCTACCTCCAGGCCCGATCCGGCGCCGACCGGGTCGTGGTCAAGTGCGAGAAGCAGCAGACGGCGGCGATGGCGCAGTACCTCCGGCGGGTGCTGAGCGACCTTCCCCCGCCCGACGATCGGCCGATCGCCGGCGCGCTCGAGCTCGCCGCCCCGGTCGAACCCGCGTTCACGCTCGGCCCGATCGGCCTCGGGTACGACCGCTCCACCGACCGCATCCTGATCCAGCTCGAGGAGGCGGGCGAGGTGGACGACGAGGGCGAGCCACTCGAGGACCAGGACCTCGGCCACGTTCGGCTGTACGTCGGACGCGGACAGGCCGCGGCGTTCTGCGATCAGGCCGAGCTGGCGATCGAGGCGGGCCGCCCGGACTGCCAGTGGTGCTCGAACCCGATCGACCCGGACGGTCACGCCTGTCCCCGCATGAACTGAGCCCCGGGTGAGCGAGCAGTGGGACGGCAGCGACGTCGAGGACCCGAGCGACGGCCAACCGCGCGGGGTGCGGCTGCGCGTCGACGACGTCGACGACCCGATCCAGCACCTCCTCCGGGGGGAGATCGAGGTCGAGGGGCGGATGCCGTACAGCAGCAACGCGACGTTCCTCGTCCACGTCGTCCACGAGGGACGCGCCCATCCGGCGATCTACAAGCCGACGCGCGGTGAGCGACCGCTGTGGGACTTCGAGCCGGGGCTGCACCGCCGCGAGGTGGCCGCCTATCTGCTGAGCGTCGCGATGGGCGTCCACGTCGTGCCTCCGACGGTCCTGCGGGCGGGCCCGCTCGGCGAGGGCTCGGTGCAGTGGTTCGTGACCGCGGACCATTCCGAGCACTACTTCACGATCTACGAGTCCTACCCCGACACGCACGACCAGCTGCGCGACATCGCCGCGCTCGACATCCTGGCCAACAACACCGATCGCAAGAGCGGCCACTGCCTGCTGGTGCCCGAGCGCGACGGCAAGCCGGCCGAGGTGTGGGCGATCGACAACGGGCTGTGCTTCGCCCCGGCGTTCAAGCTGCGGACGGTGATTTGGGAGTTCGGCGGCGAGCCGCTCCCCGATCGGGCGCTCTCCGTCGCCGGCCGGCTGTGCGCCGGCGTGCCGCTCGACATCGCCGCGCTGCTGAACGACGAGGAGATCGCCGCGCTCCAGCAGCGGGCGGCGTGGTGCGTCACGGAGCGCCGGTTCCCGACCGACGACAGCGGCCGGCGCTACCCCTGGCCGCTCGTCTGATGTCGGCGTCCGGCCCGGATGGCGACGACGACCTGGACGAGGTGATCCACCGCGCCGACCTCGACGGGTTGGTCCGGATGATCGACGATCGCTGCGCGGCGGGCGACTGGCCGGGCCTGTTGCGCGTGCGCGACCGGTCGAGGCAGGCGGTGCGGACCGGCCGCCAGATCTGGCCGGCGGCGACCCTCGCCGAGTACCGGCTGGCGCTGCTCGCCCCGCCCGATTTCGTGGCGATCGTGCTCGACGAGACCGACGGGATGTCGGGCCGCTTCACGATCGGGCCGCTGAGCGAGGTCGCCGCGCAGCACCACGCGTGGGCCGAGCTGGCGCCGCTGCTCGACCGCGGCCCGCGAGCGGCGTTCGTCGCCCACGAGCGGGTGCTGCGCGGTGAGGCGCTCGGCGCGCCCGACATCGCGCCGGTGCTCGACCTCCCCCTCGAACTGCACCCGTGGGAGCCCGCGTACCCGCTGGCGGCCTACTCCGAGGTCGGCGCCGAGTTCCCGATGCCCGACATCACCGTCGCCTGGGCGGCGGTCGAGACCCCGGGCGACGTCGAGGCGCTCGACGACGACGTCGAGCTCGCCGTTCGACAGCTCGTCGAGCCGTGGACCGTCAGCTCGAACGGCCAGGCCGACGTGATCTGCGTCGAGGGCGACGCGGCGGCGGCGATCGGCGCCCTCGGCGTGCGGCACGCCCGGATCGGCGCGCTCGACCCGGCGGCCGCGCTGGCGTGGATCGCGTGGGCCGGCGCCAGCGGCGGCGCGCACGGCCGGCGACGGGGCGCGGCGGCCGGCCGGTTCGGCGCCTGGTGGCTGCTCGCCGCGCTCGGCGACCTGGCCGACGAGTGGCCGATCGCGCCCGAGCGGCTCGGCGAGCTGGCCCAGGAGTTGCGCTGGCACCGGTGGGACGCGTTCGAGCCCGACCTCGGCTGGGCCCTGCAGCTCGCGGTCGAAGACCCGACCGAAGGCCACGCCTGGGCGATCACCGCCCGCGACGCCACCTGACCCGCCCCTCCGAAATTTTCCCGAATCCTCGCGCTGAGCGCAAGAACCCGCGAACAGAACGGCCGCCCGCCGCGGTCACGGGTGGGAGGTTGTCGCGGACCGACCAGACCAGCCCCAGCGCGGCGAGAAGGCGGATGCCGGCGTAGATCGGGTCGGGCTCGTGGCGGCCGGTGCTGTGGCGGGCGCTGTTCGGTGCTCGGTGGTGGTTGTTGTGCCATCCCTCGCCGATCAGCAGCAGGGCGATCAGACGGTTGTTCCGGCTGTCGTCGGCGACGTCGAAGTTGCGGTAGCCGCTGACGCGGTGCGAGAACGACCCCGTCGACAACGTCGTGTGCCACAGGACGACCGTGCTGACGCAGAACCCCCAGATTAACCCGGGTGGCCCGGCGAGCACCCACATCCCACCGGCGAGCGCCACGACCGGCACCAGCTTGAGTCGCTCCAGCCACACCAGCTCGGGGTAGGCCGCGAGGTCGGCGACGATGCGCCGGTCGTAGCCCTGGTGCGCCGGATCGAAGACCCAACCGCAATGGGCGTACACGAAGCTGCGGTGATGCGGGGAGTGTGGGTCGAGCGGGGTGTCGGCCAGCCGATGATGGCGGCGATGCGTGCTCGCCCACCAGAGCACTCCCTTCTGCATCGACGTCGTCCCCAGCACGGCGATCACGAACTGCAGCGCACGCGAGGTCTGGAACGAGTGGTGCGAGAAGTAGCGGTGGAACCCGCCGCAGACCGCCCACGTGCGGACGGTGTAGGTGGCGAGGAAGAGCCCGAATGCGTTCCAGCTGAACCCGACGATGGCGATTCCGACGACCGCCGCGACGTGGAGGGCGGCGAAGCCGAACAGGTCGCCGATGCCGATCATCCGGCCGGCGAGGGTCGGCGCGGGCGGTTCCTCCAGCGGCTCGACGTGTCGCTCGGCCGTCCGATCCACAGGGCTGGCCGTCGTCATGCGGGAATTCTTGCCGCACGCGGCGCGCCGTGCGCTGTGATTTGCGCGGTGCGGCCTACCGGTCCGCCACATCGACGAGTTGTCGCCCGCCACGGGCCGACCAACGCGGCCACAGCCATCCCGGTACGGTGCGGACAACCGGCTCACGAACCAGGACTACGGCACGCGCCCGACCGAGCGATTCGGCCGAGCCGGCGGTGGGACGTCACGCTTGAGCACCGCGCTCATACGGCGGCGAGAGTTCACCCAATTGCCCTACGCAATTCCACCGACGACGGCTTCTGCGAGCACGTGGCCATTCTGCACCACATCGCGGCGTGGTCGAGGCGCCGCCGGGTTGAGCGTCAGCTGCGGTTCTGCAGGGCTTCGAGGAGTTGCGGCAGGACCTTGTGGACGTCGCCGACGATGCCGAGGTCGGCGACGCCGAAGATCGGGGCCTCTTTGTCCTTGTTGACGGCGATGATGTTCTTCGAGCCCTTCATGCCGACCATGTGCTGCGTCGCGCCGGAGATGCCGGCGGCGATGTAGACGGTCGGCTTGACGACCTTGCCGGTCTGGCCGACCTGGTAGCTGTACGGCACCCAGCCGGCGTCGACGATCGCCCGCGAGGCCCCCGGGGCGCCCTTGAGCGCCTTGGCGAGGTCCTCGATCATCGAGTACTTCTCCGCGTCGCCGAGGCCGCGGCCGCCGGCGACGACGATGTCGGCCTCGTCGAGCTTGGGGCCGGAGTGCTCCTCGACGTGGACCTCGACGACCGTCGCCCCGCCGGCCGCGCCGAGGTCGGGGACCGGCGCCGCGACGAGTTCGCCGGCCGCGCCGGCGCCGCCCTCGGCGACGAAGCTCTTCGGCCGGAACGACGCGAGGAACGGGCGCTCGCCGGTGAACGACGAGGTGACCAGCTTGGTCCCGCCGAAGATCGGCGTCTGGACGGTGACCGTGTCGCCGTCGACGCCGATCTCGGTCGAGTTGGTCAGGACGGTGCGGTCGAGCTTGACCGACAGGCGGGCCATCGTGTCGCGGCCCTCGTAATTCTGCGGGAACAGGATCAGGTCGGGCGGGCCGGCGCCGTCGATGACCGCGTTCATCGCGCCGGCGACGGCGACCCCCGGCAGCTTCCCGCCCAGGTCACCGGTCGCGTAGACCGTGGCGGCGCCATGGTCGCCGAGGACCGGCGCCGCGTCGCCGGCGTCGCCGACGAGGAACGCGCTGACCGTGCCGCCCAGGCTGCGGGCCTTGGTCAGGAGCTCGAGCGTGCCACTCGTCGGCGCGCCCTCCGCTGTTTGGGCGAACACCCAGATGTTGTCGATACCCATCGTCGTCCTCCTCAGATGACCTTCAGGCCGTCGAGGAATTCGACGATTTCGCCGAACGCCTCGCCGTCGTCCTCGATGACCTTGCCCGCCTCGCGGGCCGGAGCGTCCTCGACCGACACGATCTGCTGGGCCCACGACGCGGCCTCGATGCCGAGGTCGGAGGCGGTGACGTTCTCGACCGGCTTCGACTTCGCCGCCATGATCCCCTTGAAGCTCGGGTAGCGCGGCTCGACCACACCGGCGGTCACCGACACGACGGCCGGGAGCGAGCAGGTCACCTCGTCGTAGCCGTCCTCGGACTGGCGGTCGACCTTGAGCACACCGTCCTCGACGGCGACCGTCTTGGCGAACGTGACCGACGGCAGGCCGAGCACCTCGGCGATCTGCTCGGGCACGGTTCCCGTGTACCCGTCGGACGACTCGGTCCCGGCGATGATCAGATCGGCGCCGTCGAGCTTCTTGGTCGCCGCGGCGAGCACCTTCGCCGTCGTCAGCGCGTCGGCGCCGGCCAAGGTGGGGTCGGAGACGAGCACCGCCCGCGCCGCCCCCATGGCGAGCGCCGTGCGGAGCCCGGACACCTCCTCGTTCGGGGCCATCGACACGAGGCTGACCTCACCGTCGCCGGCCGCCGTGACCAGCTGGAGCGCCATCTCGACCCCGTAGCTGTCGGACTCGTCGAGGATGAGCTTGCCCTCCCGCTTGAGCGTGTTGTCGGAGGGATCCAGCTCGCCCGGCAGCGCCGGGTCCGGGATCTGTTTCACGCAGACGATGACGTTCATAGGGCAGCCAAGTTACCGGCGCGTCAAGTTGGCCCCCAAACGGGACGGACCGGTGTGACAGGTAACCGCGGCCGGCCCGCGCCTATAACGTCGGGGCCTTGAGGATCCTGCTCGTGGTGAACTCGTTCGCGTCGTCGGTCACGGCGCGCAACACCGTGATCGTGCACCGCCGCCTGAGCCGCGGCCACGAGGTGGAGGTCGTCGAGACGAACCGCAGGGGGCACGCCACGCGCTTCGCCCACGACGCGGCGCGGCGGGGCGTCGACGTCGTCATCGGGTACGGCGGCGACGGCACCCTCAACGAGGTGGCGACCGGGATCGCCGGGACCGACGCCGCGCTCGGCGTCCTCCCGGGCGGCTCGACCAACGTGTTCGCCCGGACGCTCGGCCTCCCGAACGACCCGGTGGCGGCGGTCGAGCACCTCGCCGACGGCATCGACGCCGGCGACCTGCGCCCGATCGGGCTCGGTCAGGTCAACGGGCGGTATTTCTGCTTCCACACCGGGATCGGCTTCGACGCCGCCGTCGTCGAGCAGGTCGAGCGCCGGGGAGCGCTGAAGCGATGGCTCGGGCACCCGCTGTTCATCACCTCCGGCCTGATGACGTGGACCCGCGGCTACGACCGGCGCACGCCGCACTTCCGGTTGAGCGGCGACGGCGGCCCGGACGTGCTCGACGGCTTCTTCACGGTGGTGCTGAACACCAATCCCTACACGTACCTCGGCAACCGGGCGCTCGACCTCTCACCGGCGGCCACGCTCGACCGCGGCCTGGTGGCGATCACGTTCACGACGATGCGGGCGACTGCGATCCTGCGGTCGCTCGCCGGGGCGCTCAAGGGCGGCGGGGTGAAGCCGGCCGCCCACCTCGACATCCGGGTCGACGTCGAGAAGCTGACCGTCGAGCACGACACGCCGTTCCCGTACCAGGTCGACGGCGACGCGCTCGGCGAGACGACCCGCCTCGAGTTCGTCCACGTGCCCGACGCGGTCACCCTCGTGTTCCCCAGCCTCCGGTGACCAACCGTCGCGTCGGCTGTCGGACAGCAACCGTCGCCGTCAGGTCAGCGGCGTGTCGGCCAGCGCGGGCTGACGCTCGGCGGCGCCCCGCCCCTGCCGAGCGCGTCGAGCGCCTCGTCGGGCACGTCGGTGCACACGCCGTCGACGCCGATCTCGGCCAGCTCGACGAGCCGCCGGCGGTCGTTGCACGTCCAGGTGTTGACCGCCAGGCCGGCGGCGCGGCATCGGCGGACCGCCTCCGCGGTCAGCGACTCGGCCCACGGATGGATCGCCGCGTGTCCGGCCGCGGCGGTTCGCCGGCACTCCTCGTCGGTGGCGTCGACGACGAGGTACGCCGTCGGGATCGACGGGGCCACGTCGCGGCAGCGGCCGATCGTCGCCCACGAGAACGACGAGATCAGCCATCGGTGGGCGTCGGCCTCCCCGCGCCGGAGCAGCTCGTCCACCGTCGGCTCGACCACGGCCAGCTCGGGGTCGTATCCGGCCTCCCGCTCGAAGTTCTTGATCTCGACGTTGACGAGCAGGCGGTCGCCACACGCGTCGAGCACCTCGGCGAGGTCGGGCAACGCGGCGAGCCGCGCCGGGTCGTCGGGCAGCGCGTCGTGATGCACGACCAGCCGACCGTCAGGGGCCAGCCGGACGTCGAGTTCGACGCCGTCGGCGCCCATCTCGTCGGCCAACCTGAACGCGGCCGGTGTGTTCTCCCGCGCGGCGCGTGACGCGCCCCGGTGGGCGAGGACGAGCATCACACCAGTATCGCCTGCTCGGGGCGATCTCTGCAGGAGATCGCGCTCCGCCTCTTGTCAGGGCGCCCTCCAGCGCCTAAGTTCTCGCACGGCCGTTCGGGCGGCCACCCCCCGATCCCGCCACCACCCTCCGGCACACCGCCGCCGCCATCACCTCTTGAGGAGCATCCAACGTGTCGATCCTTGCCTCCAGTCTCGCTCTCGGACTCGCTGACGACGAGTGGCGCGACGCCGCGCTCTGCCGTGACACCGACCCGGCTCTGTTCTTCCCGGTCGGCACGACGGGGAACGCGCTGGTGCAGATCGACCAGGCACGGGTCGTGTGCGGCGAGTGCAAGGTCGCCGCCGAATGCCTGAGCTACGCCCTCGAGACCAACCAGGACTCCGGCATCTGGGGCGGGCTGACCGAAGAGGAACGGCGGGTCATCCGCCGTAAGCGGGTCGCCGCCATCCGCGCCGAACGCGCCGAACGCGCCGCCGCGTCCTGATCCGCGCCGAACGCGCCGCCGCGTCCTGATCCGCGCCGAACCGCCCCGAACCGTCTCAGTCGACGGTGGGGACGGACAGCTCGACGACGGTCCCGTGCATGACCGGGGAGTGATCGCCGGCCGCCATCGCCGCCAGGTCGGCCGGTGTCGCCGGCCGCATCTCGATCGTGCCGTTGAGCTCGGTGGTCACGAGCGTCCGCACGATCGACAGGCCGAGCCCCGTCGTCGCGTCGAGGTCGAAGCGAGGGTCGACCCCCCGGCCGTCGTCGACCACTCGAATCGTGAGGCGACCGTGCGCGTGGGTCAGCAGCACGGCGACGTTCCCGCCGCCGCTGCCCTCTGGGAACCCGTGATCGACCGCGTTCTGGAGCAACTCGGTGAGCACGACCGACAGCGGCGTGGCGGTGTGGGCCGGGATCCGGCCGCCGGTGCCCGAGACCGTGAAGTGCACCGGCCGATCGGGTGACTGGAGCCCCTCCTCGGCGAGCCGCAACAGCGGCCGCACGATCTCGATGAACGCGATGTCGTCGCCGGGCTCGCGGGACAGCGACTCGTGCACCAGGGCGATCGTCCGGATGCGGCGCACCGACTCGGACACCGCAGCCTTGGCCTCCGGGTTGGTGAGCCGGCGGGCCTGCAGGCGCAGCAGCGACGAGATCGTCTGCAGGTTGTTCTTCACCCGGTGGTGGATCTCGCGGATCGTCGCGTCCTTCGAGAGCAGGAGCCGGTCGCGCTTGCGCAGCTCGGTGACGTCGCGAACGAGGAGCAGCCCGCCCGTGACGTCGCCGCCGAGGTCGGCGGCGATCAGCGGGACGCAACGGCACAACAGCGTCGCGTCGGTTCCCTGCTCGAACTCCTCGACCACGGGCTCGTGCCGTTCGAACGCCTGGCGCACCGGCCCGTCGTGGAACCCGAGCTCGGCCAGCCGCATGCCGACCGGGTTGGCGTGGATGCCGACCCGGTGCAGCGCCGAGTTGGCGTTCGGCGAGACGTAGGTGACGGTTCCGTCGCCGTCGAGCGTGAGCACGCCGTCGCCGACCCGCGGGGCGGCGCTCGAGTCGGCCACGCGCCCGGCGAACGGGAAGGTCCCGTTCTCGATCATCGCGATGAACTTGTCGAAGATCAGGCCGTAGTTCTGCTCGAGCTCGCCACGCGGCCGGCCGGCGCGCACCTGCCAGTCCTTGGTCAGCACCCCGACGACGCGGCCGCCGTGGCGGATCGGGATCGCCAGCATCCGCGTCTGCGTCTCGTCGGCGTCGACGATGTTGCGCTCGACGTGCCGGCCGAGGCCCGCCGCCTCCTCGATCACCGCCGACTCGGCCGCGTCGGCCCACGTGCCGATCAGGTCGGTCGGGTACATCGTCGGGTTCGTCGCCGGGCGGACCTGATCGACGATCAACCACTTCCCCTCACCCGACTGCACCCGCAGGAGCAGGTCGGCGAAACAAAGGTCGGAGAGAAAGGTCCACTCGGCCGTGAGGCGGTTGAGATGTTCCACCTCGTCGCGGCCGAGCGTCGTGTGCGCGCGGCACAATTCGGCAAGCGAAGTCATCGCCCCCGATTCTGCCCGATCACGACAGCCCGCGCAGGTGACCGGCGATCAGATCGAGTCCGGCGAGATCGTGAATGTCGTCGGACATCCACGGAACGGTCAGCAGCACCGGCGCCAGCGACTCCAGTTCGGCGCGGCGCTCCGACTCGCGGGCGGCGTTGAGCGCGAGATCGTCGAACTGGGCGGCGACGTGGTGCAGCACCGACGCGACCAGCGCCTCGTCGTCCACGCCGAGGCGGGCGGCGACGTCTCCGGCGAGGTCCCCGTCGGCCAGCTCGACCAGCGTCGCCGCGCTCTCCGACGCCGCCTGGTCGGCGAGCGCGGCCGGCAGGACGCGGTTGGCCACGATCGCGCCGAGCGACATGCGGCGGGCGGCCAGCGCCTCGGCGAGGAAGCGGGCCTCGTGGCTGGGGGCGGTCTCCAGCGTGGTCGCGACCACGAACGCCGTGCGGGGGTCGACGAGCAGGGCCTCGACCTCCTTGGCGCGCTTCACGAACCCGGCCTCCATCGCCTGGAACAGGATGAAGAAGTCGGCGATGTCCTGGAGGAAGTGGGATCCCAGCACGCGGTCGGCGACCTGGTAGAACGGCCGCGACGCGGCCGTGAAGAACCGCGACCGGTACGGCACGGTGAGCCACCGCAGCAACCGACTCCCGAAGAACTCCGCCATCCGGCTGGGCGCGTCGAGAATCGACAGCGCGTTCCGCGACGGCGGCGTGTCGACGATGACGATGTCGAAGCTCCCGGTGGCGTGCAGGTCGTGGAGCTGCTCCATCGCGAGGTAGTCGTGGCTGCGCACGAAGCGGCTGGTGATGTTCTGGTACAGGGGGTTGGCCAGCACCGCGGCCCTGGTCGCCTCGTCGGGAGCGTGCCGCCGGATCAGCTCGTCCCATCCGGCCTTGGTGTCGAGCATCGCCGCCCACATCTCGCCGCGGACCTTGACGCCGGCCTCGGCGAACGCGCTGGCCGGGATCTGCACCGGGGTGTTGCCGAACTCGGCGACCCCGAGCGCGCCGGCGAGGCGGCGCGCCGGATCGACGGTCAGCACCAGCACCTTGCAGTGCTGGCGTTGCGCCGCGGCGATCCCCAGCGCGGCCGCGACCGTCGTCTTGCCGACCCCGCCGGATCCGGCGACCAGCACCATCTCCCGACTCGCCAGCATCGCGTCCAGCTCGTTCACGACGGCCCGACGTCCAGCTCGTCGGTGAGCGTGCCGGCGATCAGCGACACCACCCGCGGCCCGGGGGCCCGGGCGAACAGCTCGGGCACCGTGATCGTGCCGACGTCGCCGAGCGACGTGTCGGCGTCGAGGGCGACCGCGATGCGGTCGAGGTGGGCGGCGCCGGTACGGCGGCGCTCCTCGGTGAGCCGCGCCGAGTCGAGCACCGTCGCGACGGCCTCGCCGGCGGCGGCGACCAGCTCGGGCAGCGCGTCGGTGAGCCGATCGGCGACCGGCTGCTCGCGCCGACCGAACAGCACCGGCAGGACGCGGTTGGCGATCACCGTGTGGGCGTGGGCGCCGGTTTCGGCGTGCAGGCGGTGCAGCAGCTCGATCGTCTCGGTGACCGGCATCTCCTCCGGCGTCGTCACGATCGCGACGCCGGTGCGCGACGCGTCGCCGAGGATGTCGAGCATCCACTGGGTCTGCTCGCGCACGAGGCCGACCTTGACGAGGTCGCGGATCACCTTCGGCGCGCCGATCTGGCTGACGATGTGGCCGCTGGCCTCGGCGTCGACGACGACGAGGTCGTAGTGCCGCTCGCGGACCTCCCAGCACAGCTTGCCGACGGCGAGGATCTCCTTGACGCCGGGCGCCGCGTCGGCGACGAAGTCGAACGTCTTGGCCAGCGGCCCGATGCGGCCGAGGAACGGGATGCGGACGAACAGCCGCAGGTACTCGCGCAGCGAGTCCTCGGTGCTCATCGTCATGGCGTGCAGGTTGTCCGCCACCTCGGTCGGCTCGAACCGGAACTCGCCGACGTCGAACGCCGTCGCCAGCGCGCCCTTGGCGTCCATCTCGCAGACGAGCGTCCGCCGCCCGCTGCTTGCCGCGACCTCGGCGATCGCGGCGGCGATCGAGGTCTTGCCGACGCCGCCCTTCCCCGTGACCCAGAGCAGGTCGAGATCGAGCAGCGACGTGGTCATTCAGACCCGGTTGTCGGACGGCGCACGACGCGTCGCGGCCATCGCTCAGTCGCCGCCGAAGCCGATGCGGCGATCGCCCTCGGCCGAACCGACCTCGACGTAGGCGATCTTGGCCGCCGGGACGCCGACGTCCTTGCCCCGCTTGTCGGTGATCCAGAGGACGTCCGACGCCCCGGCCAGCGCGGCTTCGACCCGTGATTTCAGCTCCTCGCGATCGACGTCGTCGGCGAGCTCGATGGTGAGCTCGCGGGGGGCCTGGGTCACTCCGATGCGTACGTCCACGACCGGACACGCTACCGGCACGGCGGCCCGCCGGATCACGGCCCCCGAGCGGCGAGTCGGGCGGAACGGCGGGCCTCGGACGCCGACGGTGACGCGGGCGGGGTCAGACGGCGGTCGTGCAGAACGTGTCGCCGGCGGCGAGGCTCGACTCGGTGGTGACCTCGCCGAGCTGGCCCTCGGCGTCGCTTCCGTACAACTCGCCGAGCATGCCGCGCACCATGCCGCGGTCGACCGCGCAGATCACCGGATGGTCGGTCGCCACCTCGCCGAACGGGCAATGGTTGTTGATGATCCGCAGCTGGTCGTTGCGCCCCTCGGCGTGCGCCGCGAACCCGTGCGCGGTGAGCGCGTCGGCGACCGCCTGCATCGCCGAGCGCAGGGAGCGGCGCCCGGCGTGCAGCGCGTCGCCCCGGAGGCCGGCGGCCATCGCCCGCCCGTACTCCGAGCCGACCTCCTCGGCCATCGCCTCGGCCTCGTCGTGCGGGAGCCGGTCGAGGGCGCGGCCGAGCAATGAGAGGAGCAGGTCGTCGCTGCGGACCGGGAAGTCGTTCTCGTTGAGCGCGTCGGCGACCGCGACGTACCGCTTCGACGGGCGACCCGCCCCGCCGCCGGCCACCTTCCCGGTGGCGACTTCGAGGTACCCGCCGGCCGCCAGCTTGTCGAGATGGTGGCGGGCGACGTTGGCGTGGACGCCGGTCTGCTTGGCGACCATCGAGGCGGTGACCCCGGTTCCGCCGTCGCCCGAGTGCTCTTTGGCGAAGAGGTACACCGAGCGCCGCGTCGGGTCGCCGAACGCGTCGGTGATCGCCGACACGGTCGAGGTGAACGAGGGACTCGTCGCCATAGGTGGATTCTACCTATCCGCGTAGTGCAAATTCACCGTGGGCTCGCCACAATGGGCCGCATGCCGGGTTCCCCAGTCACCGAAGCCCAGATCATCGAGGCCCTTCGGCCGGTCGAGGACCCCGAACTGCACCGGTCGATCGTCGATCTCGGCATGGTCCGCGGGGTCGACATCCGCGACGGCGGCGTGGTCGGCGTCCTGATCGCCCTCACCGTCCCCGGCTGCCCCCTCAAGAACGAGATCCAGCGCCGCGTCAGCGACGCCGCCACACAGCTCGACGGCGTCGACTCGATCGACCTCGAGTTCACGGTGATGTCCGACGACGACCGCGAGAACCTGCGCAAGACGCTGCACGGCGACGCGGCGTCGACCGCCGGGGCCGGCCAGGCCCACGGCCACGCCGAGGGCCGCGAGATCCCTTTCGCCAAGACCGGCTCGAAGACCCGCCCGTTGCTGATCTCGTCGGGCAAGGGCGGCGTCGGCAAGTCGAGCGTCACCACCAACCTGGCCGTCGCCCTCGCCGCGCAGGGCCACTCGGTCGGCGTCGTCGACGCCGACATCTACGGCTACTCGATCCCCCGGATGCTGGGCACCGACCGCGACCCCGTCGTCATCGACGAGATGCTCATCCCACCCGAGGCGTGGGGTGTGCGCTGCATCTCGATCGGCTACTTCGTGCCCGACGGGCAGGCGGTGATCTGGCGCGGCCCGATGCTGCACAAGGCGCTCGAGCAGTTCCTGACCGACGTGTTCTGGGACGAGCCCGACTTCCTGCTGATCGACATGCCGCCGGGCACCGGCGACATCGCGCTGTCGCTCGCGCAGTACCTGCCCCGTGGCGAGGTGTTCGTCGTCACCACGCCCCAGCCGGCCGCCCAGACGGTGGCCTCGCTGTCGGCGGCGATGGCGGCGAAGGTCAACCTGACCGTGCGCGGCGTGATCGAGAACATGTCCTGGTTCACCGGCGACGACGGCAAGCGCTACGAGATCTTCGGTTCGGGTGGCGGCCAGCTGCTCGCCGACGAGATCGGCGTTCCGCTGCTGGGCAAGAACCCCCTCGTCAACGCCCTCCGCGAGGGCGGCGACGACGGCCACCCGATCACCGCGGTCGATCCGACGTCGGAGGTGGCGCAGATGTTCCACGAGATCGCCCGCCAGGTGGCGATCGACATGCGGCCGCGCAAGGTCTACTCCGACGCGCTGAAGGTGATCTGACGGCGGCGGGCGGACGGCGACCCGCGCCCGCCTGGGCTCAGATGCTGCCCCAGTAGCCGCGGATCCCCGGAACGTGGCGCCGGATCTTGCCGGCGCCGTCGAGGACGAGCACCTCGGTCGTTTCGAGGATTCCCTGCGACGTGTCGACCAGCGCGTCCCACATCAACACGTCGCCGCTCTGGATGACCTGGTCGACCGACCGCAGCTTGTACTCGCCGTGCTGCCTCCGCTCATCGGCGAAGAAGTCGGCGATCTCGGCGGCTCCGGAGGACGTCCCGTTGAACCGGATGACCAACGCGTCGGGCGCGTAGAGGTCGATCAGCCCGGCGGTGTCGTCACCGGCCATGCACCTGTAGAACCCGTCGATCACGTCAGAACCATGCTCGCTCATGCACCCACTGTACGGCTGTGGCTGGTAACACCGGACGCCGGCCCACCGGGCCGGGCGGGCGCGGCGCGGCGCGGCGCGGGCGAACGTTTGCCGACACGGCAGTAGGTTGCCCCCGTGGACGTTGTGCCGCTGTATCGGTTCGAGCGGATGGTGCGCGACGCGCTCGACGACCTGCCCGACGACCTGCGGCACGTGCTCGACAACGTCGTGGTCCAGATCCACGACCGCAACCAGCGGGAGCCGACGCTGCTCGGTCTCTACGAGGGCGTGCCGCACACCGAGCGGACCGGCGTCGAGGGCCCGGACATCGTCTCGATCTACCGGCTCGCGCTGTGCGACGTGTGCGAGGACGAGGAGCACCTCGCCGAAGAGGTCTACGTCACCGTGATGCACGAGGTGGCGCACGTCGCGGGCATCGACGACGATCGGCTGCACGAGCTCGGCTGGGATTGATGCCGGCGACCCCGACCGCGGTCGCCCTGGCCGCCGACGCCGGTGTGGTCGTCGTGCCGATCGGCGGGGAGCGGATGGTGTTCGGCTGGGACGACGGGCTGGAGCAGATCCGGCGGATGGAGGCGCTCGCCGAGACCCGCTGGGTGTGGTGGGACCGGGAGACCGCGTTGGCGCTCGTGCGTTCGGGCGTGCGGCCGGCCCGCTGCTGGGATCTCGCCGCGGCCCACCGGCTCCTGTTCGGCGGATGGCGCGCCGACCCCGCCCGCGTCTGGGCCGCGCTGCACGAGCTCGACCCCGCGTCGATTCCGGGCCCCTCCCAACCCGACCTGTTCACCGACCCGGCCGAGGAGGGCGTCCCCGACCACCCGATCAGGCCGGACGGGCATCTGCGCGCCGACTGGGCGGCCGGCGCCTGGGCGACGTCGGCCGCCCACCTGGTGCACTGGGCCGAGCTCGCGGCGACGCTGTACGAGCACCAGTTGGAGCTGCTGGGCGACCTCCCCGACCCGGCGCGGGCGCTGGCCACCGCCCGTTCGGAGTCGGCGGCGGAGCTGCTCGGCGTCGAGCTCGAACTGGACGGCCTGCCGATCGACGTCGCCGAGGCGGAGCGCGTCATCGCCTCCTTCATCGGCCCGCGCCCGCGCGACGCCGCCGAGGCCGCACGGGTGGCCGCCGCCCGCGACGCCCGGGTCCTCGACCTGGTGGCGGACGACTTCGACCTCCGCAACCCGGCGCAGGTCAAGTCGTTGTTGCGGCGCGCCGGCATCGAGTTGCCCGACACCAGGGCGTGGCGGCTGGAGCAGCTCCGCGCGGAGCACCCGATCGTCGACGCCCTGCTCACGTGGCGCAAGGCCGAGCGGATGGCGACGACGTTCGGCTATGCGTGGCTCGACGAACACGTCGGCGCCGACGGTCGGCTGCGCGGCACGTGGTCGGGGACCGACGGGGCGGCCGGCCGGATGACGGCGACCGCCGGCCTGCACAACATGCCCGCCGACCTGCGCTCGGCGATCGTCGCCGAGCGCGACCACGCGTTCGTGCGCGCCGATCTCGGCCAGATCGAGCCGCGCGTCCTGGCCGCCGTCTCGCTCGATCCCGCTTTGGCGGCGGCGACGCACGAGGACGACATGTACGCCCCGGTCGCGGCCCGCCTCGGCGTGACGAGAGACGTCGCCAAGGTCGCCGTGCTCGGCGCGATGTACGGCCAGACCACGGGCCACGGGGCCGAGGCCCTGCGCGGGCTGGAGTCGGCGTACCCGGTGGCGATGGGATACCTGCGCCGCGCCGACGAGGCGGCGCAGGGCGGTCACGACCTGCGGACCGCCGGCGGTCGGCGCGTGCGGATGGACGCCGGCGACGTCGGCGCGCTCAGCGAGCGCGACGCTCGGTCGCAGGCCGCGGCGCGAGGCAGGTATGGGCGCAACGCGATGATCCAAGGGGCCGCCGCCGAGTTCTTCAAGACCTGGGCCGTGCTCGTGCGCGCCCGTTCGGCCCCGCTCGGCGGCGAGTTGGTCCTGTGCCTGCACGACGAGCTCCTGGTGCACGTCCCGCTCGACCGCCGGTTCGCCACCGCGCGGCTGCTCGAACACTGTCTGGAGGAGACGGCGCGACGCTGGGCGCCGCCGACGACGACTCCGGTGCGCTTCGTCGCCGACGTCAGCGTCGTCGAGCGTTGGTCCGACGCGAAGTAGCCCGAGGGGCCGCGCCACCGCCGCATTGAGTACCATGTCCGGTCTTGAGTGACGTGCCGCCGCCTCCGCCACCACCGCCGCCGCCCCCGGAGAACCTGAGTCCGCCGCCGGGGTACGTCGGGTACGGAACCGCCCCGACGCCGCTCGCCCGCGTGCGAAGAGTCGGCGGGTTGTCGCGGGCGCTCGCCATCCTGGTCGGGATCGCCGGCGTCGTCTCGGCGATCGGCGGTCTCGTCACACCGCTCGCCGCCGACCGCGCCGCCGACTACCTGGACGGGCGGGCCACCGCCGACGAGTTCCGGGAGGCCTACGCCCCGCTCGCCCTCACCCAGCTGCTCTGGTTCGCGGCGACGATCGCCGCGCTCGTCCTGACGATGGTCTGGATGTACCGCATCAGCGCCAACGTGCGGGCCTACGGGCGGGCGACGTTCTGGGCCCCGTTGTTCGCCGTCTTCGGCTGGTTCCTGCCCCCGGGGGTGCTCTACGTCATCCCGTTCCTCATGCTCCGCGAGCTGTGGAAGGCGTCCACCCCCGAGGGCATCAACGACGCCGAGGCCTGGAGGCGACAGCCCGAAAACCCGGTGTTGTGGGCGTGGTGGGTGATGTTCGGCCTGGTCCCGATCGTGTTCGTGTTCCTCCAACGCGACACGCTGTTCGGCGGAAACATCGGCAGCACGACCACCGAGTCGCTGGCCGAGGACATCCGGGACGCCGGCCCGCTGAGCCTCGCCAGCGGCGGCGTCCAACTCGTCGCCGCCATCCTGTGGATCCTGTTCGTCCGCCAACTCGCGGCCCGCCACAAGACCCTGACCGACGAGCGCTAGTCGATCATGTCCAGGGCGACCCTCTATCTCGTCCGCCACGCCAAGGCGGGCGAGCGGCGGGCCTGGGTCGGAGCGGACTTCGACCGACCGCTGAGCAAGGCGGGGTGGAAGCAGGCGGAGTCGATCGGCAAGCGCCTCGCCAAGCACGGCGCGACCGGCGCCGTTTCGAGTCCGTACGTCCGGTGTGTCCAGACGCTCGAGCCGCTGGCCGGCCGACTCGATGTCGGCGTGAAGCCCGACGATCGGCTGCTCGAGGGCGCCGATCTCGAGGGGGCGCTCGACCTCATCGCGGAGGCGGCGCCCGGCACGACCCTGTGCAGCCACGGCGACATCATCCCGGCGGTGATCGACGCGCTGATCCGCCGCGGCATGCAGGTCCAGACGCCGCCCGACTGGCGCAAGTCGACCATCTGGGTGCTGCACCGCAACGGCACGCGGGTGACCAAGGGCAAGGTCTGGCCGCCGCCGACGACCGGCTCGGTCAGTTGATCGTGTACGTGAAGTCGCCGAACGCGAAGATCAGGGCGACCAAGGCCGCGGCGATCACGCCGAGCACCAGCCCGGCGACCGCCATCCCCCGACCGGTGTAGCTCGAATCCTCCGAGCACTGGCGCATCGCGATGACGCCGAAGATGATCGCCAGGATCCACGGGATGAACGTGAAGCACAGCAGCAACCCGACGATCCCGAGCACCAGCGACGCCACGGCGAACCCGTTGGTCCGGGAGGCCGGGCCGGCCGGACCACCGAACGGAACGTACCCCGGCGGCGGCGCGCCGCCTGGCGGGTAGCCGGGGGGCTGCCCGCCCGGGGGCGGCGGCGGTGTCCCGCCCGGGGGCGGCGGGGGAGGCGTCATGGCCATGCGGGCCGACCCTACCGCCCGCGCACGCCGCGCGGCGGGAATCGTCAGGCCTCGCCGGCGGCGGCCCGGATCTCCTCCGCGAACCCGCTGATCAGGTCGGCGACGTCCGCCGGCGGGTTGCTCGCCTGGCACCGTTCGACGAACGGCAGCGCGGCGACCGGGTCGTCGCGAAACGAGAACTCGACGATGGCGAGGAAGCAGTACGGGTCGGCGTAGGCCGCGTCGATCTCGATCGCCTGCCCCAGCGCGAGCCGGGCGGCGTCGAGGCGCTGCGCGGCGCGTTCGGCGTCGGGGTCGTCGACCGTCAGCAACGCCAAGGTCCACCCGAAATAGGCGATCGCCTCGGCGCTGTCCTCGCCTCGGTCGCGCTCCATCTCGACGACGCGCCCGAACAGCGAGTTGGCGACGTCGAAGTCGCCGGTGCGCAGCGCCTCCCGCGCTGAGGCGAGCACCGTCCTGGCGTCGTCGCCCGGGGTGAACCCGGTGATCTCCTGGCCGGCGCCGCGCTCGCCCCACGAGCCGGCGAGCACGAGCCCGAGGCCGACCGCGCCGGCGAGCACGACGGCGGCAGCCATCGCGACGCGCCCCCACCGTCTGGGAGTCGCCGGGGTGAGCCGCGCCTTGCCGTCCTCGATCTGGCGCAGCACGGCGGCCGCCCGGACGGTGTAGCCGTCCTTCAGCGCGGCGTAGTCGACGTCGTCGACGTCGCCGACCGCGTGCTCCCGTTCGAGGTCGTGCAGCGATCGCAGGAGGAATCGGCGCTCCTCCTCCAGCTCGGCGAGGCGATCGAGGTGCTCGCCGCGGCGCCGCGCGACGACCGGTTCGGTTGAGTCGTCGATCGTCACCGCTCGGCCTCGCCACGGAGCGCGGCATCGACGATCTCCCGGTCCTCCGGGGTCGGCACGCCGGCCGACGCCGACTGCCGCGTCCACCGCCGGAACGCGACCGCCAGGCCGACGAGCCCGCACACGAAGCCGACCGCCGGCAGCACCCACACGAGCGCGTCGAAGCCGGTCGCCTTCGGGACGAGCAGGACGTCGGCCCCGTACCGGGTCTCCAGGAAGGCGACGATCTCGTCGTCGGTCAGCTCGTTGCCGCCTACCAGGTCGGTGACCTCGTTGCGGATCGCCCGCGACGCGGCGTTCCGCGACTCGAACACGCTCTCGCCGTCGCAGATCGGGCAGGCGACGCGCCGGGTGACGCCGTCGACACGATCCTGCGGCGTCTGCGGGCCGGCGCCGCGGGTCGCCCCGACGGCGAGGAAGCCGGCGACCACGAGCAGCAGCAGCACCCAGCCGGGCCAGCGCTTGAGCCGGCGGTTGAGCTGGGAGGGCGCCATCAGCGGTACGCCTCCCGGAACTGCTGGAGCGTGACGCCGAGCTGCTCGGCGGTCACCTTGGAGATCAACCGGAGCTGCACGACCCCGCTCGGGTCGATGATCCAGGTCTCGGGCACCGCGGCGACGCCGAAGGCGACCGAGAACGCGTCGCGGTCCGAGTAGACCACCGGCCAGTCGCCCCCGCGCGCGGCGAAGAACTCCTCGACGTCGGACCGGCTGTCGCTGACGACGACCGAGTAGAGCTCGGCGCCCTCGCCGCCGAGCGCCGCCTGCTGCTCGGCGAACTCGATCAGCTCGGGGTGCTCCTGGATGCACGGCACGCAGTCGGCGGTGAAGAAGTTGAGCACGACCCAGCTGCCCTTGCGCCGCGACAGGTCGAAGGTCGTGCCGTCGTCGAGCTCTCCGACCGCCTCGGGGGCCGGCCGGCCGAGCAGCGGCGACTTGGCGGACGATCCGCCGTCGGGGTCGGCGCCGACCAGCACGACGAACAGGCCGGTCAGCACGACGGCGACGGCGAGCGCGATCCACGGGGCCACGGCGCGCCGCGGGGCCCCGTCGTCGAGGCGGGTCGGCACATCGGTCTCGGTCATGCCCGCGCGCCGACCGTCTCCGCCTCGGACCCGCCCTCGCCGCCCGCGCCGGCCGTCTCGGCCGAGCGATCGCGGATCGGCGCCGAGACCGGGTCGACCGCCCGGCGCCGCCGCGTGCCCGGGAACGCCGCCAGCAACGTCCCGACCGCCATCACGAGCCCGCCGAGCCACAGCCAGAGGATCATCGGTTTGACGAACGCCCGGATCGTCGCCGTCCGGTCGCCGGCCGCCGACCCGGGTTCGAGGGTCAGGTAGACGTCGTCGACCAGCCCGGTGCGCACGGCGGGCGTGCCGATGTCCTGCCCGATGTTGAGGTACGTGGTGATCGCCGGCGCGAGCGTCCGGTCGCCGTCGAGGCGTACGTTGGCGGCGAGGACGCGTTCGCTCCCCCGGCTGTTGGTCTCCTCGGTGACCGACCGCAGCTCGAAGGTGTGGCCGCCCCACTCGGTCGGGACGCCCTCCTCCAAGGCGAGGGTCGCGGAGTGGGTGAAGCTGTTCGACGAGGCCAGCGCCACGGCGATCATGATCACGCCGAGGTGCACGACCATGCCGCCGTTGGCCCGCCCGACGAGCCCCCGCCAACCCTGCCGGCGCGTCGCCAGGACGAGCTGGCGCAGCGCGGACCCCGAGGCGAAGCCGGCGAGCGCGAACGCGACGAGCGGCGCCCAGCCATCGGCCCCGACCAGCACGGCGAGGGCGAGCGCGCCGGCGCCCAGCCAGGCGGGCCAGAACAGGCGCTCGCGGAGCAGCTCGGTCGACGCCTTGCGCCACGGCAGCACCGGGGCGATCCCCATCAGGAACAGCAGGACCATGCCGATCGGCATCGACAGCCGGTCGAAGTACGGGGCGCCGACGACGGTTCGCCGGTCCTGGACCGCCTCGACGACCAGCGGGAAGACCGTGCCGAGGAGCACGACGAAGGCGAACACGGTGAACAGGACGTTGTTGGCGAGGAACGCCCCCTCGCGGGACACCGGCGAGTCGATCGCGCCCGGCGATCGGAGACGGTCGCCGCGCCACGCGATCAACCCGAGCGACACGACGACGACGATCCCGAAGAACGTCAGGAACCACGCGCCGATCGGTCCGTCGCCGAAGGCGTGCACCGAGTTGAGGACGCCGGAGCGGGTGAGGAACGTGCCGAGGATCGTGAGCGCGAAGGTCGCGATCAACAGGCTCAGGTTCCAGACCCGGAGCATCCCCCGCCGCTCTTGCACGAGGACCGAGTGGATGTAGGCCGTGCCGGTGAGCCACGGCAGCAACGACGCGTTCTCGACCGGGTCCCACGCCCAGACGCCCGACCATCCGAGCACCTCGTAGCTCCACCAGCCGCCGAGGAGGATGCCGATCGTGAGGAACGCCCACGAGAACAGCGCCCACCGGCGGGTCTCCATCAGCCAGCCCTCGCCGAGGCGGCCGGTGGCCAGCGCGGCGATGGCGAACGCGAACGGGACGGTGAAGCCGACGTAGCCGAGGTACAGGATCGGCGGGTGGAACAGGACGAGGACGTGGTTCTGGAGCAACGGGTTCGGGCCGGGGCCGGCCGTGACGCCGGGGGCGCCGGCGGCGAACGGGTTGGCCGGCCCGATGCTCAACAGCGCGAAGAACGCGGTGATCGCGAACATCACGATCAGCGCCCAGCCGACCAGGACGTCGCCGGTGCGGTCCCGGAACCGCCATGCGACCGCCGCCGTGAACCCGGTCAGCACGAGCGCCCAGAGCAGGATCGACCCCTCGAGCGCCGACCACATCGCGGCGACGTTGTACAGCGCCGGCGTGTCGGCGGACCCGACCTGCTGGACGTACGCGAGCGAGAAGTCGCGGGTGATCAGCGCCCGCTGCATCATCACGACCGAGAGCACGATCCCGGCGAAGGCGAGCCACGCGTAGCGCGGGCCCTGGCGGAGCAGCCGGGTGTCGCCGCGCCGGACCCCGGCGAGGACGGCGAACGCCCCGAACACCGACGCGGCGAGCATCAACGCGAGTCCGGCGCGGCCGAACGCGGCGTTGACGCTGGCGGCGAGCATCAGCCGATCAGGCGCCGCCCGCGCATCCGACATCCTGCGCGTCGGCGACTCGCTCGTCGTTGACCGCGACGTACTCGTCGGAGTGCTTCACCTCGACGCGATCGCCCTGCAGCTCGCCCCCCTCGATCACACCGTGGACGACGACCGGGATGCACTCCTTGAAGATGCCGCCGGGCTCGCCGTCGTAATGCACCGGCACGGTGGCGCCGTTGAACGAGATCGTGAACACCGTCGCCGACCCGTCGCGGGCGACCGAACCCTGGTCGACCGTGCCCTGCAGCCGGATCCGGCGCTCGGCGTCGCAACCGTCGCGGACGCCGATCTCGTCGACGTTGCAGTAGTAGTCGACCGCCGAGCTGAGGAACTGGGTGACGATGACCGCGCCGGCCACGACGACGAGACCGAGCACGATCGTGGGGAGCAGCTTGCGCGTGCGGCGCGGGGCGGCGCCCGGCCCGCTGTCGCCGCGGGGGGAGAGATCCATCTCGGACATGGGCGATCAGCCTGCCAGCGAGTTCGGTCGGTGGGGCGAGTTCACCAAATGATTCTCAGGTCCAGTACTTCTCGCCGTCGGGGATCTGGCGCGCCAGGCGACGGGCGTGGCGCAGCACGCGCCACGCGTAGAGGGCGACCGTTCCGAAGACGAGCGCGTAGCTCCCGAGGATGAATCCGGCGTCCTCCATCAGGCGTCCCTCCCGGCCGGAGCGGCCTCCGCCCGGCGGGCGGCGAGCGCGGCGTCGAGGCCGCGGTCCTCGAGCAGATCCTCCATCGCCATCGCCCGCGTGCGGTGCATGACGAGCCAGACGTAGAGCAGCGAGAACGCGACCACGCCGACGAGGAGGCTGAAGAGCATCAACCCGTCCATGTCGACGTCGCCGTCGGTGTCGAACACGGTCGGCTGCTGGTGCAGGCTGCGCCACAGCTTCACGCTGAAGTGGACCAGCGGGATCTCGACCACGGCGATCAGCCCGAGCACCGCGCTGCGGCGCGCCCGCTGCTGGTGGCTGCCGCCGAGCCGGCGCACCGCGAGGTACCCGACGTAGGTGACGAACAGCAGCGCGGTGGTCGTGAGCCGGGCGTCCCATTGCCAGAACACACCCCAGGTGAGCCGGCCCCACATCGCCCCCACCGCCAACGTGACGGCGACGAACACGACGCCGATCTCGGCGCTGGCCCCGGCCAGCCGATCCCAGCCCAGCGAGCGCTGCCTGCCGAGCAGGTACAGCGCGGAGGACACGGCCGTGACGACGAACGCGAGGTAGGCGATCCAGATCGTCGGGACGTGGACGTAGAGGATGCGCACCGACTCGCGCTGATCGCGGTCGGCGGGCGAGAACCCCAGCCCGAACGCGACGAGCCACGCCATCGCCAGGATCGTCGCGATGCCCAGCACGCGCGTCGCCCGCGTCCCCGTGGACGCGGCGGGGAGGAGCGGCTCGGCCGCGGGGCGACCGCGCGCCGTCGGCGGCTGGTCGGCGGCCGGTTCGTGCGGGTCGATGGTGGTCATCAGGCTCTATTCGTCGATGAGCGGGCCGAATGCCAGCGAGCCCCCGACACCGAAGGCGACGGCGAAGACGATCAGCAGGCCCACCCAGGGCCAGCCGTCCGACACCACCGCCCCTGCCGTGCCGAGCGCTGCTTCGACCGCTCGTGTTGCTCCGATCAGGACGGGCGCCACCGCGGGGAGCGTGAGCAGCGGGAGCAGTGTCTCGCGGCCCTTGAACCCTGCGGCAAGGCCTCCGTACAGGGTACCGACCGCGGCCAGACCGCACGTCGCGGAGATCAGCGTGGTGACGAGAAGCACAAGCCCTTCGACGCGGATCGTCTCGCCGTACAGGATCACCGCGGCGGCGAGCAGCAGGACCTCCAGGACGAGCAGCTGGACGCCGAGGCCGATCGCCTTGCCGAGGTAGATCGCGCGGGCGTCGACACCGGCCACCCGCATCGCGTCGAGGGCGCCGTCGGCGGTCTCCACCGCGAACGATCGCTGGACGAGCACCAGGAGGCTGAACATCGTCGCCAGCCAGACCAGGCCGGGGGCGACCTGTTCGAGGATGCGCTGGTTGGCGTCGAGGGCGAAGGCGAAGATGACCATCGTGATCCCGGCGAAGGGCAGCACCTGGCTCGTGACCACCCGGCTGCGCCGCTCGATCCGCAGATCCTTCGCCGCGACGAGGCGGGCGATCCGCCACGGGCTCACGGCCGGCCCTCCCGCACCTGGCCGGCGACGACGTCGGCCACGCGGGTGGCGAGCGAGCCGGCCCGCTCGAGCTCGTGGCTGGCGATCACGATCGTCGCCCCGGAGGCGGCGGCTTGGCGCAGCGTGGCGTCCAGCTCGTCCCGGCCGACGGCGTCGAGACCGGCGTGCGGCTCGTCGAGCAGCCACAGGCGGGCGCGGCGGGCGACCAGCGCGGCGAGCGCGGTGCGCCGCCGTTGGCCGGCCGACAGCGTGCGCACCGGGACGTCGGCGAGCCGGTCGGCGACGTCGAGCCGCTCCATCGCCGCCCGGATCTCCTCGTCGGACGCCCCGACGGTCGCGCCCCAGAAGCGGACGTTCTCGCCGACGGTGAGGTCGGCGTACAGCCCGTTCTGATGGCCGAGCAGGCCGACGAGCGGTCGGATCTCCGCGCGCTGCGTGGCGAGGTCGAACCCGAGCACGGCGCCCGACCCGCGGGCCACCGGGACCAGGCCGGCGCACAGGCGCAACAGCGTGGTCTTGCCGGCGCCGTTCGCCCCCCGCAGGAGCAGGATCTCGCCCGGTTCGACCCGGAGCGACGCGCCGGCCAGCGCGGGGAACGCCCCGAGCACCGCGACGACGTCGACGAGCGCGACGACGGGGGCTGCGGGTGGGGTGCCGGGGCTCATCGGGATCGCCGCCACGCTACGGTGCCCGTTGGGCGGCGCGCGAACCGCCGCCCGACCCCCCAGGCGGCGCAGTAGCGTCTCCTCCGTGACCGAGATCGACGAGGCGGTGGCGGTCGGCGCCGACGGATCAGTCCCCCCGTCGACGGCCGATGACGAGGCGGGCGCGCCCGCCGCGGGCCCGCCGCCCACCCGCCGGGTCCGGAAATGGGATCGCCCGCCGCCACCACACGACTGGCGGTGGTGGGTCGGCAACCTCGGCAAGGTGATGATCACGGTCGGGCTGATGATGTTCGGCTTCGTCGCCTACCAGCTCTGGGGCACCGGCATCGAGACCGCCCGCGCCCAACGGTCCCTGGAGAACGACTTCGAGGCGTTGCTCGCCGCGGCGCCGGCGATCGACCCGGGGCAGGCGATCGACGCGGCGCCGGCGAGCCCGACCGCCGAGCCGACCGACGAATCGACGGCGGAACCGACCGACGTGCCGACGGACGAGCCGACGGCGGAACCGGCCGACGAGCCGGCCGACGCTGCCCAGCCCGACGCCGGGCCGGTGGCCGCCGACCCGCGGCCGGCACCGCTCGCCGTGCTCCCGGTCGAGGCCCAGAACATCCCCGAGATCGAGAACGGCGACGCGATCGCCCGGATCGAGATCCCCGCGATCGGCGTCGACGACATCGTGGTCGCCGGGGTGACGACGGGCGACCTCAAGAAGGGGCCGGGCCACTTCCCGGGAACCCCCTTGCCGGGCCAGCTCGGCAACGCCGCGATCGCCGGCCACCGCACGACGTACGGCCAGCCGTTCTTCGACGTCGACAAGCTCGCCGCCGGCGACGAGATCGTCGTCACCACCCTCAACGGGACGTTCGTGTACCGGGTCACCGGCCAGCAGATCGTGCCGCCGAGCGCGGGCTACGTCGTGGCGACGACCGACCCGACCCGGGCCACGCTCACCCTCACGTCGTGCCACCCGAAGTGGACGGCGCGGGACCGGATCGTCATCTCCTCCGAGCTCGACGCCGACGAGTCGTCGATCGTCGGCGAACCGGTCGTCAACTACGGGAACCCGCTCCCGGACGCGGTCGCGCCCGAGCCGGTCGCCGATCCGGAACCGGACGCCGACGGGTCGGCGCCGGCCGCCGCCAGCCCCGCGGCCAGCGTGCCGGCAGCCGAGGCCGGGCCGCCCACCGTCGGCATCGAGGCGCTCGGGTCGGCCACCACCGCCGTCGTCATCGCCGACGCGTTCGCCGAGGGGTGGTTCAGCGATCCCGCCGCCAACCCGCACGTGCTGTTCTGGGGCCTGCTGCTCGCCGCGGTCGGCGTCGGCGCGTACCTCCTCAGCCGGCGCTTCCGGCGGGACTGGCTGGGCGCGGTCGTCGGCCTCCTGCCGTTCGTCGTCACGCTGTACTTCTTCTTCCAGAACGTCAACCGGCTCCTCCCGCCGAACCTGTAGGCCGCGCCACCGTCGTCGTTCGACGCCTGCGGTGGCGGTCAGGTGCCGGTGAAGTCGGCCGGTCGCTTCTGGAGGAACGCGGATCGCCCCTCGACGGCGTCGTCGCTCGCCCACGCGGCGCGCCGCGCCGCCTCGACGGCGTCGACGGTGGGGGGCTCGGGGTTCGCCCGCTCCAGGGCCAGCTTGTGACCGGCGATCGTCAGCGGCGCCAGCCCGGCGATGTGGTGCGCCCAATCGAGCGCGACGTGCAGGCCGCCGAGGCGGTGGACCGCGCCGAGCTGGTGCAGGCGCTCGCCGGTGTACGTCTCGGCGCCGAGGAGCATCGCCCGCGCCACCGGAGGCGTGAACTCCGACGCGAGACGGCGCACCGTCCAGTGGTCGACGACGAGACCGAGCTTGGCGGCGGGCACGCCGATCACCGACTCCGGCGTCGTCACCCGCAGGTCGGCGGCGACCGCCAGCTGGGCGCCGGCGCCCAGCGCCGACCCGTCGATCGCCGCGATGACCGCGACCGGAAGCTCGCCGAACCCGCGCAGCACGGCCGCCAGATCGCGGGCGAACTCGTCCTCCTCGACGCCGTGCAGGTCGGCGCCGGCGCTGAACGCCGGTGGCGAGCCGGTGACGACGACGGCTCGCACGTCGTGGGGAGCATCGCCGCGCACGGCGGCCTGGGCGTCGAGCAGCGAGCGCAGCGTGGCGTGGTCGAGCGCGTTGCGGCGATGCGGTCGATCGAGCGTGAGGACGACGACCCGATCGTCGCGTTCGACGAGCACGCTCACCGGTCGGCGTCCCCGGTCATCGGGCGGGCGACCGAGGTGGCGGCATCGCGTTCGACGAGCACGCTCACCGGTCGGCGTCCCCGGTCATCGGGCGGGCGACCGAGGT
>JBFGCT010000024.1:0-31069 GCA_041581055.1 Ilumatobacteraceae bacterium | reverse complement strand
GCATGCCCGACATGGACTACTGAGCGCGCTCCCCCCTCCGATCAGCGGATCGCGCCGGGCCCTCCCGGTTTTGTGTGACCGAAGATGTCGAGGTTGGCGATGTTCGGTCACACAAACCGCGGGGTGATGGCGGTGAGTCGCGGGTCAGTCGGGGGTGCCGTCGAGCAGGTCGGCGGCGTCGTCGAGGAACGTCTCGTCGAACACGGTGTCGTCGACGGTCGCCTCGTCGATCGCCAGCCAGACGAAGACCGCCGCCGCCGCCCCGACGAGCGGGACGAGCACGAACACGGCCACCTGGCCGAGCGCGTTCGGGTCGGTGTCGGAGAAGATCGCCGAGCCGAGTGATCGGGCCGGGTTGAGCCCCCCGCCGCTGATCGGGATGAGCACGAGGTGCGCCGCGCCGTAGGCGAGCCCGGTGAACCCGGCGATCGCCGATCGGGACAGGCCCTGGCTGATCGCCGACAGCAGCACGACGATGACGACGACGGCGAGCACGACCTCGGCGGCGATCACCGAACCGGCGCCGCTGAGCCCGTCGCGATCCCAGCCGTTGGCGCCCGCCGCGGCGCGCGTCTGGTCGTTGATGCCCCAGATCATCGCCGCGCCGACGATCCCGCCGAGCAACTGGCCGGCCCAGTCGCCGACCGCCTCGGCGGGCGTGACCTCGCGGGCGATCAACATCGCCATCGTGAAGGCCGGGTTGGCGACCGCGCCGATGACGCCGATGGCGATGGCCATCGCCGCGCCGAACCCGATCGCCGCGCCGAGCGTGCCGACCTCGCCCTTGGAGAGCACGAGCACGCCCGGCCCGGCGAGCATCACGATGGCGGTCGCCACCAGCTCGCTGCCGACATTGCGCGCGGGCGACGTCGCGGCGGGCATGTTCGCCCTCTCGGGCGGCGCCGTGGGGTTGGTCATGGGCGACAACCGTACCCTCGGCGGCCCGGTCGATCGACCTGTTCGCCGCGTAGGGTGGCGTGATGGGCCGTCGCCGTTCCGAGCGGATGATCGTGACGCGGGTCGCCGGCGCCGGCGAGGCCACGAGCACGCGGCGCGAGCCCGACGACCTGATCGTCGAGGAGCCGATGTCGATCCAGCTCGACGGCACCCTCGTCGCGACGACGATGCGGACCCCCGGCCATGATTACGAGCTGGCGGTCGGGTTCTGCCTCACCGAGGGGATGCTCGGCGGCGTGCCGGTCACCGGCGTGCGGTACTGCGCCGACGCCGGCGCGGCCGACAGCAAGTTCAACGTCGTGACCGTCGAGACCGGCGGCCTGGCGCCGACACCGACACCCCGGCTCGGCAACGTCTCGTCGAGCTGCGGTTGGTGCGGGAGCGAGCAGCTCGACGAGTTGGTCGCGCGCCTCGCGCCGATCGAGACGTCCGCGCCGTTCGACCTCGACCTCCTGCGGGCGATTCCCGACACGGTCCGCGCCCGGCAAGGCCTCTTCGCGACGACCGGCGCGGTCCATGCCGCGGCGGCGTTCGACCGTGACGGCGCGGTGGTGCTCCTCCGCGAAGACGTCGGTCGGCACAACGCCGTCGACAAGGTCGTCGGCGCGCTCGCCCTGGCGTCCGGCCCCAATGCGCCGGCGGCCGGTCTCGGCCTGTTCGTCAGCGGGCGGGCGAGCATCGAGATGGTGCAGAAGGCGTGGGCCGCCGGATTCGCGGCCGTGGTCGCCGTCAGCGCGCCGACGGCGCTCGCGGTGCTGGCGGCGCGCCGCGCCAACATCTTGCTCGCCGGATTCGTGCGCCGCGACTTGATGAACGTGTACGCGCCCGAACGGCTCTGACGATCAGCGCATAGCCTGACCCCATGCGCATGGAATCCGGCCTCGGCGTCGTCCACCTCTTCTGCAAGCACACCGCGTCGGTCGACCGCGAGGCCGTCATCGCGGCGGTCAAGTCCGCCGAGGCGGCCGACTGCCAGGTGATCACCGCGTCGATGCTCGGGCACAAGGCCGACCTGTGCTTCATGGCGCTGTGCGCCGAGTGGCCCACGCTGCGTTCGCTGCAGACCGCCCTCGCCGAGGCCGGCCTCGAGGTCGTCGACAGCTACGTCTCGATCACCGAGGTCAGCGAGTACGCCAAGGGGATGCCGGAGGAGATGCTCCAGGCCCGGCTGCACCCGCAGATCCCGCCGGACGGTCTGAGCACGTTCTGCTTCTACCCGATGAGCAAGAAGCGCGAGGCGCACGCCAACTGGTTCGCGACGCCGTACGAGGACCGGCACTCGATGATGATGGAGCACGGCAAGAGCGGTCGCACCTTCGCCGGCCGCGTCGCCCAGCTCGTCACCGGGTCGACCGGCCTGGACGACTACGAGTGGGGCGTGACCTTGTTCGCCAAGAGCCCCGACGTCGTCAAGGAGGTCGTGTACACGATGCGCTTCGACGAGGGCTCGGCCGTCTACGGCGAGTTCGGGGCGTTCTACGTCGGCTACCTCGACGATATCGAGCACGCCGTCTGAGTCGACCTGCGAACGCCGTCTGAGCGATGCTGAGTTGACCTTCGAACGCCGTCTGAGCTGTACGCCGCCGTCGCGGTCTGAACGCGGTCAGTCCTCGACGACGATCGACTGCTGCGTCTGGTCCCGACCGGTCTCGTCGAAGGTGAACAGCTCGAAGCGGGCGCGGCGCGGATCCCCGCGCTGGAGCAGCTCGGTGATGCCCGCCGGTCCGTTGTAGTTGATCTGCAGACCCTCGGCGAGCCGCTCGACGCACGATCCGTAGGTCCGGCAGAGGCGACCACCCGAGCTGACCGACTGCATCTGGGTCTTGATGATCCGGGGCGCGTCGGAGTCCCCTTGCACCGTCGCCAGGGCGATGAGGTTCACGCAGTCGAAGGCGTTGACCGCGTAGGGCCCGAAGCCCCCCTCGGGGTCGGCCGGGTCCCCGGCGATCGCCTGCGGCGCCACCCCGGTGATCCTGCGCCGCAACGAGTCCGGCAACGCCTCGACGCGCGTCGCCGACGCCGAGTTGCGCAACGCGTCGTTGACGATGATGTCCTGGATGCTCCCCACGTCGCGGCCGAGTGCCTCGAGAAGGCTCAACGCGTCAGGGTCGGCGGCGAGCAACACGGCGGTGCGGGCTTCGGACGCCGCGAGTTCGGCGGCCTTGGCCGCCAGATCCTCGTCGGCGCCGCGGAACTGCACCGACGTCACGACCGAGATCCCGCGGGCGAGGAGCGCGGCTTCGACCGCCGCGGCGAACGGTTGGCCGTAGGCGTCGTCGATCAACGCGATCGCCGCCGTACGGGCGCCGGTCTCCTCGACGGCCTGGGCGATCGCCTTGGCCTGCAACGAGTCGCTCGGGATGGTGCGGAAGAACAGCAGATCGTCGGGGAAGTCGTCGAGCGCCAGCGAGCTGGCGGTCGGCGAGCAGCTCAGGACGCCCGCGTCGACGATCTCGGAGAGGTTGTTGAGCGCGGTGAGCGACGAGGCCGGCCCGACGATGGCATCGACGCCGGCGGCGATGAGGCTCTCGATCGCCGCCGACGCCGCGGCGGTCGTGCTGCCCTCATCGGCGATCTCGAACCTGACCGGCTGGCCCAACGCCCCGCCGGCTTGGTTGATCCGCTCGATCGCCAGCAGGGCGGCGTCGACGAGGCCCTCCCCGAGGAGCGTGTCCGATGTCGGGAGGAGGATCCCGATCGTCAGCCGACCGTCGTCCTCGCGGGGAGGCTGCGTCGTCGTGGTGGCCGCGGCGGTCGTCGCCGGCGTGGTCTCGCCGCCGCCCGTGCACGTCGTGGCGGCGATCGCGAGCGCGACCCCCGCGACGACGGTCTGACGGTTCCGATGGGCCACGACCTGTCACAGTAGGAGAGAAGGTCGCTCCTGGGTCGGCATGCCGGCCGGTGGAAGAAGTCTCAAGACTTCGTCAGGACCAGCCGATCATCTTCTGTGGCGCGCGGGCCCGGGCCCCTGTGTCCACGCACTCGACCCAGTCGCCCATATGGAACTCGCACAACCACTTCCCAGCGACGGCCAGCTCGCCGAAGCGGCGCGTCGCGGCTCGGCGCCGGCCTGGGCCGAACTGGAGTCGCGCCACGGGTGGGCGGTCCACATGGTCGCTCGATCCCTGCGCCGAAAGGGCGCTCGGCGGTCGGCGCACGAGGCGATGGACCGGCTCCGCCTGGCGATCGCCGAGGGCGAACCGATCCCCGATGGCGTCGAGGCCGTTCGGGCGCTCCGGCCGCGGGCGATCGCCGAGCTGACCGGTGGGCGGTACGGGCCGGCCGACGGAGGCGATCCCGACCGTTCGGCTGAGGACGGAGCGGCGCTCGCCGCGACCTTCGCCCGGCTGCCCGAGCCGTGGCAGACCGTGCTGTGGCACAGCGTCGTGGAAGAGCGGTCGGCCGGCGAGATGACGCCATTGCTCGGCCGCGGCGTGAACGACGTGTTGGCCCTCTTGCACACCGCGCGCTCGGGGCTGCACCAGACCTATCTGCGGGCGATCGCCGACGTCGACTGGGCCGGGGTCGCCGACGAGTGCCGGGCGGTGGTCCCGTTGCTGGCGGCGGCCGGGCGCGGCACCCTCGCCGCCCTCGAGCAGCGCGGCGTCGACGCCCACATCATGTCCGGGCGCGACGGCGGGCCATGCCGGGATTGCCGCGCCCGGCTCGACCTGGTGGCGACGATCGACGAGCGCCTGCCGGCGGCCATCGTACCCGGCATCTCCGGGCTCTCGGTCGAGCGGTACCGGGAGGTGATCGGGTCGGGCGATCGATCCTTCGGCGCCGCCGCCCTGCGCGCGTCGCGGTCCGACCGCGTCGGCAGGCTTGCGGTCGCGGGCGCCGCGGCGGTGATCCTACTCGCGGTGGTCGGCGCGTTCTTGCTCATCCGCCGACCGTTCGAGGAGTCGGCGTCGTCCACGTCCGGTGGGCCCTCCAGCGCCGGAACGGTCGCGACGACGACCGGTGACACGGTCGACGACACCGTCGAGCCGCCGCCGACGACCGCCGAGACGGCGGGGCCGACGACCACGGAGTTGCTGCTGCGCCCCCCGCCGACCGGCCCGGCGAACACCGTCGAGCTGGTGTTCGCGAGCGGGACGCGGGCGATCGGCGCGGCCGCCCCGCAACCGGACGTCGGCGTCGAGCTGGCCTCGACCGCCCGTGTCTTCGCCGGCGGGACCGGCACGATCGACGTCACCGTCACCAACACCGCCAAGGGGCCCGTCGACGCGAACTTCGAGGTCCGGACGCCGAACGGCCTGCTCTTCGACGCCCTCGCCGACGGCGACGCCGAGTGTCGCGGCGCCCGCGAGGACGCCGCGTTCTGCAACGTCGCGCTCGACGCGGGCGAGACGACGACACTCGCCGTGCGTCTACGCCTCGAGACGTCCGTCGTCGGGCGGCTGATCATCGACCCCGGGCCGGTCGGGACGCCGCTCGAGGTCGGCATCGCCGCGGCGCCGCGGCTCGTCCACTCCTCGGTCGGCCGGGGCGAGGTCCTCATGATCGGCAACACCGTGATCAGCTGTGTGGACTCGGCGCCCGCGTGCCCCGGCGCCCGGGACCTGACCGGCGCCGTCGTCAACCGGTGGGACGTCCCGCTGGCCTTCATCGGCGAGTTCCCGTCGCTCGGGTGGGCGAACTCGTCGCGGGCGGCGCTCGAACTCCCGGCGGGCGCCGGTGTCGAGGCGGCGTACCTGTTCTGGTCCGGTGACCTCGACGAGCGTGGCCGGCAGATCGCCGACGACGGAACCCGCGAGCGGGTCTCGATGCTCGCCCCGAACAGCTCGACGCCGGTCACCGTCCAGTCGAACCGGCTGCTGCTCGGCGACGTCGACGCCACCCAGTACCTCGGGTACGCGGACGTGACCGATCTGGTCGCCTCCGCCGGCCCCGGCGACTACCTGGTCGGCAACATCCGATCGGTCGAGGTCCAGGGCTCGTACGCCGGCTGGTCGCTCGTCGTGGTGACCGCCGACGACGGGGCGCCCCGTCGCCAGCACGTCGTCACGAGCCCGTTCGCCTGGTTCGCCCCGGATTCGGCGTACCGCTCGACGCTGCCGGTTCCCTACGCCGCCGAGGGCGCCGTGTCGCTCGACGTCCTCGCCTTCGAAGGCGAGCCGGGCTTCCGCCCCGAGCACCTCGTCGTCGCCGGCACGCCGCTCGGCGGTGACAACCCGTTCGACGGCTCGATCGTCGGGCCCCGCGATCCGGCGTTCGCCAACAACTTCGGGATCGACGTCGAAGCGTATGATCTGAGCATCGACGCATCCGACGGGGCCCTCGTGATCGACGCGACGTCCGAGAAGGACGGCGTCCGCATCGCGGTCATCGGCCTGGCCGTCGATCTGCCGTCGTGACCGTCGGCGAGCGGCAGCGACAGCTCGTCGACGCCGCCGGTCCGGACGGTTCCCGGCGCGGGCGCGAGTACTGCCGGGCACTGGCGATGATCACCGACGACTGGATGGCGACCGTCTTCGACGACGCCCGGCGGCAGCACGACGCCGACGGCGTGCGGCTCGCGCTCCTCGCGGTCGGCGGCTACGGCCGAGGCGAGTTGAGCCCGTTCAGCGACCTCGACCTCCTCCTCGTCCACGACGCCAAGCCGAAGCGGGTGCGCAAGCTCGTCGAGCCGACCGCCAGCGCGATCTGGTATCCGGTCTGGGACTCCGGCGTCAAGCTCGGCCACGCCGTGCGCAGCCTCGACGAGCAGATCGCGCTCACCGGCGACGACCTCGACACCGCGACGTCGATGCTGACCGCCCGCCCGATCGCCGGTGACGACGGGTTGGCCGCGAGCGCGATCAACGCGGCGATGGCCCTCTGGGAGAAGCGCAGCGAGCGGCATTTCGACGAGCTGCACCGCCGAGTGGTGGCCCGCAAGGAATCGGCCGGCGATGTCGCCTACCGTCTCGACCCGGACCTGAAGGACGGTCACGGCGGACTGCGCGACGTGCAGTCGCTGTGGTGGGCCGGCGCCGGCGGGCTGAACATCCTCGCCGAGGATCTGATCGACCTCGACCACTGCTATGACACGCTGCTGCGGGCGCGGGTGGCGTTGCACGCGGCGAGCGGGCGACCGACCGAGATCCTGCGGCTCGAGGACCAGGACGGCGCCGCCGCCGCCGGCGGGTGGGTCGACGCCGACGAGCTGATGGCCGACGTGGCCTCCGCCGGGCGGACCGTCGCCTGGCTGGTCGACGAGAACTGGGGCCGGGCCATGGGGTCCGCCGACGCCGCGCCAAACCGCCTCGTCGCGCCCGGGGTCATCCTCCACGGCGGCGAGATCCAGCTCACCGATGGCGCCGACCCGGCGCGCGATCCCACCCTCGTGCTCTCCGCCGGCGTCGCCGCGGCGCGCCACCGCTGCCGGATCGGCCGCGAGTCGCTCGAACGCCTCCGCGACGACACCGAGCCGTGGCCGGACACCTGGCCGGTCGGCGCCCGCGACGAGCTCGTCGCGCTGCTGCTCGAGGGCCACCACGCGATCCCCGTGCTCGAGGCGCTCGACCAGCGCGAGCTCATCTCCCGGCTGCTGCCCGAGTGGGGCCCGGTGCGCTCCAAACCGCAGCGCAACGCGTACCACCGGTTCACCGTCGACCGTCACCTCTGGGAGGCGGCGGCCAACGCCGCCGAGCTCGTCGACCGTGTCCGGCGACCGGACCTGCTCGTGATGGGGGCGCTGTTCCACGACCTCGGCAAGGGCTATCCGGGCGACCACACCGAGGCCGGCATGGAGCTCGTGCGCGAGATCGGGCCCCGCCTCGGGTACAACGCGGTCGACGTGAACATCCTGGTGGCGCTCGTCGAGCACCACCTGCTGCTCGCCGACGTCGCGATGCGCCGCGACCTGCAGGATCAGGCCACGATCCGACACGTCGCCGACGCGGTCGGCTCGGTCGAGGTGCTCGACCTGCTGCACGCGCTCACCGAGGCCGACTCGAGGGCGACCGGCCCGTCGGCGTGGGGCTCGTGGAAGGAGGAGCTGGTCGACGCGCTCGTCGCCCGCGTGCGCCACGTCCTCGGCGGCGGCGACGTGGCAGAGGTGACGTGGCGGCTGTTCCCCGACGCCGAGGCGCTGGCGTTGATGGCCGCGGGCGAGGTCGACATCGCCCGGCGCGACGACCTGATCACCGTCGTCAGCCCCGACACCGCCGGCACGTTCAGCCAGGTCGCCGGCGTCCTGTCGCTGCACGGCCTCGACGTCGTGAGCGCCCAGGCGCATTCGGGCGAGCAGGGGATGGCGGCGTCCCAGTTCCGCATCGTGGTGCCCGAGACCGGGATCAAGTGGCGCTCGGTGAGGACCGACCTCGAGCACGCGCTATCCCATCAGCTCGCCATCGAGGCCCGGCTGGCCGAGCGGGCGCGCACGTATCGCCGCCGCCGCCGCACCCAGGCCCGCCAGCCCGGCCCACCGGTCGTCCGCTTCGTCGACGGGGCGTCGAGCAACGCGACCGTGATCGAGATGCACGCGGCGACCAACGTCGGCATCCTCCACCGCATCACCAAGGCGCTCAGCGAGCTGGGGCTGGACATCCGCCACGCGACCGTGCAGACGATCGGCATGGAGGTCGTCGACACGTTCTACGTGCGGACGTCGGCCGGCGCGCTCGTCACCGACCCGTTCCATCGCAAGGAGATCACGCGGGCCCTGCTGCACGCCGTCGAGTGAGCCGGCCAGCGCCGACGAAGTAGCGTGATCGACGTGACGGCGACCGCGCGCGACCTGGCGAGGTGGAGTGAGGCCTTGGCGGCGATCGCCCGCACCGGCATGGGGTTCACCGAGAACCTCTACGAGCGCGAGCGATACGAGGAGGTGCTGCACGTCGCGGCCGACATCAAGGCCGCGGCGCGCGAGCTCGACGAGGCCGAGCACGAGCGGGTGGCCGTCGAGCGCGAGACCGACCACTTCGTGCAGGAGTGGATGACCTCGATCGGGGAGGGCGTGCCGGGGTACGTCACGCCGAAGGTTGCGATCGGCGCGATCGTCGGCAACGAGCGGGGCGAGATCCTGCTCGTGCAGCGCAAGGACTCCGGCATCTGGCTGTACCCGACCGGGTGGGCCGACGTCGGCTACTCGCCGGCCGAGGTCGCGGTCAAGGAGGTCAGCGAGGAGACCGGCATCGAGTGCGAGCCGACGCGCCTGCTCGGCGTCGTCGACGGGCAGCGGATGGGGTTCAGCCGGTTCGGCATGTACATGCTGCTGTTCCACTGCCGGGCGACCGGCGGGGTCCTCCGCCCGCACCCGCTCGAGACGTCCGACGTCGGGTGGTTCGCGCAGGCGTCGCTGCCCGAGGCGACCGCCGGGGCGCAATGGTGGGGGCCGATGGCGTTCGAGGCGATCAACGGCGCCGAGGCGCCGGCCACCTTCGACGCCGTCCGCGACCCCGTCTGGCGGGCCTGACGAGACCTTGCGGTGAGAGGTGAGACCCACAGGTGGTCTCACCTCTCACCGGAAGCGGCGGAGCGGGGGCGGGGTGGCGGTCAGTCGTCGTTGCGGTCGCGGAGGAACTGCTCGACCTCTTCGACGAGAGCGTCCGGGTCGACCGACGCCGTGTCGTCGCCCGGCAGGCCGTCGTAGGGCAGGCCGTCGTCGCCGGCCTCGTCGTCGGAGATCTGCTCCAGGCGGACGAGGTACTCGACCAGGTCGTCGTCGTCGCCGATCAACGCCGCGACGCGGGCGTCGTACTCCGCGGCCCCCGCCGCCAGCGAGGCCAGCGGCGCCGGTGTCCCGATCATCGAGCACGCCCGCTCGACCAGCGCCAGCGCGGCCTTCGGCGACGGTACCTGCGACGCGTACCCGGGCACCGCGGCCCACAGCGAGGCGGTCGCCAGCCCGGCATGGCGGAGCGCGTCGTGCAGCACGCCGACGATGCCGGTCGGGCCCTCGTACTGCGACCTCTGGAGCTCGAACCGGTCGATCAGCGCGTCGTCGGTGGCGGTGCCGATCAACGGAACCGGCCTCGAGTGCGGGACGTCGGCGAGCAGCGCCCCGAGCGTCACCGCCATGCTCGCGCCGTAGCGCTCGGCGATGCCGACGACGTGCTCGGTGAACAGGCGCCACCGCAGCGCCGGCTCGGGGCCGAGCAGCAGGATCACGTCGCCGCCGGGGAGCGAGACCGACCAGACGCCGACCGTCGGCCAGACGATCGTGCGGTGGCGCCGCTCGTCGAGGCGGACCTGCGGTCGGACCGTGGCGAAGTCGGTGAACACCTCCGGGTCGATCTCGGCGAGCGGCTGGGCGCCCCACGCCTCGATCATCGTCCGCAGCGCGGTCGACGCGGCGTCGCCGGCGTCGTTCCATCCGGTGAATCCGGCGAGCACGACCGGGCGGGTCAGGGGCGGCTCGGCCAGCCAACGAACGTGCTCGGTTCCCACGTGGGCAACGCTATCGCTCGTCGATCGCAGTAGCGTCGCCGTCCGATGGCGAACCCCGGCGACGCGACGATCTCGGTCACCCAGGCCGACGCGGTCGACGACGAACTCGTCGCCGCCTTCCAGCGGTTGATCCCGCAGCTCTCGTCGTCCTCGCCGCCGCCGACCAGGGCGCAGCTCGCCGAGCTCGTCGACAACGAGCACACCGCGCTCCTCGTCGCCCGGATCGACGGCGAGATCGTCGGCAGCCTGACGCTCGCCTTCTACCGCATCCCCACCGGGTTGAAGGCGTGGATCGAGGACGTCGTCGTGGACGACGCGGCGCGCGGCCAGGGGGTCGGCGAGTCCCTCAGCCGGCACGCGGTCGACGAGGCGCGCCGGCGCGGCGCGAAGGACGTCGCGCTGACGAGCCGCCCGTCGCGCGCAGCGGCCAACCGGCTCTACCGGCGGCTCGGTTTCGAGCCGCGCGAGACCAACGTGTACCGCTACACGCTCTGACGCGGCCGCAGGCGCGTCAGCGGCTCGCCCGGCGGAGGTCCTCGGCGGCCTGGCGGACCTGCCAGTCGCGGTCTTCGAGCGCGCGGTCGATCGCCGCCTCGACCTCGGGGCCCTCGAACGGGGCGAGGGCGAGCACCGCTCGCCGGCGCACCGCGGGCTTGTCGTCGGTGGCGGCGACGATCGCCGGAACCGATCGGTCGGCGCCGATCGCGCCGAGCGCGGCCACGGCGGCCTCGCGCACGAGCGCGTCGTCGGCCGTCGTCGCCCGGGCGATGAGCAGGTCGACCACGTCGTCACGATCGGCTTCGTGCTCGCCGCACGCCCAGCACGCCATCTCGACGACCGAGTCGTCGTCGTCGTGCAACGCCGGGACGAGGTCGACGGCGGGATGTCGCGCGGCGAGCTCGGCGGCGCGGCGGCGAACGACCGGGTCCGCGTCGCCGAGCGCGTCGGCGATGGTCGAGTCGTCCAGTTCGCCGAGCCGCTGGAGCGCGCCGAGGGCGGTGGCCCGGACGTGCGGGTCGTCCTCGCGCAGCCCGGCGCGGGCGGCGCCGACGTCGCCGACGTGCCCGGCGACGGCGACCGCTCGCCGGGTGAGCGGGCCACGGGGCCCGGTCACTGCTTGAGCAGGTCGGTCAGCGTGATCACGATGTACGCCAGGCCGAACGCGGTGACCGTCGCCAGCACGGCGCCCATCACGACGGCGATCCCGGAGCTGGCGACGATCGCCCACAGCCGCCGGAGGGGGCCGGGGCGTTTGTAGAGTGACGTGGTGGTCTCGGCGATCCCGATCGGGACCCACGGCCGGCGCACGATCGGCGCCCTGCGGGGAATCCGCGGTGTCGCTCTGACATTCTTGCGCCAGCCGGCGAGTACGAGCGCCACAATGGCGAGCCCCGCCATCCAGCTGGCCTGAGTAGTGAGATCTGTGACCGACACGACAGCCACCATGGTACCGATCGCTCCACCGCAACGATGGTGGCTCTGGGCGATCGCGGCGATCGGCGTGGTGCTGCTGACGGCGATCGCGGTCAGCTCGATCCTGCCCGCGACGGTCGTCGCCGAGAAGTTCAACGACCGGCTCGACGAGTACCAACCGGCCCCGTACGCGCGCACGCCGGCGTCGGCGGAATCGGTCAACCGGCGGGTCGTGTTCGGTGACCTGCCCGCCGACGTCGCGCGGTACGCCACCGCCGGCGACTTCTACTTCGTCACGGTGACGGCGCCTGCGCAGTCGCTCCTGTCCTACTACGTCGGCCGCAACGATCCGGCCGTCGACATCCTCACCGAGGAGGACAAGAACGGGTTCCAGACGCCGGAGCAGCGCCGCGAGTTCAACCTGCAGGCGATGCGCACCGCCGAACAGGAGGCGCAGTACGTCGCGCTCACCACGCTCGGCTACGAGGCCGAGATCACACCCGGTGAGGTGGTTGTGTCCCAGGTGCTGTGCAAGGTGGACGGCGTCGACGGCACGTGTGCCGAGTCGTTCCCGTCCGACGAGCAGATCGACCCGGCCGACACCATCCTCGAGGCCGACGGCGTGAGCCTGGGCTCGGTCGAGGACCTGTCGGCCGTCCTCGCCGACAAGCGGCCGGGCGACACCGTCGACCTGCTGATCGAGCGACCGGACGAGGGTCGGTCGGAGGTGACGGTCGAGCTGTCCGCGTCGCCTGACGACCCCGACCGCACGATCGTCGGGTTCCGGCCGTTCGACACGCGGGCGATCAGCCTGCCGTTCGAGGTCGACATCGACACCGGCCAGATCGGCGGCCCGTCGGCCGGCCTGGCGTTCACGCTGTCGCTGATCGACGAGTTGAGCCCCGGCGAGCTCACCGGCGGGAAGAACATCGCGGTGACGGGCACGATCGGCCTCGACGGCAGCGTCGGCGCGATCGGCGGACTCGCGCAGAAGGTGTCGGCGGTTCACCAGCACGGCGTCGACGTCTTCCTCGTCCCCGCCTCGCAGAGCGAGTTCGACGATCCCGAGCGGGTGAAACGACTCGAGGACGCGGGTCGGGGCGCGGTGCGCATCATCCCGGTGGCGACCCTCGCCGAGGCGTTGGCAGTCCTCGAGGAACTCGGCGGCGACCCGCTGGTCCCGGTCGGCCCGTGACGGATTGCCACGATCTCACCTCCTCGGACGCGTAGCGTTGGGCGGATGGCCATGTCGTTTTCACGCCCCGACCCCTCGTCGCCGGCGTCGGTCGCCGATGCAGTCTTCGGGACTGGGCGCCGCGGCTTCGACCAGGGCGAGGTCCGTGACTTCCTGCGGATGGTCGCCGCCGAGCTCGGCCGGCTCCAGGAGCGCGAGCGATTTCTCGAACGCGAGCTGCGCACCGCCCAGTCCAGCCCGGACCTGAGCTCGGCCAGCCTCGACGACGAGGCCCTGACGCGGCTGCTGGGCGAGGAGACGGCGCGCGTCCTGCAGACCGCCCGCGAGAGCTCCAACGAGATCCGCGACAAGGCCGAGGCCTCGGCCGGCCGGATGCTCGCCGAGGCGAGCGACGAGGCGCGCCGGTTGCGCGAGGAGGCCGAGGTCGAGAGCGCCCGCCGCCGGGCCGACGCGGCGGCCGACGCCGAGGCCGAGCTCGACATGGCCAAGCAACAGGGCCGCGAGATGGTCAACGAGGCGCGGGCCTACCGCGAGCGGGTGCTCAGCGAGTTGGCTCGGCGGCGCGAGCTGGCGCGCGAGCAGATCGAGCAGCTGATCCACGGCCGCGACCGCCTGATGCAGGCGTTCGAGCGGGCGCGCCTGGTCGCCGTCGACATCGTGTCGGAGATGCAGCCGCTCGGCGAGCCCGACGAGTACGTCAACCTGGAGCCGACGACCGGGCCGGTGCCGGTGATGGTCGCCAACTCGGCGCGCCCCGACGCGACGGGGCCGGCGTCCCCCGCCATCGACGATGCCGGCGGCGACGATGCCGGCGGCGGCGCACCCGATCACGAGGCGAGCGACGAGGCGGCGGCCGCCGACACCGCCGACACCGACGACGCGGCGAGTGACGACGCGGCGAACGACGACGGCGGCGAGCTCGCGGCCGACGACGGCCCAGCTGACGACGGCGCGGCCGCCGGCGGGGCCGACGGCGGCGCGGCCGACGACGTCGTGGTCGACCTGTTCGCCCGGATCCGAGCCGACACGACGACGGCCGAGGCCGTCGACGCGTCGGCCACCGCCGAGTCATCCGCCGAGTCGTCCGGCGAGCCATCAGCAGATTCGGCGGCCGAGTCATCCGCCGGGTCGTCCGGCGAGCGATCCGGCGACAACGCGATCTGGGGCGCGGCGGACGACGACGCGGGCGACCGCGCGGCGGACGACGCCCTCGACGAGTCGGAGGCGCCGCCCGCGCCGACCCCGTTCGAACGACGCGACGAGGATCTCACGCCGCTGATCGTGGCGAGCGCCAAGAAGCTCAAGCGCGTGCTCGCCGACGAGCAGAACGGCGTGCTCGACGCGCTGCGCCGACACCATCCGGTCCGCGATCTCGGCGACCTGCTCCCACCGCCGGAAGAGCACGCGGCGCGCTACGGCGACGCGATCGGCGACGACCTGCTCCTCGCCGTCGCCGCCGGCGCCGCGTCGACCGGGCGCAAGGCGAAGCTGTCCAAGGCGGCCTCCGGCGAGGCCAAGCGGGTGGCGGTCGACGGGCTCGATCGATGGCTGGTCGCGCCGCTGCGCGAGCGCCTCCAGCGGTGTGTGTCCGAGGGCGAGGGTGACAACGACGTGATCACCAAGAAGGTGCGCGCCGCCTATCGCGAGTGGAAGACCAAGCGGATCGACGAGCAACTCGACGACGTGCTGCTGAGCGCGCACGGCCGTGGCGCCTTGGCCGGCTTCAAGGCCGGGACACCCGTGTTGTGGGGGATCGACGACCGCCACGGCGCCTGCGCCGACTGCGACGACAACGCGCTCGCCGGGGCGGTCGCGTCCGGCGATGAGTTCCCGACGGGCGACGTGTGCGCGCCTGCCCATCCGGGGTGCCGCTGCATGTTGCTCCGGGTTCACGGGTAATCTCGGCGCCGATGCGGCGCGCGAACGATCTTCCCGTCGACACTCGCCGTCGTCTCATCGGCGGCCGGGGGCTGCTGATCGTGGTCGGGGGGCTGTTCCTCTTCGTCCTGATCTTCGGCCGGGCGATCGCCCGCTTCTACGTCGACTTCCTGTGGCACCGCTCGCTCGGACGCAGCGACGTCTTCTGGGGGGTGATCGGCGCGAAGCTGACGCTGTTCGTCGCCTTCTTCCTGATCTTCACGATCATCGCCGCGGCGAACCTGTTCATCGCCGACCGCGCCGCGCCGTCGTCGTTCCCGGCGAACATGCACCCGTACGTCGAGCGGTTCCACGAGCTGTTCGGCCGCCGCCTCAAGCTGGTGCGGTACGCGGTCGCCCTGATGTTCGCCCTCCTCCTCGCGCTGCCCGCCGTCGCCCGATGGCAGGACTGGCTGCTGTTCCGCAACGCCAAGGAGTTCGGCGTCAACGACGAGCAGTTCGGCGCCGACGTCGGGTTCTACGTCTTCCAGCTCCCATTCCTGACGTTCCTCCTCGACTGGCTGTTCGTCGCCGTGATCATCGTGTTGCTGCTGACCGCTGCGGCGCACATCCTGAACGGCGGGGTCGTGTTCGTCTCCCCGGTGCCGGTCATCCGGCAGGCGACCAAGGCGCACGTCGCCGTGCTGCTGGCGATCCTCGCCGTGCTCAAGGCCGGCGACTACTGGCTCGACCGCTACGAGCTGACCAACAGCCAGCGCGGCATCGTGCAGGGCGCGACCTACTCGGTCGTCAAGGCCCAGTTGCCGGCGATCATGTTGCTGATCCTGATCGCCCTGCTGACCGCCGGGCTGTACCTCTCGGTCGTCAAGACCGGCTCGTGGCGGCTCCCGCTCGTGGCGTCGGCACTCTGGCTCGTCGTGTCGATCGTCGGCGGCCTGATCTACCCCGCGGTCGTGCAGTCGTTGGTCGTCAACCCGAACCAGGAGAGCCGCGAGGCCCCGTACATCGAGCGCAACGTGATCGCCACGCGCCAGGCACTCGGCCTGACCGACATCGACGTGCGCACCGTCGAGTTCGGCACGCTGACCGCCGCCGAGGTCGAGGCCGATCTCGACCCGCTCCGCAACACGCGGTTGCTCAACCCGACGGCGATGGAGACCCGCTTCCTCGTCGATCGTGGCGAGTTGGCCGGCCTCACCATCGACGACCTCGACGTCGACCGCTACGAGCTCGACGGTCGAACACAGCAGGTGCTGATCACCGCCCGCGAGCTCGATCTCGGCGGCGTGACCAACCGCAGCTGGCAGGGCCTCCACCTGATCAACACGCGGGGTTGCGGCCTCGTCCTCGCGCCGACCGGTCAGGTGCTCCAGAACGAGCGGCCCGACTACCGCACCGTCGAGCTCGAGCGGCCCGAGCTGTACTTCAGCCCGACGTTGAACGGCTACGCGATCGCCAACACCGAGTCCACCGAGCGGGAGTGCAACGAGCCGCACGACTACGAGGGAACGAGCGGGGTGCGGATGAACTCGTTCGCCCGGCGGGCGGCGTTCGCGCTGGCGTTCCTCGATTACAACGTGCTCGGCTCCGGGGCGATCAACGACGACTCCCAGATGCTCTGGGTGCGCGGGGTCAACGACCGGCTCAACAAGCTGGCGCCGTTCCTGTCCTACGACGCCGACCCCTATCCGGTGGCGATCGACGGCCAGGTCCTGTGGGTCGTCGACGCGTACACCACGACCAGCCGGTATCCGTACGGCCAGCGGATCGGCGGGATCCAACGCTCCGAAGCGTCCGGTCTCGGCGACAACGACAACTACGTCCGCAACAGCGTGAAGGCGGTCGTCGACGCGTACAGCGGCGACGTCAGCCTCTACGTCGTCGATCCCGACGACCCGATCCTGCGGGCGTGGCGCGGCGCCTTCCCCAAGCTGTTCACCGACATCGAACAGATGCCCGCCGGGCTGCGCGAGCACCTGCGGTACCCGGAAGACCTGTTCCGCATCCAGACCGACGTCTACTCGAAGTACCGGATCGACCCGGCCCTGTTCTTCCAGCGTGACGGCAACGCGTGGTCGGTCGCCCAGGCGCCCGGGACCGAGCCCACACAGCGCGGGTCGACCGGCTCGTCCGCCGCCGCGACCTCGAACCAGACCGCAGCCGAGAACACCTTCGCCACCGAGTCCGACGCCGACAGGTTCGTCCCGTACTACACGATGTTCGACACCCGGACGCCCGGCGTCGACGAGGACGAGTTCGTCATCCTGCGCCCGTTCGTCCCGTTCTCGACCGGCGACGAGCGGACCCAGCTACAGGCCTACATGACGGCGTCGAGCGACCCGGAAACGTACGGCACCTTGACGACGTTCATCGTCGACGACACGAACTCGGCGCTGCCCGACGGTCCGATCCGTGTCGCCGAGAACGCCGAGTCGCAGGAGGAGATCTCCCGGCGGATCTCGCTCGACAACCAGGGCGAGGGCGGCAGCGAGGTCCGTTTCGGCGACATGCAGGTGATCCCGGTCGCCGACGGGTTGATCTACGTCCGCCCGTACTACGTGGCGGTCCCTCAGGGATCGAGCGAGGTCGGCTCGGTCACCGCGTACCGCTCCCTGATCGTGTCCTACAACGACCGGTCGGTCCTCGAAGACACGCTCGGCGCGGCGCTCGCCCGGTTGTTCCCCGGATTCGACGCCGATGTCGGCGACCGCGTCGGCGCCCCGTCCGAGCCATCGCCGTCCGATCCGCCGCCCGACGAGCCCGACGAGCCCGGCCAGTTCGCCGGTGACGCGACCGCGCTGCTGACCGAGGCCGACCGGCTGTTCGTCGAGGCCGAAGACGCGCTGGCCGCCGGCGACCTCGGCGAGTATCAGGCCAAGGTCGACGCCGCCCGCCTGCTGGTGCAGGAGGCGTTGCAGCTGATCAGCGACGGCGCCTGAGCCGCCGCCCGCGTTCGGGCGGGGTGTGTCAGGCGGTGCGCGGGCGGCGCAGGCGCTCGGCCAGCTCGGCGAGGTCCTCGCGGAACTTGATCTCGTAGCGAGCCTGCTCGGCGGCGAGCCGTTGCTGGCTCTCTCGGACGTCGTCGATCGCCATGTCGAACTTCTCGGCCAGCCGCAGCTCGAGCTCGTCGGTGTCCAGATCCTCGATCCCGCCGGCCTCGGCCGCGGCGGCGACCGATGGCGGAGGGAGCGTGGGCGCCGGCTGTCGCGACATCGTGTCGATGTCCCGGCTCAGCTCGGTGAGCTGGTTGGCCAGCTCGGTCGACACGTTGGTCAGGCGCCGGTCGAGCGAGGTCATCCGCTCGGCCATCTGCCCGATCTGGTGGCGCATCTCGTCGACGATCTCGCGGGTGTCGTCGTCGGGCTGCTCGGTGGCGGGTTCGATGGCGTCGACCCGTTCCTTGGTCGCTGCGAGTTGGGTCGAATGGGTGGCGACGGCGACCGACAAGTCCTCGAGCCGGTTGGCCATGTCGCCGATCTGGCTGGGGTCGACCTGGCCGTCGGTGGCCAACGCCTCCTGGGCCTGCCGGGTGACGGCGGCCGACAGCGCGTTCAGCCGTTCGTTCACCGCGTCGAGATCGGCGAGCCGGGCTTCGATCTCCTCGACCCGTCGGTCGACCGCGCTCGTGTCGGGCGGCGGCGGGGGAGGGGGCGGCGGCGGCTCGGCCGGCGGCGTCGCCAGCTTCACGGTCAGTTGGCGGACCTGCGACGTGAGCGAACTGACGTCACCGGCCTGGCTGTTGACCTGCTTGCTCAGCGCGTCGATCGAGTTGACCCGGTTGGCGAGCCCGGCCTTCGCCGCGTCGGTCTCGTCGAGGCGTGCCTCCAGCCGCGCCTTGGCGATGTCGGCCTCGTCGAGCCGGAGGCGCATCAGTTGGAGCTCCGCCCGCAGCTCCTCGATCTTGGCGGCGTCTTCGTTGTTCTTCCGAAACAGTCCCATCGTCCTCCGCGTCCGCGCGGTCCACCTCCTCCTCTGGTGAAACGTAACGCGCCCGCGCCCGTCAGAGGGTGAGGGTCAGTTGGTCGCCGGACCGCTCGAATCCGACCCGCTCGAGGTACCTGGCGTGCGGCTCGGTCGTGCCGGTCGTGGTCAGGGCTCGGATGCCCTCGGCTCGGAGGACGTCGGCGCCGGGGCCGAACAGCCATCGCCCGAGCCGCGAGTCGCGGTAGGCGGACAGCACGTAGTCGAGGTCGATGATCAGCCGTTCGCCCCGGCGGCGACCGACCAGCAGTCCGGCGGGCAGCCCCTCGCGGGTCAACATCAGCGCCACGACGTCGTCGCCGGTCGGCAGGACGAAGTCCGGCTGGAAGCGGCAGATGTCGTCGTGGTGGTATTCGACGAAGTCGAGGAGGAACGGGGAGTCGGCGCGGATCCACGACGCCCCGTGGTCCGGGCCGCGGACCGGCGACAGCTCGCGCGCGAGGAACCAGGCGTTGATCGCCAGGATCGAAACGTTGGTGATGACGATCGGAATCGACTCGATCAGCACGCCGTAGACGGCGAAGGTGAGCGCCCCGGCGAACGAGATCAGGCGCAGTCGCACGACCGACCTCATCGTCAGCGACAGCACCACCAGCGCCGACGCCGCGTAGCCGATGAGCTCGGTGCTCACGCCGGCCCCCTCTGCCCGCGGACGATCATCGCCAGCGCTCCGATCACGGTGGCCATCGCCGCCGCCTGGGTGACCGAGAGCGACTCGTCGAGGAACGCCCACGCCAGCAGCGCGGCGAATCCGGGGATCAGCAGGGTGAACGTGGAGCCCACCCAGAGCGGGATCCGCACGAGCGACCAGTTCATCAGCGCGTGGCCGACGATCCCCGAGCCGACGGTCATCGCGACGAGCAACGCCCAGTTCTTGGTCGATGGCCACGACATGTCCTGTCCGAACGCGAAGCCGAGCGGTGTGCAGATCAGCGCGGTCCAGATCGCCGTGCCGGCGGTGAACTCGGTCGACGACATCCGCTTCTTGGAGTCTTTCGAGGCGATGAAGTACGCGCTCCACGACAGCATCGCCGCAGCGGCGAGCAGGTCGCCCCGGATGCTGCTGGTGTCGTCGCCCCCCGCCGCCGACACGACGACGAACACGCCGCCGAGCGCGATGAGCGACCAGACCGCGTCGCGGGCTCGGATCCGTTCGCCGAAGAAGCGGGCGGCGATGACGCCGACGACGATCGGCTGCAGCGAGCCGATGATCGTCGCGTTGACGATGCTCGTCTCCTTCACCGCCGTGAAGAACAGGGCGATGTCCGCGCCGAGCGCGAGACCGCCCCACTTCGAGTCGCGCAAGACCTGCCAGCGAAACGGCACGCCGCGGGCGCGCATGAAGAGCACGATGAAGATGGCGAACAGCCAGAACCGGTACGCGCCGATCGCCAGGCCGCCCATCTCGATCCCCTTGGCCAGCACGGTCCCCGTCGACCACGCGCACACCGCGATCAACGCGCCGACCAGCCCGCGTGGGAGTTCGTCTCGTTCGACCTCGACCGTCGTGATCGCCGTCGCGTTCGTCACGGGCGCAACGTAGCGGCTGACGGGATTCTCGCCTCTCGGTTCGCCCGCGTTACTCCGCGACTCCCGACGCCCGCGATGCGTCCACACAGCATCGAACGAGGACGAAGTCCGCACCAACACGAAAGAGGAGACACATGACCACGATCGCCACGATCGAAGGGATCGGGCCGGCCTACGCGGAGAAGCTGCGGCGGGCCGGGATCCGCACAACCGAACGGCTGCTGGCCGACGGTGGCGCCAAACGGGGTCGGGCGGCGATCGCCTCCGTCTGCGGGATCAGCGAGAAGCTGGTCCTCGAATGGGTGAATCGGGCCGACCTGATGCGGGTGCGGGGGATCGGCGAGGAGTACTCCGACCTGCTCGGGCAGGCCGGAGTCGACACGGTCAAGGAGCTCGCCACCCGCCGTCCCGACAACCTGCACGCGGCGTGTCTCGAGGTCTCCGCGACCAAGGGCGTCGTGCGGCGAGTCCCCTCGGCGGGCGACGTGGAGCGGTGGGTGGCCCACGCCAAGACGCTCCCGCCGATGGTCTCGCACTGACCGAACGGCTACCTTTCGCGCGATGCCCGAGAGTCAGCCAGCACAACGGATCGAGGTGCGGCGGCGCATCGCCGCCGCACCGGCGGCGATCTTCGCCATCCTGAGCGACCCCCAGGGGCATGTCGCGATCGACGCCTCGGGGATGTTGATGGCCGCCACCGGCGACCCGGTGGCCGCCGTCGGGGATCGGTTCGTGGTCCACATGGACCGGGACTCGCTGCGCGACTACGACCTCGGCGAGTACGACGTCAACGTCATCATCACCGCCTTCGAGCAGGACCGCGAGATCGCGTGGACGATCGACGGCGCCCTGCAACCGCCGATCGGCCACGTCTACGGGTACCGGCTCGAGCCGATCGACGACGGCACCCTGGTGACCTCGTACTACGACTGGTCCGACCTGCACGAGGCGTACCAGGAGGCGGCGTCGTCGATCTTCCCCGTCATCTCCGAGACGAACCTGCTCGCCACGCTGGGCATCCTCGCCCGCACGGTCGCCCCCGGCGCCCGCCGGCCCGGCGCCTGACGGACTCGGCCGGGAGCACGGGCGCGGCCGCGGCGTCAGCGGCCGTGGTCGGCGAGCGGGAGGCGGATCGTGACGATCGCCCCGCAGCCGGGCGCCTCGACGTTGGCCGCCTCGACCGTGCCACCGTTGGCCTCGACGATCGCCTTGACGATCGCCAGCCCGATGCCGGTCTCGCCGCGCCGGTCGCCGCGGCGGTAGCGATCGAAGACGGCCGGCAGGACCTCGGGGTCGAAACCGGGGCCGTCGTCGCGCACCTCGACCACCCCCATGCGGGCCTCGACGACGCTGGCCAACTCGACCCGATTCGCCCTGCGCACGGCGTTGCGGACGACGTTGTCGAGCGCCTGGCGGACCAGCGCCATGTCGGCGTTGACGACGACCGGCGTCCCCGGTTCGGCGACGACCTCGACCGTGCGGTCGCCGTCCTCCGCGAGGGTCGACGCCGCGACCTCCTCGGCGAGCAGGTCGAGGCGCAACGGCGCGAGGCGGGGGATCGCCTGGCCTGAGTCGATGCGGACCAGGTCGAGGAGCTCGTTCACGCCGGTCGACGCCCGCTCGGCGGCCGAGCGGATCTCGGAGAGGGACCGCACGTACTCGCCCTCCTCGCGCGGGCGGGCCAGCGCTTGGGAGCTCGACGCCATGATCACCGCCAACGGCGTGCGCATCTCGTGGGCGGCGTCGGCGAGGAAGGCCTGCTGGTCCTCCAGCGCCTTGCGCGTCGGCGCGAGCGCCAGCCCGCCTCCCAACCAGCCGACCCCGAGGCCGAGGGCGGCGATCACCAGCCCCCACAGCAGGGTCCGGCGGTCGAGGTTCGCCAGGTCGGCCTCCCGGTCGGCGGTGTCGCCGAGCGTCACCAGCGCCTCGCCCGCGCGGATCGGGTTGACGTAGGCCCGGTACGTCGTCTCGTCCTGCGCGTACGACCGGAACTCGGACCCGTCGCCGGCCTCTCGTGTCCAGGTGAGCAGCGGCGGCTCGAGGTCGGTGTCGCTGATCGCGTCGAACCACTCGTCGTTGCTGTTGACGAACCAGGCGGGAAACCAGACGTCGTCGAAGTCGTCCTCGTTCCAGGCCCGCCCGAGGATCTCCATCTGCTCGGTCAGCTCGGCGTCGAACGACGCGCGGATCGCGTCGACCCGCGCCGACCGCCAGAGGAGCAACGGTCCGAGCGCCAGGGCGACGGCCACGGCGCCGAACAACAGGGCCAGGCGCCATCGCAGGCGACGCAACCTCACGGCGACGATGTTCCCACGACGAGCCGGTACCCGACGCCGCGGACCGTGTCGATCGGGGGCGGGGCGCCGGGCAGCTCGAGCTTGCGCCGCAGGTTGGCGACGTGCACGTCGACGACGTTGGAGAGCCCGTCGTAGTTCGCGTCCCAGACCGCGTCGAGCAGTTCGCTGCGGGCGACGACGTCGCCGACGCGGTCGAGGAGGTAGTGCAGCAGCGCGAACTCGCGGGCGGTCAACGGCACCTGGACGCCGGCCCGCTTGACCGTGTGCGCCGCCGGGTCGAGCTCGATGTCGCCGGCGGTGAGCAGCGGGCCCCTGGCGTGCTCGGGCCGTCGTAGGAGGGCCCGGACGCGCGCCGCGAGCTCGGGGTGGTGGAACGGCTTGGTCAGGTAGTCGTCGGCGCCGGCGTCGAGCCCGGTCACCTTGTCGCCGAGCGAGTCGCGGGCGGTCAGCACGAGCACCCGGGCCGGGTCGTCGGCGGCGCGCAGTCGCCGGCACAGATCGAGCCCGTCGCCGTCGGGCAGCCCCAGGTCGAGCACGACGAGTTGGTACGGGTTGACCTCGACCGCCTCGCTGGCGCCGGCGAGCGTTCGCTCCCAGTCGACGGCGTGGCCCTCCTCGCGCAGCCCGCGCTGGATCACCTCGCCCAGCGACACGTCGTCTTCGACCACCAGCACACGCACGATCCGCCATCGTCGCAGATCGGACGTGAAGCCGAGATGAAGGCCCGCTTCACCGTCGATTCACGCTCGGCCTGCGCAGATGGGGGCCATGCAGGAACGGACGCTCCACGTGCTCCGCCGTCTCACGTTCGGACCGACCGACGACCACGTCGCACGGTTCGCCGACGCCTCGCCGCTCGACACGGTCGCCGCGTTGCTCGACGACCCCCCGCTGGGCCTGAGCGCGCCGCGGTTCGGCGACGACGCCGACTCGTGGGCCGGAACCGAGTGGTGGCTCGCCGAGCTGCGGCGACCCGGCGCCGGCCTCCACGAGCGGATGGTCTGGTATTGGCACGGGCGCCTGACGTCGAGCATCGAGAAGGCGTCGGCGGACGAGATGCTCGCCCAGCAGGAGATCCTGCGGCGCCACGCGCTCGGCAACTTCCGGGCGATGTTGCACGAGATCACGATCGACCCGGCGATGCTGTACTGGCTGGACGGGGCCGGCAGCGTCGCCGAGGCCCCGAACGAGAACTACGCCCGCGAGCTGATGGAGCTGTTCGCGCTCGGGCGCGACTCGGGCGCGTACACCGAGGCCGACGTGCGCGCCGGCGCCAGGGCGCTCGCCGGGTTCTGGGTCGACGACGACGGCGGCCTGGTGTTCGAGGAGGATGAGGCGCTCGCCGGCCACGTCGTGTTCCTCGGCCGACGTGTACGAAGCGCCGCCGACGTCGTCGACGCGGTCTGCGATGAGCCGGCCTGCGCCCGGCACGTCGCCCGCCGGCTGCACCAGGCGTTCGTCGGGCGGGCGCCTGACGAGGCGCGGCTGGCCGAGCTGGCGGCGGTCTTCGCCGCGTCCGATCTGGAGATCCGGCCACTGGTCGAGGCGATCGTGACGCATCCGACGTTCCTCGACGCGCCTCGCGACCGTCCGCGCTCGCCGCTGGAGTGGTACCTGGCGTTCGAGCGGCTCGTCGGGGCCGACGTCGACACGTGGATCCTCGAGTTGCTCGGTCAGATCCCGATGGCCCCGCCGAACGTCGCCGGCTGGCCCGACCCCGAACGCTGGATCTCCAGCGGAGCGGCGTTGACCAAGGCGCAGATCGCGCTCGACCACGCGTGGGACACGGTCACGCTCGACGGGGCCGACTCGGTCGCCGAGGTGCTCGCCCGCGCCGGGCTGCACGAGGTGAGCGCCGCGACGAGGACGACGCTGGACGCGCTCGCGAGGTCCGCCGGCGGGCGGCGCGACCGGTCGAGCCTCCTGCACGCCGCCGTCGCCGTGTGCCCCGAGTTCAACCTGACGTGAGGTTCGACGTGAGGTCTGACGACGTGAGGTCTGACATGGGATCCGACGGGAGATCCGACCGGAGACTCGACGGGCTGTTTCCACCTGACCAGAAGTTCTCGACCTGACTGGAGTGACGATGCCGCAACCACTGTCCCGCCGCGAGCTGATCGCCTGGCTGGCCGCCGGCGCCGGAGCGGCGACCGCCGGAGCGGCTCTGCTGGCGGGCGCCGACGCGCCGGCGACGCCGTCGACCGACGGCATGTCCGACCGGTCGACCGACGGCCTGTCCGACCGGTCGACCGGCGGCTCGTCCGACCGGTCGACCGGCGGCGACCCGCTCGCCCCGGGCTCGATGCGACCGGCGCCGGCGGTCGACGGCGAACGCCTCCTCGTCATCGTCGAACTGCCCGGCGGCAACGACGGCCTGTCGATGGCGGTGCCGTACGGCGTCGGCCGCTATTACGACCTGCGCGAGTCGACGGCGATCGCCCAGGGCGACGTGCTGGCGCTCGACGACACGGTCGGCCTGCACCCCAACCTCGCGGGCCTCAGCTCGCGCGGGGTGCGCCTCGTGCACGGCGTCGGGTCGGCCGTGCCGGACGGCTCGCACTTCGAGATGCTCAACCGCTGGTGGAGTGGCGACTCGACCCGTGCCGACCTGACGACGGGGTGGATCGGCCGGCTGGCCGACGTGCTGCGCGACGGCGCCGGCGGCGCGGGCGGGGAGGCGCCGGCGATGGCGCTGTCGGTCGGGTCGGGCGACCACCCGATCATCCGCTCGGCGACCGGGTCGACGCTGTCGTTGCCCGGCGTCGACGCGCTCTGGGCGATCGTCGGGGCGGATCCCGACGACGTGTACCTCGGCGCCTACCAGGCCGCGCTGCGGTCGTTCGGCGAGCCGATCGCCGGTGCTCCCGCCGGCGGCGCCGCGGCCCGGGTCAGGGCGACGATGGGGGCCACGGTCGACTTCGCCGACCGCGTGCTGCGCGCCGGCGTCGACGCCGACGACGACCCCGAGGGCGCCGGCTACTCGTGGGGCGGCCTCGACCAGGGCCTGTGGCTGGCGGCGCGCCTGTTCGCCGCGGAGACCGGCGTGCGCGTCGTCCACGTCTCGATGGACGGTGACTTCGACACCCACGAGGGCCACACCTGGCGGCACCCGGAGCTGATGAGCGAACTCGACGCCGGCCTGACGGCGTTCCACGCCGACCTCGAGCGGCGCGGGCTCGGCGAACGGGTGCTGGTCGCGACGACGAGCGAGTTCGGCCGCACGCTCCACGAGAACGGATCGAGCGGGTTGGACCACGGGACGGCCTCGACCATGCTCGTGACCGGGCCGGTGGCGGGCGGGCAGGTCGGGGAGATCCCTTCGCTGACGGCGCTCGACGACAACGACGATCTCATCGCGTCGGCGCCCTTGGAGGCCTACCTCGCCGGGCTGGTCGAGGGCTGGCTCGGCGTTCCGGCGAGCGAGGTGTTCCCCGGCGCCGAGCCGCTCCCGATCGTCGCCTGAGGGTCGCTCACGATCCCGCCCCGCTGGCGGGTCGTACGTGGCCGAGGAGCCGGCTGAGCGGCGCGGGCACGCGGTCGGGGTCCAGCGCCTCGACGAGCACCCGGCCGTAGCGGACCTTGCGCCCGGACTTGGTGCCGAGGAAGCGACGGAGTTGACGCTCGATGCTCCGTTCCCGCTGAGCCGGCTGCTTCTGAAACACGCGGAACGACTCCAGCTCGCCCTGGCCGGCGACGACTTCCATCACCCGGGAGGCGCCGAGCGCCCGGATCAGCTCGTCCTCCAGGTCGTCGACGCAGACGAAGAACCCGGCGGCCTCCAACTCGTCGCGGCTGCGGATCGGGCCGAGGCCGCCGCGGGTCAGGCGTCGCCGGAAGTCCCCCTCCTCAGCGGCGTCGACGAGCCCGGCCAGGTCGACGTCCAGCCCGTGCGGGCCGAACTCGCCCACGAACCGCCCGATCGTCGTCGCCCCGCCGATCGTGACCACGCACACACCTTCGTCGGCGAGGTCGCGGCCGCGCCGCGCGGCGAGCGCCTCGACCGCCTCCCGGTCGCTGTCGCCCTCGACGAGGATCACGGTGTGGACGTCGGTGGGCAGCGTCATGTACCGGCGCGTCAGTTCTCGACGTATCGGCGCCGAAACGAGCGGTCGGCGCGGTGGTTGCGCAGGTCGACCCCGAAATCGGCCGCCGCCTTCAGGGACATGAGCACCGAGACCCAGCCCGCCTCCACCTCGCAGGCGTCCTCTTCGGCGACGCCCTCGTCGACGAGCAGGAGCTCGGTCCCGCCCTCGCCGTCGGGCGCCAGCTCGAACGTGGTGACCGTCCCGCCGAGATATCGGATCGCGAATCGGCGGTCGGCCACCACGTCGAGGATCTCACCCCGCCAGCGCTCGCCGCCCGGGAACCGGAAGTCGACGAACCCGTCCGCCTCGATCGCCGACTCGGCCCAGAATCGGGCGCGCCCGCCGTCGGTCGAGAGCAGCTCGAACACGGTCGACGGCGGCGAGGACAGGTGGAGCCGCCAGCGGACCGTCCGCCCGCCGGCCGAGCTCCCCCGTTCGTCGCTCACGGACAAGACCGTAGACCGCACGCGCCCGGCGCGACCCGGTGCGCGACCAACCCGATCGGGTGATCCACCGGCGCGACCGGTGGCGAACAAGAGCAGCGCACGCCAACCGAGGAGGACCGATGATCGTCGTCAGATTCAAGGTGCAAGCCCAGCCGGGGAAGGCCGACGCGGTGCTGGCCGCGTTCGAGCGGGTCGTCCCGCCGAGCCGAGCGCTCGACGGGGTGGTGAGCTTCGACATCGGCCGCGATGTCGTCGACCCCGACGCGTTCATCGCGACCGAGGTGTTCGACGACAAGGACGCGCTGAACCGCCAGGAGGCGCTGCCCGAGGTGGCGGCGGCGCTGGAGGTGCTCGAGCGGTCGCTCGCCGCCGAGCCCGAGGCGACGGTCTTCGAGGTCTCCTCGTCGTACCCCTGGGGGTGAGGCGGCCTTGGGGTGAGGCGGCCTTGGGGGTGAGGCGGCCTTGGGGGTGAGGCGCGTCGCCGCGCCGGTCAGCAGAAGCGCACCGAGTTGATCGGCGGCAGGTTCGCCGACACCAGCTCGAAGCTGTCGCCGCCGTCGCCGGTCCACCACAGCGACCCGGTCGTCGAACCGAGGAGGAGCTGGTCGCCCGTCGCGTCGATGTCGAGGGCGTGGCGGTAGACGAGGTCGTAGGAGGCCGCCTCCGGCAGGCCGGCGTCGAGCACGTCGAACGACCGGCCGCCGTCGCGTGTCCGGGTGACGACGAACTTGCCCCCGACCGGCACCCGCACCTCGTCGCTGACCGCCGGCACGAACCAGGCGGTGTCCGGGTCGGCCGGATGGGCGGCGACGGCGAATCCGAACGTCGACGGCCCCGCCTCGGTGATCTCCTCCCACCGGCGTCCGTCGTCGGTCGTCTTGAAGATCCCGCAGTGATGCTGGCACCAGACAACGTCGGGGTCGGCCGCGCAGCGGGCCAGCCGGTGCGGATCCTGCGCGTCGGGGTCGTACTCGAGCTCGGGCGGGACGAAGTTGGCCCGCATCCCGTGGGCCGCGACCTCCCACGACGCGCCGCCGTCCTGCGTGCGCCACGCGCCGCCGCACGACAGCCCGACCAGCAGCCGCCCCGGGCCGCGCGGGTCGACGCTGATCGAATGGATCCCGGCGTCGTCGTACCCCCCGCCGAACCACTTGCCGCGGGCGGGGACGTTCCAGAGCGACTCGACGAGCTCCCACGAGTCGCCGCGGTCGGGCGATCTGAACAGGCCGCCCGGGATCGTGCCGCACCACAGCACGCCGGGATCGTCGGCGTGTCCCGGCTCGATCACCCACACGAGTTGGGTCGACCAGTCGACCTCCTTCTGCGACATCGGGTTGACGTGGGACACGCCCTCCGGCTTCGGTGGGTACTCGGGCGCGGCGATCTCGGTCCAGTCGCCGCCGTCGTCGCGGCGGTGCACGTGGACGCCGAAGTGCCCGTGGTCGAGCGACGCGTAGACGGCGCCGTCGCGGGGGTCGCGCAGCGCGTTGGTCACCGGCGTGCCGAGGAACTCCGGAGCTGCGAGCTCCGGCCCGCCGTCGCCCAGCGTCACCGTGAACAACCCCTTGCGGGTTCCGATCAACGCGGTGGTGTCGGTCATGTTCAACCTCCCGAGAGGGCCTGGAAGACGTCGACTCGATCGCCGTCCGCGACCGAGTCGGTCAGTCCGACGCGATCGACGATCTGGTCGTTGTTGCGGAACACCGCGACGTGCTTGCGCACGGCGCCCGATGGGTCCAGCACGTAGCTGCGCACGTCGGGTCGATCGGCGAAGTAGGTCTCGAACACCTCGCCGACGGTGCTCCCCGTCACGTTCGCGTCGGGGCAGTCGACGTGGCGTCGAAACGCCTTGGCGAACCGCAACGCGACCACCGACTCAGGATAGACACCGGCGCACGCCGGCCGCTGGCGAGCTCGGTGGACGGCGGTTGTGGCGGACGGCGAGGACGGCGGACGGCGAGGATCGCGGACGGCGTTTGTGGCGGACGGCGAGGTCAGCGGACGGCGAGTGTGGCGGACGGCGTTTGTGGCGGACGGCGAGGTCAGCGGACGGCGAGTGTGGCGTCGCGCAGCTCGCGTTTGAGGATCTTGCCCGACGCGTTGCGCGGGAGCTGCTGGTCGACCACCGTGACCGCCGTCGGGACCTTGAACTTGGCCAGCCGCTCGCCGAGGAATCGCTGCAGCTCGCCGGCGTCGAGCGACGCCCCGGGCTTCGGCATCACGTGGCACGCGAGCTCCTCGCCGAGCCGCGTGTGGGGAATGCCGTACACCGCCGCCTCGTAGACGGCGGGATGCTCGTAGATCGCCGCCTCGACCTCGGCGCAGTAGATGTTCTCGCCGCCGCGCAGGACCATGTCCTTGGCCCGGTCGCTGACATAGACGAACCCGTCGCGGTCGATCCGCCCGATGTCGCCCGAGCGCAGCCAGCCGTCGACGATCGTCTCGGCGGTGGCGTCCGGTCGGTTCCAGTAGCCGCGGATCAGGGTCGGGCCGCCGAACCAGATCTCGCCGGTCTCGCCCGGCGGCAGGGCGTTGCCGTCGAGGTCGGTCACCAGCAGGTCCATCAGCGGAACCGGGCGGCCGGTCGAGGTGGGGTGGGCGACGAAGTCGTCGCCGGTGTTCTGCGGGCCGTACGCGTTGGTCTCGGTCATGCCGTAGCCGAGGCTCGGCCGGCCGTGGTCGAAGCTGTCGTCGATCCGCTTGACCAACTCGGGCGGCATCGGCGCGCCGCCGCCGCCGACCGAGCGCAGGCTCGACGTGTCGCGGCCGGCGAACGTCGGCGCCTCGAGCAGGTCCCAGCTCATCGTCGGGACACCGACGAAGTGGGTCACCCGCTCCCGCTCGATCAACTCCAGGGCCCGGTCCGGATCCCACTTGTGGGTCATCACCAACTTTGAGCCGCCGACGAACGACCCGAGCATCACCGGGATCAGGCCGGTGACGTGGAACAGCGGCACGCACAGCATGAACGCGGCCTGCGGCGCGGCCGCCGGCCGCTCGCCGTCGCCCGAGGGCGGCGCGGGATCCCGGAGGGCGGCGACCGCGCCCCGCGCGGCGAAGCACATCAGCGCGCTGAGCACCGCGCGGTGGGTGGACACCGCGCCCTTCGGCCGGCCCGTCGTCCCCGACGTGTACAGGATCGTGATGTCGTCGTCGGGATCGATGTCGACCCCGGGCATCGTCGCGCCGTCGACGAGAAGGTCGTCGAGCTTGACGACGCCGGCCGGCGCGTGCTCGTCCGATCGGACCAGGACGACGGTCGCCGCCACCGCGCCGGCATCGGCCTCCAGGATCCGGTCGAGTCGCTCGTCGTCGGCGAGGACGACCTTCGACCCCGAGTCGCCGAGGGCGAACACGAGCTCGTCGGTCACCCACCAGGCGTTGAGCGGGACCGCCACCGCCCCGACCGAGGTGATCGCGACGAACGTGGCGATCCACTCCGGCGAGTTGCGCATCGCAATCGCCACCCGGTCGCCCTTGGTCACGCCGAGGTCGCGCACCAGGGCGTGGCCGATCTGCCCGGCCAGCCCGAGCAGGCGGGGCATCGGCCAGCGTTCGTCCTCGTAGACGAGGAAGTCGTCGGTCCGGGCGGCGGCCAGCGCGAAGAGGGCGCGGATGTTCGGCGGGGTCCCGGCGAAGACCTTGGTCGGCGCCCCGCGCACCTCCGCCTCGACGATCTCGAACATCGTCCCCGGCGCGCACACCGCGGCGCAGGCGTCGTCGAAGCTCATCGTCATCGGTGTGCGGTGTACCACCCCGGCGACCACGATCCGCAACCGGCGCCCCCCGGAGCTGGTCGCCCACCCGTCGTGCCGTCCGAATCTCGCCCGTGCGAATCTGGCCCGCGCGAATCTGGCCCGTGCGAATCTGGCCCGTGCGAATCTGGCCCGTGCGAATCTGGCCCGTGCG
>JBFGCT010000023.1:0-31312 GCA_041581055.1 Ilumatobacteraceae bacterium | reverse complement strand
CGGCGGGCGCGGCCGGGCCGGTCGCACCGTCGAGGACGCGGCCCGACACGGCGAACCCACCCGCGGGCTCGGGCTCGACCGCGGTCGCACCGTCGAGGACGCGGCCCGACACGGCGAACCCACCGGCGGGCGAGGCCGGGCCGGTCGCACCGTCGAGGACGCGGCCCGACACGGCAAACCCACCCGCGGTCGCAGCCGGGCCGGTCGCCGCCGGAGCGGTCGCGCCCGGAACGATCACCTCGGGCTGGCGCTGTCGGTCGTGGCGGTCTGCGGTCGCCTCGGCGGATCGGCCGCCGCCCCGCTCGACCGCGTGGCCGCCGCCCTCCGCCAGCGAGCCGCCGACGATCAGGAGCGCGCCGCGCAAGCCGCGCAGGCCCGCCTCTCGGCGCACGTGCTCACGCTGGTCCCGGTCGCCGTCCTCGGGTTGCTGCTGGTCACCGACGACGACGTGCGCGCCGCGTTGGCGTCACCGGTCGGCGCAGCGTGTGTGGCGATCGGCATCGGGCTGAACGCCGGCGGTTGGTTCTGGATGCGGCGGATCGTCGGCGGAGCGGGCTGATGCGCTGCCTCGCCGCCGCGAGACCCGGCCCGACAGGCGCCACCGCCGCGGCACTCGACTCAACCGGCGCCACCCGCGCGACACTCGACGCGGGTGCCACCGTCGCGGCGGCACTCGACTCAACCGGCGCCACCGCCGCGGCGACACTCGACTCAACCGGCGCCACCGCCGCGACGCTCGACGCGGGCGCCATCCTCGCGGCGCTCGGCTCGATGGGGGCCACCGCCGCGGCGCTCGATTCGATGGGGGCCACCGTCGCGGCGGGCGCGATCGTCGTCGTGCTCGGCGCGTTCGGACGGCCGCGGCTGACCCGGCCGCCGCGGCCGGCCCCCGCCGGCATGCCCGATCGCTCGCTCGGGCGCCGTCGCGTGTTCGCTCGGCGGACGGCGGCGGCGGCGATCGCCGCGCTGCTCGTCGTCGTGCTCGGCTGGCTCGTGCCGGCGATCGGTCTCCTCGGGCTGGCCGCCGCCCGGGCGCTCGGCCCGACCCTCGGCGAGCGGCGGCGGCAGCGCGCGGCACATCGCTCGTTCCCCGACTCGGTCGAGCGGGTCGTCCTGCTCGTCCACGCCGGCCTGACGCCTCAACTCGCCGTGCGCGACGCGTCGCATTCGGCGCCGCCGCCGGTTCGCCCGGCCTTCGAGGCGGTCGTCCACCGGCTCGACCGTGGCGTGCCGCTCGGCGAGGCGCTCGACGCCCTGGCCGACGTGCTCGGGCCGCGTGCGGCGGCGGTGGCCGACGCGTTCGGGGCGGCGGACCGCTACGGCCTGCCGCTCGAGCCGATGTTGGACCAACTCGCCCACGACGCCCGCGCCGAGCGGCGGCGGCTCGACGAGGCCGCGGCGCGTCGTCTGCCGGTGCGGCTGACGTTCCCGCTGGTGACCTGCACGCTGCCCTCGTTCGTTCTCGTCGCGATCGCTCCGGCGGTGCTCGCCGCCCTTTCGTCGCTGGGTGGATCGACCTGGTGACCCGCAGCCCCATCTCCAACGGAGGCCCACGATGCCCACCCGACTCCTCTCCGTCATCGCGTTCGTCCAGGTCTACGCCGACCACGTCCGGCGCGCCCTCGGCGATCGGCTCGCCGCCTCCCGCCTGCGACTCGCCGACGAGCACGGCCAGGCGACGACGGAGTACGCCCTCGTGCTGCTGGCGGCAGCGCTCGTCGCCCTCCTGGTGGTCGCCTGGGCCACGGCGGGCGGCGGCGCGGCCCGCGTCAGCAGCCTGTTCAACCGCGTGATCGACTCGGTCATCGATCGGGTGTGAGCGCGACCCGGCGACAGGACCGGACGGCACCGTCCAGGACGGCGGCGGCGCCAACCGCCTCACCACCCGCGTCGGAAAACGGCCAGGCGACCGTCGAGTTCGCGGTCGCGCTGCCGGTGGTCGTGATCGTGATCCTCGGGGTGACCCAGATCGGTGTCGCCATCCGCAACGAGCTGGCCGTCGAGCTGGCGGCGCGCGAGGGCGCGCGGGCGGCCAGCGTCTCGGCGAGCCCGGCGGCCGCGGCCTCCGCCGCCGCTCGGCGCGCGGTCGACCTGCCGATCGCCGTCGAGACCGCCGTCTCGGGATCGATCGTGGCGGTCACGGTCACGTACGTCGACGGCACCGACATCCCGATCATCGGCGCGGTGCTGGGTCCGGTGAGCCACCGGGCGACCGTCTCGATGGCGCTCGAGCCGCCGTAGCATCTCGCCGATGACCGACGCCGGCGACCCGATCCTCCACCTCGCCCTGCCCGACGACTGGGCGGCCGCGTTCGGCGACGGCGTGTACACGATGTCGACGCGCGGACGGACGCTCGCCGAGGAGGGGTTCATCCACTGCTCGCGCCCCGACCAGGTCGAGGGCGTCGCCAACCGGTTCTACGCCGACGTCGACCAGCTCGTGCTCCTCGCCATCGACACCGAACTCGTCGGCGCGGAGATTCGCGACGAACCGCCCGCGCCGGGGAGCCCTGAGCGATTCCCCCACCTCTACGGCCCGCTGCCGCTCGCCGCCGTCGTCGACGCGACGCTCTGGTCGCGGTCGCCGACCGGCTGGTCGCTCGCCACGCTCTGACGCGCGACGCCAGAGGGCGTCAGAGGTCGTCGAACTCGGACTGCTCGGGCGGGCGGGTCCGCCCTCCGGTCCGGCGATCCGCGGCCTTGTCGTGGGCGCGCTGCTCCTCCTCCAACGCCGCCTCCTCCTCGACCAGCCGTTCGAGGCTGCGCAGCCGGATCGGATCGAGCTCGCCGTCGGCGATCGCCCGTTGCACGGCGCACCCCGGCTCTCGATCGTGCTTGCAGTCCCGGAACCGGCAGCTGTCCATCAGGTCGAACACGTCGGCGAACGTCCGCTCGATGCCGTTGCCCGACAGCCAGAGGCTGACCGCCCGCACGCCCGGGGTGTCGATCAGCCACCCGGTGCCGGGGAGGGGGACGAGCTCGGCGGCGACCGTCGTGTGGCGGCCCCGTTGGTCGCCGACCCTGACCGCGAAGGTGGCCTGCCGGTCGGCGCCGAGCAACGCGTTGACCAGCGTCGACTTGCCGACACCGCTGGCGCCGAGGAACACGAGGGTCCGGTTGCCCGCCGCGCAGTCGCGGATCTCGTCGATCCCCTCGGCTGTGACGCCGCTCGCCAGGATGACCGGGACGCCGAGCGTCACATCGCTCAACGACTCCCTGGCGCTCGGCGCGTCGTCGACGAGGTCGGTCTTGGTGAGCACGACCACCGGCCGGGCGCCGGAGTCGAACGCCAACACGAGCTCCCGCTCGAGGCGGCGCGGGCTCGGCGGCGAACCGAGGGCGTGGACCAGAAAGACGACGTCGACGTTGGCGGCGATCGTCTGGGACACGGCGCGCATCCCGTCGAACGACGCGCGACGGGTGAACGCCGAGGTCCGCTCGATGACGTGGTCGACCCGCTCGCCGTCGCCGGACGGCACGATCCAGTCGCCGACCGCGACGTCGGCGCCGACGTTGCGCAGCCGGACCGGCGGCGCCTCGCCGCGCGCCTCGGCCATCGACCGGATCGCCGTGCTCCACCCCCGGTCGAGCCGCGACACCCGGCAGGGGTCGCCGGGCGACCCGAGCTTGCGCCACGCCGCGTCGAGCGGGGCGGACCAGCCGAGTTCGGGCACGGGTGCCATCGGTTCGCAACGGTACCGGCCCGGCGAGCGGCGAGCGGCCGGCGTTCGGCGGCTCGGCGGCCCGGTGAGATCAGCCGGCCGAGCCGTACGCGGTCAGCCGGAAGCCCGACGGCGTGTTGTCCATCACGACGATCAACCCGTCGCCCACCCGGAGCTTGCCGGCAACGGGCAGTCTCCACATCTCGGCGCCGTCGAGGTCGTGACCGAGACGGGCGACCCCGTCCACCCCCTCGGTCACGGTGACGAACCCGTCGCCGACGATGAGCGGCAGCTCGGCCGGCTCGCCGCCCGCGCCCGCCCCGCCGAGCCGGTCGCCGGTGACGCCGTCGACCACGACCAGGTCGACGCCGTCGGCGAACCCGGCGGTGGCGTCGCTCAAGGAGAGCACGAGCCCGCGCTCGGTCAGGGCGAAACCGCGCAACGCCGCAGCCCGGGTCCACGTCGTGCGGACCCGGTCGTCGACGAGTTCGGCCCCGAACACCTGCCCGCCGCCCAAACCGACGAACGACGACCCACCGGCCGGGAACATCGAGTCGACCGACGGCAGATCATCCGCCCCGGCGACCGCGCGCCCGGTCGACGCGCCGGTCAACTCCGAGACACGACCGTCCGCCCCGGCGGCGAGCAGGCGGCCGTCGATCACGACCAACTCATCGCTCGCCGACCGGTCGCCGACGACGACGACCGGCTCGGACCAGCCGTTGGCGAGATCGATCGAGACGATGCTGCTCCCCCAGGCGAAGTACCACGTGCCGGCGAGATCCGTGCTCAGCGACTCGCCGACGACGTCCCCGACCGGCTGGCCGGTCCGCGGATCGACGAACGTGATCAGGCCGTTGACGGTCGCCGACAGGTTGGACACGACGTCGGTCCCGAGCAGGACCGTGTTGACGCTGCCCCCGGGCGTCTCGCGCTCCCAGAGCGTGGCGCCGTCGACCGACGCGAGGCCGATCAACCGGGGCCCCGCCAGATCCCGCTGCTCGACGAGGACGACGCCGTCGATCACCCCGAGCAGCGACACCTCCGGCGGTGCGAACGAGAAGCTTCGCCGCCACCGCGGCGCGCCCGACGTCGCGTCGATCCCCGCGATCATCGAGCGGTTCCTGCTGCCGTCATCGACCACCGCGACGACCAGGTCGCGCCCGTCGACGAACACGGTCGACGAGAGGGCGTTGCCGGTCCCGGGCAGCACGGTCGACCACAGCCGGTCGACCTCGGTCGGGAGGCGCCGCTCGTCGGCGCCGGCCACCTCGCCCGGCGCCGGACGGCGCGGTGGCGCCGAGTCGTCGCCGAGGAGCGAGGTGGCGACCACAGCGGCGACCGCCAGCGCGGCGATGACGGCGAGCGCCGACGCGACGCGCGACGCGACGCGCGGCCGGCGGCGGCCGCTCGCCGACGACGGCTCGGGGGCGTGCTCGACGAGCCACGCCGCGCTGTCGCCCCGGGGGGCATCGGCCACCGGTCGGCCGCCAACCCCGCGACCGCCGCTGCCCTCGCTCCCGGCGATCGGGATCGGACGCGAGGTGCGCGCGGTCCTCACGGTCGACAGCGAGTCGGCGCGCCGGGCCCTTCGCGGCGTGGCGGCCGGTCGGAAGCGGTCGGGCAACCCGCGGCGCGGGGCGGGTTCGCCGTCCGCTGGGCCGCCACCGTGGTGATCGGCGGCCGGCGCGGTGTACCCCGGCTTCCACATGGCGTCGGGATCTTCGACCACGCCGCCGATCCTACGGGCGCCCCCGTTCGGCCGTTCCGGCGCACGGCGACGTTGCGAGAACGTTGCGCTGGCGGCGTCAGCCGGTCACGGCGCGCATCTCGACCCGGAGCAGCTCGACGATCGAGCGGGCGACCTCTTCATCGGGGACCGGAATGACGGCGACCTCGAGCGCGGGCGCCCCGTCGACGACATCGTCGATCACGCTCAGGACCGCCACGTAGGTGAGGCCGTCGGGACCGCGCACGAACCGTTGCTCGCCCACGGTCGGGCCGCCGGACACGAGGTCGGCGTAGGCGGCATCGACGGCGACCGAGAACTCCTGGCCGTCGACGCCGAACCCGGCCCATGTCGCCACGACCGCGTCGAGCGACGACGCCAACACCGAAGCGGCCGTCTCGCCGGTCGGGTCGGTCGTGATGACCAGCGCCGAAACCTCTCCACCGGGATCGATCGTGCCGGACAGGAATCCGTCGGGGAACACGTCGACCGCCGCGAATCCGTCGCCCGCACTCGCCAGCGGGGCGATCGCCAGGTCGCCCGATGTCAGCTCGAGCCGGGGGCCGCCGCCCGCCGCGCTCAGCGCGCCGTTCGCCGCGGCCCACGCGGCGACCATCTCCTCGGGGTCGATCCAGAGGAACGAGAGGTCGCGGGCCGGCGGCGGTTGGGTGCCGGGCGGGTCGACCGCCGGAGGGTTCGTGACCAGCGGGTTCGTGACCGGCTGGTCGGTCGCCGGCTGGTCGGTCGCCGGCGGGTCGGTCGCCGGCCGGTCGGTCGCCGGCGCGGCGGTGCCGGCCGGGTCGGCCGTGGCCGCCGTGGGGGCGTCGGACGCCGCCGACACCTGTCCGGTCGCCGGCCCGCCGGTCGGCGAGCCGCCCTCCGCGGTCGGCGAGCCGCCCTCCGCGGACGGGCCGGCGCCGCCGTCGGACGCGGCGCATCCGGCGACCGCCAACGCACAGCTCGCCACCGACCAGGCGGCGGCCCGGCGCGGGGTGACGTTGGGGTGAATCAAGGCGGCCGAGGCTACTTCGGGGGGATGGGTCACCGGCTTCGCAGATGCGGAATGCGAGAGTTCACGGCACACTGCGCCTTGACAACGCCGTCCCCAACCCCTAGCCAAAGGCACAGATGACCAAGCCCCTCGTGATCGTGGAGTCGCCAGCGAAGGCGAAGACGCTCTCGAAATTCCTCGGCAGCGACTACGACGTGCGCGCCTCGGTGGGCCACGTGGCCGACCTGCCGTCGAAGGGTCTGAACATCGACGTCGACAACGGCTTCAAGCCGACCTACGAGCTGACCGAGCGCGGCAAGACCGTGATCAAAGACCTGCGGGCGGCGCTCAAGAACGCCTCCGAGCTCTACCTCGCGACCGACGAGGACCGCGAGGGCGAGGCCATCTCCTGGCACCTCCTCGAATACCTCAAGCCGAAGGTCCCCGTGAAGCGGATGGTCTTCCACGAGATCACCAAGTCGGCGATCGACCACGCGGTGAGCAACCCCCGCGACCTCGACTACGGCCTGGTCGACGCGGCCGAGACCCGGCGGATCCTCGACCGGCTGTACGGCTATGAGGTGTCGCCGGTCCTCTGGCGCCGCGTGAACCGCGGCCTGTCGGCCGGTCGGGTGCAGAGCCCGTCGGTGCGCCTGATCGTCCAGCGCGAGCGGGAGCGGATCGCGTTCGTCACCGCCGACTACTGGGACATCGACGTCGTCACGGCGACCGCACCGCCCTTCGACGCCAAGCTGGTGTCCGTCGACGGCACGAAGGTCGCCACCGGCAAGGACTTCGACGACCAGGGCCGGCCGTCGGACAAGGTGGTCGCGCTCGACGAAGGTCGCGCCCGCTCGCTCGCCGACGGCCTCGACGGGGCCGACTTCGCTGTTCGGTCGGTCGAGGAGAAGCCGTACCGGTCGTCGCCCAAGCCCCCGTTCATGACGTCGACGCTCCAGCAGGAGGGCGGCCGCAAGCTGCGGCTGTCGTCGTCACAGGTGATGCGCATCGCGCAGGGGCTCTACGAGCGGGGCTTCATCACCTACATGCGAACCGACAACGTCGTCCTCTCCGCCGAGGCGTTGCAGGCGACCCGCGCGGCGATCAGCAGCGAGTACGGGCGGCAGTACCTCAGCCCGTCGCCGAAGCTGTACTCGTCGAAGGTCAAGAACGCCCAGGAGGCGCACGAGGCGATCCGCCCGACCACGCCGTACCGCTCGCCGAACCAGGTCGCCGCCGAGCTGAACAATCAGGATCTGGCCCTCTACCGGTTGATCTGGCAGCGCACGCTTGCGTCGCAGATGGCCGACGCGACCGGCGTCACCGTCAGCGTGCGGCTCGGCGCCAACTCCGCCGACCGCACGTCAGGCGAGTTGACCGACTGCGAGTTCGCCGCCTCGGGCACGACGATCACGTTCCCCGGGTACCGGGCGGTGTACGTCGCGTCGAAGGAGGAGACCGGCGACGACGCGGCCGAGCGCGAGGCGCTGCTGCCGCCGCTCGTCCAGGGCGACGAGGTTTCGATCGCCTCGATCGAGCCCAACGGGCACTCCACCTCGCCGCCGGCGCGCTACACCGAGGCCTCGCTCGTCAAGCGGCTCGAAGAGCTCGGCATCGGGCGTCCATCGACCTGGGCGTCGATCATCCAGACCATCCAAGACCGCGGCTACGTGTGGAAGAAGGGTCAAGCGCTCGTCCCCACGTGGACCGCGTTCGCCGTCATCCGGCTCCTCGAGGAGCACTTCGACAACCTGGTCGACTACGACTTCACGGCGTCGATCGACGCCGACCTCGACGCCATCGCCCGCGGCGACCGGCAGAAGGACAAGTGGCTGAAGCGCTTCTACTTCGGCGACAGCGGCGACGGCGACACCGAGGCGATCACGGCCGAGGCCGGGTTCGGCGACGACGCGCTGCTCGGGCTCAAGCGGCTCGTCGAAGAGAACCTCGACGAGATCGACGCGGCGGAGATCAACACGTTCCCGCTCGGCGAGCATCCCGACGGCGGCCTGATCGTCGTCAAACCGGGCAAGTACGGCCCGTACGTCAAGCGCGGCGACGACACCGCGAGCGTGCCCGACGACCTGACGCCCGACGAGCTCGACATCGCCAAGGCGGTCGAGCTGCTGGCCGCGCCGAAGTCCGACGCTCCGATCGGCGTCCTCGACGGCCTGCCCGTCTACGCCAAGAACGGCCGCTACGGGCCGTACGTGCAGTGGGGCGACCACGACGACCCGCCCCCCGGCATGGAGAAGCCGAAGATGTCGAGCCTGTTCAAGACGATGATCCTCGAACGGATCACGATGGACGAGGCGACCGCGCTGCTCCAGCTGCCACGCCACCTCGGCGACGACCCGGCCGACGGCGTGCCGATCTACGCGAACAACGGCCGCTACGGGCCGTACGTCGTGAAGGACAAGGACTATCGCAACATCGACTCCGAGGATCAGCTCTTCGAGATCACCATGGACCAGGCGCTGCAGATCTTCAGCCAGCCGAAGGTCTACAAGCGTGGCGGGCAGAACATGGCGGCGAAGGGGCCGCTGCGCGAGTTCGGGGTCGATCCGGTCAGCGAGCGGCCGGTCACCGCCAAGGACGGCCGGTTCGGCGTGTACGTCACCGACGGCGAGACCAACGCGTCGCTCGGCAAGGGCGACCGGCTGGAAGAGATGTCGCCGGAGCGGGCGTACGAGCTGCTGGCGATCCGACGGGAGGCCGTCGCGGCGAAGGGTGGCGCGCCGAAGAAGAAGCGGCCGGCGAAGAAGAAGCCGGCGGCAAAGAAGAAGAAGGCGGCGGCGAAGAAGAAGAAGGCGGCGGCGAAGAAGACCTCCTAGTGCCCCTCGACCGCTGGTTCCACGGCGTGCGCGCGGTCCGCGGACTCGACCGGCGCCGGCCGCGCGGCCGGTCACGGCGCGGCGTCGCGATCGGTGTCAGACGCAGTCGTTACGCTGGATGACCGATGACGACCGGGCCGGTGTACATCGCCTTCGAGGGCGCTGAGGGGAGCGGCAAGTCGACGCAGTCCGGGCGGCTCGCAGCTCGGATCGGCGCCGTCCTGACGCGCGGCGCCGGCGGGACCGATCTCGGCGCGTTCATGCGCGACACCGCGACCCACGCGCTCGTGCCGCGGGCCGAGGCGCTGGTCACGGCCGCCGAACGGGCACAGCACACGGCCGAGGTGATCCGCCCGGCACTCGACGCCGGCCGGTCGGTCGTCAGCGACCGCTCGGTCTACTCCTCGATCGCCCATCTCGGGTACGGGCGCGAACTCGACATCGATCGGATCCGCGCGCTCAACGACTGGGCCATCGAGGGCTTATGGCCGCACGTCGTCGTGTTCCTCGACACGCCCGACGAGATCATCTCCGAGCGGATGAGCCGCCGGAACCTCGACCGGTTCGAGGAGGCGGGACGGGCCTTCCACGAGCGGGTCATCGCCGGCTTCCGCCAGCTCGCCGCCGAGCACCGCGACCACTGGGTGACCGTCGAGGCGGTCGGCACGATCGACCAGGTCGCCGAGCACATCTACCTGACGCTCTCCGAGCGGGGGCTCGTTTGACCGCGTCGGCGACGGTGTGGGACGGAGTGGTCGGGCAGCCGACCGCCGTCGCCCAGCTGCGCGCCGCGGCCGCCGCCCCGGTCCACGCCTACCTCTTCAACGGCCCGACCGGCTCGACGAAGCTCCAGGCGGCGCGGGCGTTCGCCGCGCTGCTCATCGCCGGCGACGAGGGCACGGGGCGGCGCGACGCCGACCTGATCCTGCGCGGCGAGCACCCCGACGTCCGCGAGGTCCGCCGCAGCGGGCCGGCGATCTCGGCCGACCAGGCCCGCGAGATCGTCCGCGTCGCGTCGTTGGCGCCGAGCGAGGGGGCGCGCAAGGTGCTCGTCCTCGACGAGTTCCACTTGCTGCGACCCGAAGGCGCGGCGCTGATGCTCAAGACGATCGAAGAGCCGCCGGATTCGACGGTCTTCGTGATCCTCACCGACTTCGTGCCCGCCGACCTCGCCACGATCTCGTCGCGCTGCGTGCGGATCGAGTTCCGCGCGCTCACCCCGGACCTGATCGCGGCCCGCCTGGTCGCCGAGGGCATCGGCCCGGCCGAGGCCACAGCGGCGGCCGGCGCGGCGCACGGGGACCTCGATCGCGCCCGTCTGCTCGCCACCGACCCCGGCCTCGCCGCCCGGCGGGCCGCGTTCGCCGACGCGCCGCGCGAGCTCGACGGCTCCGGGCACTCCGTGATGCGCACCGCGGCGACCTTGCTCTCGCTGATCGAGGACGCGGCCGAGCCGCTGGCGGCGCGTCACGCGCTCGAGGCCGCCGAGCTCGACGAGCGGATCAAGGCGCACGGCGAGCGGGGAAGCGGGCGCAAGCAACTCGAGGATCGCCACAAGCGCGAGCTCCGCCGACACCGCACCGACGAGATGCGGAGCGGCCTGGCGACGCTGGCCGCGACCTATCGGGACGACGTCGTCGCCGAGCGGGGCGACCCCGCGGGGACAGCGGCCGCCGTCGCCCGCATCCACGGCGCGCTCGAGTCGCTCGAGCGGAACCCGAACGAGCGGCTCCTGCTCGAGTCGCTGCTCTGGTCGCTGCCGGCGCTCGGGTGATCGCGGGCGGGATCAGACCGCGACGCTCGCCTCGGGGGTCGGGAACTCCCCGATCCGATATTCGGTCGTGGTCAGCCAGCGCTCGAACAGCTCGAAGGGGAGCGGGCGGGAGATGCAGTAACCCTGACCGATGTCGCAGCCGAGGTCGGCGAGACGATCGAGCACCGGGGAGCTCTCGATGCCCTCGGCGACGACCTGCAACCCGAGGTTGTGGCCGAGGTCGATGGTCGAACGGACGATCACCTCGTCCTGCTTGTCGAGCAGCAGGTTGCTCACGAAGCTCCGGTCGACCTTCAACTCCGTGACCGGCAGCCGGCGCAGATAGCTGAGCGAGGAGTAGCCGGTGCCGAAGTCGTCCAGGGAGAGCTGGACGCCGAGCCGGCGCAGCCGCTCGATCGTCGTCATCGTGCGCGGGGTGTCGGCGAGCAGCGACGACTCGGTGATCTCGAGGGTCAGCAACGACGGGGCCATGCCGTGCTGCTCGAGCAGGCGGGCGATCCGCTCGGCGAGGAGCTCGTCGAGCAGGTCGTGCGTGGACAGGTTGACCGCGACGCGCAGGAGGTGGCCGGCCGCGTGCCAGGACCGCGCCGCCTGCAACGCCTTGGTCAACACCTGGTCGGTGACCCGCTTGATCAGCCCGGTCTCCTCGGCGACGGCGATGAAGTCGTCGGGCGAGACCCAGCCGCGGGTCGGGTGGTGCCACCGGACGAGCGCCTCGGCGCCGGTCACCACCTCGGTGGCGAGGTTGATCTTCGGTTGATAGTGGACGTCGAGATCGCCGAGCTCGATGGCGTCGCGGAGATCGCCGAGGAGCGAGAGGCGCTCGGGGGTTCGGCGGTCGATCTCCTCGCGGTAGAACTCGAACCCGGCGTGCTCGTTCTTCGCCGAGTACATCGCGATGTCGGCGCGGCGGAGCACGGCGGCGGCGTCCCGGTCGTCGTCGGTCACCGCGGCGATGCCGATGCTCGTCGTGACGACGACGTCGAGGTCGTCGAGGTGCAGCGGGGCGTACGACGCGGTCAGGATCTCGTCGGCGAGGGCCCGAAAGCCGCTGATCTCGGCGCGGCGCACGAACAGGGCGAACTCGTCGCCTCCGAACCGGGAGAAGATGTCGTCGGGACCGAGCAGCTCCCGGACGCGGCGGGCGAACTGGACGAGCACGCGATCGCCGACGTGGTGCCCGAGCGTGTCGTTGACCTCCTTGAACTTGTCCAAGTCGAGCATCAGCACCGCGCCGCCGGTGCAGTCCGACCCGACCAGCTCGTCGTTGACCTGCCGCTCGAAGGCCACCCGGTTGTAGTCGCCGGTGAGCGCGTCGTGCAGCGCGGCGTGCTCCATGCCGGCGTGCAGGATCGCCTTGCGGACGCTCGTCGCGAGCTGGCTCGCCAGCGACTCGATGCTCGACTCGTCGGACTCGAAGAACGCGTCGGCGACGCCCGACCGGTCGGCCATGATCAGGAGCCCGAGCGACTCACCGCCGTCGACGACCGGCATCGCCAGCGCCCGCCCGACCGCTGGCCCGTCGGCGACGCACGGTCCGCCGACGCCCGACGCCAGCCACACCGGCGACGCCGCGTCGAACACCTCGGCCCACGCCGGGTCGTTCCGCTCGGTCGGGAGCCAGCGGTCGATCGGACCGTGGCGACTCGCGGCGATGACGGCGCCGTCGCTGGAGAAGACGAGCAGCCCCCCGGTGTCGGCGCGCAGGAGCATCCGCGCCCGCCCGAGCGCGATCTCGACGATCTCGTCGAGCACGAGGGTGCCCCCGATGGCGTGGGAGAACCGATGCAGCGCGTTCAGATCGCGGAACTGCTGGGCAAGGGTGCCGTAGCGCTGGAGGAGCCACCAGACCGCGGCGATCGGGATCACGGTCACCAGGGCGAGTTCGGGTCTGGCCAACGCGGGCGCCAGGCAGGCGAAGGAGATCAGCGCACTCAACGGTGGCACGAAGCCCGAGCTGCGGAGCTCGAGGGCGATGCGCTCCGCCAGCCCGCCCTCGTACATCGAGAGCGCCACCGACACGATCAGCATCCCGGTGAACGACGCGACCACGAGGGCCACGCCGACGGCGAACAGCACGATGATCTCGTTCTGCTCCGCCGGCCCGGCGATCAGGTGCAGCACGACGTACGCCAGCGCGATCTCGCACCCGTACAAGGACAGGTTGAAGAACAGCTTGTAGAACTGGCGGCGGCGCAGCGACGTCATCATCGTCACGCTGCCGAGCAACCGCAGGATCAGGGCGATCCGCACGTCGAGGAAGACGAGCGCCATCGCCGTCGGCACCTCGGACAGCGAGAACGCGACCGCCTCCCGGCGGAACTCGAGATGGAAGGAGAACCGCTCGGCGAGCGCGAAGCCGACCGCGAGGTAGGGCACCATCCACATGTGGCCGTGCCGGAGCGCCCCCGCCCCGACGCCGAAGTGGATGAGCGCCAGCGTCGTCGCCGCCAGCAGCACCCCGAGGCCGAACACCGCGGCCGTCGGATGGCGCAGCGGGGCGTCGATGACCGGCCCGGTGAACGCGCGACGCGGTCTCGATTCGCTCTCGTGCAATTGCGACGTCCGTGTCACAGTCTGGCGCTTCCTCGGGTGCTTGCAGTGCGTCGACCCGCAACGGTCCGCCGTCGACGGCATTCGGCACGCCTCTTGACACAATCTTGACATTTGGAACAGGTGTTCGACCGCCGAAACGGCCCGGCCGCCGGCCGGACCGCTCGGGGGAACGATCTCGACGCCGCGTTCGGCGCGGGCCGCTCAGCTCCAGGAGTCGACGGCCCAGGAGACGCCGGCCCACGACACGCCGCCCCACGACGTGCCGGCCCATGACGTGCCGGCCCACGACACGCCGGTCCACGTGCTTCCGGCCCACGACGTGCCGGCCCACGACACCCCGCTCCACGAGGCGCCGGTCCAGTTCTCACCGGCCCAGGAGGTTCCCGCCCAGGACACGCCGGCCCACGACGTGCCGGCCCACGAGACCCCCGTCCATTCCGCCCCGGCCCACGACACGCCGGCCCACGAGACGCCGGCCCACGACACGCCGGCCCACGACACGCCGGCCCAGGAGGTTCCGACCCAGCGCGTGCCGGCCCAGGACGTGCCGGCCCACGACGTGCCGAGCACGGTGACCTCGCCGACGATCGGCACGCCGTTGACCGCGACATGGCGGTCGCCGCGCGCCAGCTCGAGCAGGCCGGAGCCATCGGACGGCGGGTGGCTCTGGGCGAAGCCGGCGGGGACCGCGAGGTCGGCCATCTGGTCGAGCTGGATCACGCCGGCGCCGGAGAACCTCGGCAATGGCGGCGACGTCTCGACCGCGTCGGCGATCAGCAGCGCCTTGACCTCGTCGGGTTGGAGGTCGGGGCGGGCGTCGAGGATGAGGGCCGCCGCGCCCGACACCACGGCCGCCGCCTGGGACGAGCCGCTGCCGAGGAACAACTGCTCGTCGACGTACCCCTCCGGGTGCTCGAGATCGGCCCGGCTGCCGGGCACGCGAAGGCTCTCGATGTGGGCGCCGGGCGCCGCGACGTCGGCATCGCGCAGCCCGTCACCGCTGGTCGCCCAGCTCGGAACCTTGAACTTGCCGTTCTCCTTCGCCTCGGCGGCGCCGACGGCGATCACGTACGGGTCGTTGGCCGGGCTCGCCAGCGCGTTCTCCTGCCGCCCGTCGTTGCCGGCCGCGACGACGACCACGATCCCCGCGTTCCACGCCCGCTCGACCGCGTAGGTCAGCGGGTCGGTCTGGTACGGCAACAGCGAGCCGCTGGCGAACGACAGGTTGAGCACGCCGATGTCCAACTGGTCGGCGTGGTCGGTCACCCAGTCGACACCCGCGATCACCTGCGAGATGTCGACCGCGCCACTGTTGTCTCCGACCTTGACCGACACGATGCCGGCGTCGGGAGCGACGCCGAGGAACCACTCGGGGTGATCCGCGGCCTGCGCCGGGTCGGCGCCGGGCGTGCGGCCGGCGATGATGCCGGCCATGTGGGTGCCGTGGCCGTACGTGTCGAGGTAGACGGCCTCGGGAACGGTCGACTCGAACGACAGGTCGACCATCGCGACGACCTTGTCGGCCCCGAGCAACGCCTCGACCGGCGCCATCCCGGTGTCGATGATGGCGACATTGACCCCCTCGCCGGTGATGCCCTGCTCCCACAGGGCGCGGGCCCCGATCTGGTCGACGACGGAGTACATCGAGCCGAGCGACGGCCCGTCCTGCTCGTCAGCGCGGACCGGGCTCCAGGCGCCGGCCACCGCGAGGGTCGTCGCGACCACGGCCCCCAACATGCGTGCGATTCGATTCGGTCGCCTTGGCTGCCGCTCGTCGTTCATTTCACAGTCCTCCCAGGAGAGATTCTCGGGCTCAGCTACCCGCCGCGGTCGACTGTCCGCTCGCCGTGGGCAAACCGCCGCACCTTGACGAAATCTTGCTGTTCGGCGCGGTCGGGAATTGGCCGTATCCTGTCGAGATGACCGTGACGGCCGCCCCCTCGACGCTGCCCAGAGCGAACGATCCGTGCTGGTGCGGCAGCGGCCGCAAGTACAAGCGCTGTCACCGCAAGGCCGAGGGACGCGTGGTACAGGGCGAGGTCAGCCCGATGCGCGAGGTTCCCGACCACATCGCCCGCCCGCCCTACGCCGACACCGGCGAGTACGAGCCCTGGGACGAGGGCCGGGTCAAGTCGCCCGACGTCATCGAGCGGATGCGGCGCTCCGGCGCGGTCGCCGCCGAGGTGCTCCGGCTGGCCGGCGACCTCGTCGCCCCCGGCGTCACCACCGAGGAGATCGACATCGCGGTGCACGAGGCGTTCGTCGCACGCGGCGCGTATCCCTCGACGGTCAACTACCACGGCTACCCGAAGGCGTGCTGCACGTCGGTCAACGAGGTGATCTGCCACGGGATCCCCGACTCCCGGGCGTTGCAGAACGGCGACATCTGCAACATCGACGTCACGGGCTGGATCGGCGGCGTGCACGGCGACACCAACGCCACCTTCCTCGTCGGCGATGTCGACCCCGAGAGCCGGCGGCTCGTCGAGGTCACCGAGGAGTGCATGTGGCACGGCATCGAGGCGGTCAAGCCCGGCCGGCCGCTCTCCGACATCGGGCGGGCGATCGAGACCCACGCCAAGCGGCACAAGTACGGGGTGGTCCGGGCGTTCGTCGGCCACGGGATCGGCGAGCAGTTCCACACCGACGTCCAGGTGCTGCACTACTACGACAGCCGGGCGAGCGTCGTCATGGAGCCCGGGATGACGTTCACCATCGAGCCGATGATCACGCTCGGCACGATCAACTACCGCCTCTGGGACGACGACTGGACCGCGGTCACCGCCGACGGCAGGCGCACCGCCCAGTTCGAGCACACGCTCCTCGTCACCGACGACGGCGCCGACGTGCTCACCGGCGGGCCGGGCGCGGTGAGCCCGGTGGCGCCTTGGAGGCGTTGAGGCTCAGCCGCCGCCCGAGCTGAGATCCTCGATGTAGGCGATGACGTCGGCGATCTCGCGCTCGCTGAGCCGGTTGTCCGGCATTCTCACGACGTAGCCGGCTCGGACGTCGGCCGCCGGTTCGACGATCGACCGGACGAGGTAGGCCTCGTCGGCGGTGACGAACGTCCCGTCGGTCAACTCGACCTCGGCGCCCGCGAGACCGACGAACGCCGGGCCGCCGACCCCGCCCTCGCCGCTCGTGCCGTGGCATGCCCCACAGCCGTTGCCGTTGGAGATCTGGCGGCCCCGCTCCCCGGCGGCGCTGAGCGAGGGCACGGATTCGCCGCCGCCGCACGAGCTGGCGATCGCGACCGACACCAACAGCTTGACCAGGTGGTTCACGCGGGCATTCTTCCAGCGGGCAACCCGGTCCGGTCGTCGCGGCCGCTCACCGGTGACGAGACTCGATGCGATCGAGGATCGCCGACCACCACGCGAGGAGCCCGGCGCCGGCCGTGATCCCGTGCGCGTCGAGCACGAGCGCGGCGCACGAGCGCGCGTCGCCGGCGCGCAACGCCGCGACCGCCGCGCCGAGCGAGCCGGTCGGCCAGGGCAGGTCGGCGAGCATGACGGGACCGAGTCGGATCGCGTCGGCGGACATGCCGGTACCGGCGCCGCGGCGCCACGCCCACGCCGACGCGACCGGGGAGGTCAGCACGGCGGCGATCTCCCACGCCAGGGCCGGATCGCCGTCGTTCGGGTACACGGCGACGACCGGGACCGCCGGCAGCCACGCCCCGGTCGGGTCGCACACCGCCTCGATGATCCGCGTCTGGTTGCCGACGAGCACCTTGGGAACGAGCCGCCGCTCGGCCCATCGCGTCATCTTCGGATCGAGTGCCGCGACGTCGATCCGCGGCGCGGCGAACCGCTGCCGGGCGAACGTCACCGGTCGCACCCCCCAGTGGCAGACGCCCGGGTCGATCAGCCCGCTGGTGACCAGCGGCGGGCCGGTGTCGTGATCCCCGACGGCGGGGATCATGCCGTAGTACTCGTCGCGGAAGTTGGCGTTGAGCCGGGCCCGGTCGCCCAGCGTGCCGGCGCCGACCACGTCGGGCACGGAGGGGACGCTCCGACGCCCGGTGACGACCTGCGACCAGGGCGCCGAGCCCCGTGCCGGCCGGCCGAACTCGAACGCGAGCACGCACGTGAAGACATGGGCGTCGAACACCCGGCGGTCGGACCATGACGACCAGATCATCTCGGCGCGCCCGTCGTACTCCGCCCGCACCGCGCCGGCGTCGCGGGCCGACAGGATCGATTGGGGCAGCACGAACGCGACCCGGCCGTGGTCCGGCTCGACCAGGCCGGCGGCCAGCGACAGGAACTCGGCGGCCACATCCGCGTACGGGCCGCCGCCGAGGACGCTCGCCCCGCCGCGCGTCGTCGCCGCCGCCATCTGTGAGACGAACGGCGGGTTGCCGATCACAAGGTCGAAACGGTCGCTGCCCCACCGACGCCGCAGGGCGTCCGCGCGGTGGACCTGCGCCGACGGGACTCGCCGGGCGGCGGCGGCCGCCGCTCCCGCGTCGACGTCGACGCCGACGAGTTCGCCGCGGGCGCCGAGCGACCCGAGCCGCTCGTCCACGGCGCGCAGGAATCGCCCGTCTCCACAGGCCGGATCGAGCACCCGGACCGGCCGCTCGCCGACCCGTGCGAGAAACGGCCGGGTCACGACCTCGCCGACGATCTGCTGCACGAGGTCGGCGGGCGTGTACCACGCGCCGAGGCGCTTCCGGTCGGCCCGGGTTGGCACGGTGGATGCGCCGGCACCCGTCACGTCGGCCACGGACGCAGAGACTACGCGCCCGGCGACCCCGGCGGCGGGAGCGGCCGCCGGACGGCCTACAGTCGGCGTGTGACCGAGCGACCCCCGACCAGTGACGGGAGTGACAGCGCCGGGCGGTACCTCACGTTCGACCGCGAGATGTGGGCCGCCCTGCGCGCCGCGACACCGCTGACCCTGGGCGAGCCGGAGTTGGCCAAGCTCCAGGGCATCAACGAGCGGATCGACATCGACGAGGTCGCCGCCATCTACCTGCCGCTCAGCCGGCTGCTCAACCTCTACGTCAGCGCCACGCAGGACCTGCACCGGGTGTCGGCGACGTTCCTCGGCGCGATCGCGCCGAAGGTGCCATATGTCATCGGCGTCGCCGGCTCGGTGGCGGTCGGCAAGAGCACGTTCGCCCGCATCCTGCAGGCGCTGCTCGCACAGTGGCCCGATCACCCCACCGTCGACCTCATCACGACCGACGGCTTCCTCTATCCGAACCGCGTGCTCGAGGAGCGGGGGATCATGAACCGCAAGGGCTTCCCCGAGTCGTACGACACGCGCCAGTTGCTCCGGGTGCTCCGGGAGATCAAGAGCGGCCGCGAGCACGTCGAGGCACCGGTCTACAGCCACGTCGTGTACGACATCCTCGATGGCGAACACGTCGTCCTGCGGCGGCCGGACATCGTGATCCTCGAGGGGCTCAACGTCCTGCAGACCGGGTCCGAGGCGACCGAGTTCGTCAGCGACTACTTCGACTTCTCGATCTACCTCGACGCCGAGGAGGACGACATCGAGGCGTGGTACGTCGAGCGGTTCCTCACGCTCCGGGGGTCGGTCTTCCAGGATCCTGACAGCTTCTTCCGCTTCTATGCCGATCTGAGCGACGCCGAGGCGGTGGAGACCGCCCGCGGCATCTGGCGCGACATCAACGGACGCAACCTGCGCGAGAACATCGCGCCGACCCGCGACCGCGCGTCGATCGTCGTCCACAAGCAGGCCGACCACCGGGTCGACCAGGTCCGCCTCCGCCGCCTGTGAGCGTTCGGCCGAGGCTCAGCCGAGGCCGAGCCAGGCGGGGAGCTCGGCGATCGAGGCGAGCTCAGTGACGTCTTCGTCGTGGTCGTCGACGCGCTCGAGCTCCCAGGTCAGGTGGTACGGGATGTGGACGGCGTGCCCGCCGATCGCCATCACCGGAAGCACGTCGCTGCGCACCGAGTTGCCGACCATGCAGAACCGCTCCGGGCTGACGCCGATGCGTTCGAGGATCTTGGTGTAGACCTGCGGATCCTTCTCGAGCACGATCTCGATGTCGGCGAAGTGGTGCTCGATCCCCGATGTGGTGACCTTGCGCGTCTGATGGACCAAGTCGCCCTTGGTGATCAGCACGAGCCGCCGCTGGGCGCCGACCCGGGCGAGCACCTCGGGCACATGGTCGAGCAGGTGGACGGGCTCGGTCAGCATGTTGCGACCCAGGTCGATCAGCTCGGCGATCACCGCCGACGGGAGCTCGCCGTCGGTCACGGTGATCGCGGCGCGCACCATCGACAGCGTGAACGCCTTGACGCCGTATCCGGTGATCGACACGTCGGCCCGCTCGGTCGCCCGCAGCGCGTCGTGGACGTCGACCCCCTCCGGCGCGTACGCGCCGACCAGCTCGACGAAGCGCCGCTCGGCGTGGTGGAACGAGTCCTCGCCCTTCCACAACGTGTCGTCGGCGTCGAACGCGATGACGTCGAGGTGGTCGATGTGGCGCTCCGTCATCGGCACGGCTCAACGATGGATGGCATTGAGGTAGTTGTACACGGTGATGCGGCTGACGCCCATCGCGTCGGCGACATCCTCGACGGCGCGGCGAAGGATGAACGCGCCGCGCTGGTCGAGCAGGCGGATCGCCCGCTGCTTGTCCTCGCGCGCCAGATTCGGCAGCTCGTCGCCGAGCTCGGTCTGGACGGCGTCGATCAAGCGGTCGAGCGCGCCGTGCAGCGGCGGCAGCCGCACGGCCCCGACCGTCTGCCCGTTCCACACGAGGGGCACGTCGCTCGCCTCGGCCTCGGCGACGGTCACGAGCGTCGCGCCGACCGCCTCGACCACAGGGCGGACGGCGTCGACCAGGGGGTGCTCGGGTTGCTCGCTCACCCCAGACGCTCCACGTGGACGCTGACGTGGGTCGCTCCGTTGGCGAGGGCGGCGTCGGTGACCGCACCCGTCAGCACGCCGGCGACGTCGTCGGCGACGTCGCAGGTCGAGGCGAACGGGCCGAACTCGACGGTGGCCCCGCACCGCTGCGCGGCGGCGACGGCGGCCTGCACGTGCGTGCCGGGCTCTCCCTCGACGAACGGCTCGATCGTGAACTCCACCCTGACCATCAGCGACAGGCTAATGGCGGCCGGTCACCGGTCGTCTCGGCGCGCCCGCCCGCGCCGAGACCCCGCCGCCGGGCGGGCTCAGGCGGCGCCCATCACCCGCCGCAGCTCCTCGGAGCGGGCGACGCAGTCCTTTCCCGCCGATCCGAACGCCTCGTTGAGCCGGTTCAGGGCCTGCTTGAACGAGCCGTTCCAGTCGCCGACGAACCGCTCGCGCGCCGGACCCTGCCACGTGGTGCTGTCGAGCACCGAGTCCACGGTGTTCATCACCTGGCCGATCGCGTCGATCTGCCTGGTCAGCGTGTTGCCGAGATTGGCGAGCTCCTCGGGGTTCGCGCCGTACATCGTCATCGTTCACTCCCTGTTGCCGGACGCCCCCGGTTGGGAGCGGTTCATCCCGGCGGTGGGCGGTGAACGACCGCGAGCGGAAGGCGTACGATGCCGGGATGCCCAGCACGACCGGAACCTTGACGTGAGCTCGTCCCCCGGCGTCGCCGACCCGGCGGTCGCGTCGGTGCGCGAGCACGCCGACGAGTTGCTCGGCGACACGATCGCGATCCGCCGCGAGCTGCACGAGTGGCCCGAACTCGGCAACGACCTGCCGATCACCCGCGAGCGCGTGCTGTCGTCGCTGGAGGGCCTCCCGCTCGACATCACGACCCACGAGTCGACGAGCGGCGTCACCGCTCTGCTCGAGGGGTCCGCACCGGGCCCGACGTTGCTGCTGCGCGGCGACATGGACGCCCTCCCGATGCCAGAGGACACCGGGCTCGACTTCAGCTCGCGCGTCGACGGGTGCATGCACGCCTGCGGCCACGACACCCACACGGCGATGTTGATCGGCGCGGCGCGCGTGCTGTCCGAACGCCGCGACGACATCGCCGGCCGGGTGCTGTTCATGTTCCAGCCCGGCGAGGAGGGCCACCACGGGGCGCGGTTCATGCTCGACGAGGGGCTGCTCGACGTTCCACCCCGCGCGGACGGCGCCGACTCGCCGGTCGAGGCGGCGTTCGCCATCCACACGACGTCGTCGCTGCCGACCGGTTGGGTCAGCACCCGCGGCGGGGCGGTGATGGCGTCGGCCGACACGATGCTGATCCGCGTCACCGGACGCGGCGGCCATGCCAGCGAGCCGTTCCGCACGCTCGACCCGATCCCGGTCGCCTGCGAGATCGTGCAGGCCCTCCAGACGATGATCACGCGCTCGATCGACGTGTTCGACCCGTCGGTGCTCACCGTCGGTCGCATCAGCGCCGGGACGACCAACAACGTGATCCCCGAGTCGGCCGAGATCCTCGGCACGATCCGGGCGGTGAGCGAGCAGACGCGCGCCAAGGTCCACGACGGAATTCGCCGCGTCGCCGACGGGGTCGCCGCCGCCCACGGGTGCGCGAGCGAGGTGGAGATCGTCAGCGGGTACCCGGTGACCTCCAACGACGACCGGTTCGCCGAGTTCGCGCTGGCGATGGCGACCGACGTCGTCGGCGAGGACCAGGTCGTCCGGCTGCCGCACCCGGTCATGGGGGCCGAGGATTTCAGCTACGTGCTGCAGCGGCTCCCCGGGGCGATGGTGTTCCTCGGCGCGACCCCGCTCGACGACAACCCGGCGACGGCGGCGCCGAACCATTCCAACCGGGTGGTCTTCGACGAGCGGGCGATGACGACGGGGATCTCGCTGTACGCCACCGCCGCGTTGCGCCACCTCTCCCCCGCCTGACCGGCGGTCGCCCCGACCCGCTTGCGTCAGCGCTTGAGCTCGCGGCCGTCGAAGCCGCGCCGTAGCCGGAGCCGGAGGGTGACGAGCTCGAAGGGCACGAGCGCGATCGCGACGATGCCGTCGCCGACCTCTTCGGGGTCGCCGGGCACCTCGAGCAGATCGCACCGCCACGCCCAGCCGATCGGGCGCCGCGCCAGCACCGAGACCCGCGCCCGGTCGCCGCACGCCTCGTGCAGCCGGACGACGAGGTCGCCCGATCCGTCGTCGGCCAACTTGACGGCGTCGACCTCGACGCCCGGCGCCGGCCGCCCGCCCGCGCCGTGGACGGCGACCACCGGCGCGGCGGCCGTGTCGTCGGCGTGGTCGGCGCCGTCACCATTGCCGACCACGCGCAGCGAGCGGTTGAGCAGGCTCGCCGCCGCCCTGACGTCGGCCAACCCCGGCCCGTGGGGGCGCACCGCGAGCGTCACGGCGTGGGCGCCGTGGTCGGCGTCGGGATCCGGGTACTTCGCGGCGCGGGCCAGGCTGACGCGCACCGCCCCGTCGAACACGCAGTGGCCGTATCGCCCGTCGTTGAGGACGGCCACGCCGAAGCTCGGCTCGGACAGGTCGACGAAGCGGTGCGCGCACACTTCGAACTTCGCCGCGTCCCACGGGCTCGACGGGTGGGTCGGGCGGTGGACGACGCCGAACTGCACGTCGCACGCCGCCGTCTCGGCCCGGACGTCGAGGGGGAAGGCGATCGAGAGCAGGTGCTCGTCGTGGCGCCAGTCGAGATCGACGTGCACGAGCAGCTCGCCGGCGCCGGCCCGCAGCTCGTAGACGACCGCTGCGGTCGACGGGCCGAACTTCCTGGTGACCCGGATGCGGCCGACGAGCGGCCCAGCGTCGAGGACCTCGATCTCCGCCGGCCCGGCGAGCGGCGACGCGCCACGCCGCGTCCAGGCCTCGAGATCCCACGCGTCGTACTCCACCGGCCGGTCGCGAGCCAGTTCGAGCACGGCGGCCCGCTCGCCGGAGGAGACCAACTCGCGCGCCCGCTCGATGTCGATGATCGAGGTGATGGCGCCCAACGGGTCCCAGCGAACCGCCAGATGGCGGTTGAGCATCGAGGACTCCGTGACGACGACCGCGTCGTCGACCGGGCGGGGGTCGACCGGCGCCAGCCCCAGCGCCGGCGCCGAGGCGCGGAACGCAACCCGCCCGTCCTCCAACCGCTGGGTCGGGCCGGCCGCGCCGCCCGACGCGTCGATCGCGTCCAGCGCGTCGCCGGCGACGACGACCACCGCGTCGATCGGCACGTCGGCCGCGTTGGCGAGCCACGTCCCGGCGGGCGCGATCGACGCCAAGGACGCGGCGATCGACGACTCCGCCGCCGCGGCGACGCGCTCGAAGACCGCCTCGGCCTCGTCGTGGACCCATCCGATCGACGAGCCGGGGAGGATGTCGTGGAACTGCTGGGTCAGCAGGTCGCGCCACAGCTCCTCGACCGGCGCCGCCCGGCCCGCGGCCGCCGCCCAGAGCTCGGCCTCGACGAGCAGCCGCTCGCAGCGTCGGTTCCCGACCTTGGTGCGCAGCTGGCTGGTGAGCACGCCCCGATGGGTCTCGAGATAGAGCTCGCCGCGCCACACCGGGACGTCGGCGCCGCGGCACACCTCGCGCTCGACCGCCTCGAAGAAGTGCGCCGGCGTGCCGAGCTCGACCGTCGCCCGCGGGTCGGCGGTGGCGAGGCGGCGGGCCCGTTCGAGCATCTCGCGCGTCGGTCCCCCTCCGCCGTCGCCGTAGCCGAACGGCATCAACGACAGCCCGCTCCACGCGTGCTCCCGGAAGTTCTCGACCGTGTGGGCGATCTCCCCCGGCGTCACCTCGGCGTTGTAGTTGTCGACCGGCGGGAAGTGGGCGAGGACGCGCGTCCCGTCCAGCCCCTCCCACCAGAACGTGTGATGGGGAAAGCGATTCTGCTGGTTCCACGACAGCTTCTGGGTGACGAATCGAGTCATCCCGCCGGCGGCGAACACCTGTGGCAGGCCGGCCGGGTATCCGAACACGTCGGGGATCCAGACCTCGGTGCAGCGCCGACCGAAGCGCTGCTCGAAATACCGCTGCCCGTGGACGATCTGCCGCACCAGGCTCTCACCCGCCGGCAGGTTCATGTCGGGTTCGACCCACATCCCGCCGACCGGGATCCACTGCCCCCGCTCGACGCGTTGCCCGATCGCCTCGAACAGCTCCGGATGGCGGCGCTCGATCCACTCGTAGTGCTGCGCCTGCGAGCAGGCGAAGCGGAAGTCCGGGTCGTCGTCCATCAGGGCGACCGCCGACGCGAACGTGCGGGCGCACTTGCGCTGCGTCTCCCGCGTCGGCCACAGCCACGCGGTGTCGATGTGGGCGTGGCCGACCGCGACGACGCGATGGCGGCCGGCGGCGCCCACGTCGGCGAGCTCGGGGCGCACGATGGCGCGGGCGCGATCGATGTCGGGGACCGCGTCGAGCGCCGAGGCGATCACCGCCAGCAGACGAGCCCGCCGCGGTTCGACCGTGGGGAGGGAGCGGGCGATGCCGTCGAGGACGTCGAGGTCGTGCACGAGCGACTCCGCCTCGGTGTCGACGAGGACGAGGCGGGCGCCGCGGAAGCGGTACAGCGGCGCGTCGCCGGCGGTCGCCGGGGATCCGAGCGGCGACGGGCGGAACTGGGGGAACGACGGGTTGGAGGCCGCCTCGACGTGGAGCTCGACCGGCCCGGGGCGCGACCCGATCGGCGAGTACATCCGATTCGGGTGGAGCCCGTGGCGCGGTGTCCACCGCCCGTCGGCGTCGACGGCCGCCACGAGACCCTCACACTGGAAGCCGGCGGGAGCGGGCGTGAAGCCGAGGTCGACAACCGCCTCGACGCGGCCGCCCGCCCACTCGTCGGGAACGACGCCGCGGAGCCGGAACCACGTGGTCTGCCACGGCGCCCCCCACGCCTCACCGGCGAGGGATGGCTTGAGGTGATCGAGGTCGGGGCCGGATTCGATCGCCAGCGGGCGATGATCGCGGTGGACGAGCGGGAGCACGCGCTCGGTCAGCTCCCGCCGGATTCGCCTCTCGACCAGCTCACGGTCGTCGTGCACGGCCCGAGACTACGGCCCGCGCCATGGCGCGCGCCGATCGACACGGAGGGCGTTCCGATGTGGTGCTGGACGGTTGCGGCGCGATCGTGGCGCGGTTGCGGCGCGGTCGTGGCGCGGTTGCGGCGCGGTCAGCCCGTGACGACGCGGACGTCGACCGCCTCGGGGCCGCTGCGGCCGGGTCGCACCCCGTACGCCACGCGGGCGGCGTTGTCGAGGGTCTTGAAGCCCTCGGTCGCGATGTTCGAGTAGTGCACGAACAGATCGGGCCCGCCGTCGTCGGGGACGATGAAGCCGTACCCGCGGCCGGCGTTGAAGAACTTCACCGAGCCGTCGGCGGCGCCGACCTCGATCGGCGCCCGCGCCGGTGACGCGTCCCGCGCCGACTCGGCCGACGACCGCTCCCGGCGGGGCGCGGCGGCCGGCGAGTCGAACGACGCGTCTGGGGCCCGCTCGGCCGACGACCGCTCCCGGCGGGGCGCGGCGGCCGGCGAGTCGAACGACGCGTCGAGCGCCTCGAGCACCAGGGCGTCGAGGTCGGCTTGGCCGAGCGGCTCGTCGATCCCGATCTGGCGCTGCATGGCGCGCGCCGCCTTCTTGTCGGCCGGCTCGAGCAACGAGACGACGATGCCCCGGGCGCCGGCGCGGGCGGTGCGGCCGGACCGGTGGAGGTAGGTCGAGCCGTCGGCCGGCGGGTCGAAGTGGACGACGGCGGCGACGCCGTCGACGTGGATGCCGCGGGCGGCGACGTCGGTGGCGATCAGCGCGGCGGCCTGGTTCTTCTTGAACGCGGCGAGCGCCCGATCGCGCTGGCCCTGGCTGCGACCGCCGTGGATCGGCTCGGCGGCGACGCCGAGCTTGCCGAGCTGCTTGGCCAGGCGGTCGGCGCCGTGGCGGGTTCTGGTGAACACGATCGTCGAGCCGAGGCGGTCGATCACCGATGCCGTCGTGGCGACGCGCTCGGTGCGGTCCATGGTCCAGAAGAAGTGGTTCGCGGCGCGCACGTCGGGGCCCTTCGGGCCGACCTCGTGGCGCACCGCGTCGCGCTGGTACTCCTTGACGAGCGACGCCACCGGGCCGTCGAGCGTCGCCGAGAACAGCAGCACCTGGCGGTCGGGCGCGGTCTGGCCGACGATCCGGCGGACCGCGGGCAGGAAGCCCATGTCGGCCATCTGGTCGGCCTCGTCGACGACGACCGTGGTCACGTCGCGCAAGTCGATCGCCCGCATCTGGATCAGATCCTCGAGGCGGCCCGGGCAGGCGACGACGAGCTCGCACCCGCGGTCGAGCGCCTTGCGCTGGTTGCCGTAGCCGACCCCGCCGTAGACCGACGCAGCCGCATGACCCGCCGCCCTCGCGAACGGGACGAGTTCGGCCATGATCTGCTCGGCCAGCTCGCGAGTCGGCGCGAGCACCAGCGCGACCGGCCGGCGCGGCTTGGCGTCGACCAGGCCGGCGACGACGGGCAACCCGAAGCCGAGCGTCTTGCCCGATCCGGTCGGGGCCCGGCCGGCGACGTCCCGGCCGGCCAGCGCGTCGGGGATGACGGCTGCCTGGATCGGGAACGGCAGCTCGATGCCTTGGCGGTCGAGCAGCCGGGTGATCACCTGGGGGAGGCCGAGTTCGGCGAACGTGGGGGCGCCCGGCACCACGGCGTCGGCGGGGGAAGCGACGCGCGCGGCGTCGTCGAGGATGGTCATGAGTGTTGGAGTCCTTGTTCTGCTCGACAGCGCACAGCCGGAGCGATGAATCCGAGATGCACTCACCGGTCGGGGGGTCGACCGGAGCGCTGCGCACGCTATCGGCCAAACCGCCGATCCGTGTTCGGCGCACGGTCTCACTTCGGCCGGCCGCACGCCGATCGACCACGATGGGACGATGACGTCGCCGCTCACCGGGGTCCGCGTGCTCGACTTGACGCGGGTGCTCTCGGGCCCGCACTGCACGCGCATGCTCGCCGACCTCGGGGCCGAGGTGATCAAGATCGAGCCCCCGAGCGGCGACCTGACGCGGTTCGCCACCCCCCGCCGCCATGGCCTGTCGAGCTACTTCGTCCAGCAGAACACCGGGAAGCGCAACATCAGCCTCGACCTCGGGAACCCGGAGGGCACGGCGGTCCTGCTCGAGCTGATCGAACACGCCGACGTCCTCGTCGAGAACTATCGGCCCGGCGTGATGAGCCGGCTCGGCGTCGGGGCCGACGTGGCGCTGGCCCGCAACCCGCGCCTCGTCTACGCGTCGATCTCCGGCTACGGCCAGACCGGGCCGTGGGTCCACCGGCGGGCCTACGCCCCGGTCGTCGAGGCCGAGACCGGCATCATCGCGTCGCAAGGGGACGCCCGCGACGGCGTGTACGCCAAGGATCCGCACAGCCACGCCGACGTCTACACCGCGCTGGAGGCGGCGACCGCGATCCTGGCCGCGCTGTACCAGCGGGAGCACACCGGGCGCGGCCAGTCGATCGACGTCTCGATGGCCGAGACGATGCTGTACGTCAACGAGCACCTCCACGACGCGCTGTGGGAGGGCGACGACGACCCCGGTTGGATCCGCAGCTTCCGACCCGGCGACTACCTGGTGCTCACGGTGGCCGACGGCGAGTCCCTGGTCGTCAGCGGGCACCCGGCCGAGCGCGGCACGTTCGAGCTGTTCCTCGCGGCGATGGGCCGCGCCGACCTCGCCGGCGACGCCCGGTTCTCCGACGTCGCCGCCCGGCGGGCCAACTTCGGCGCGCTGTGCGACATCATCCGCGACCACGCGGCGACCGTCCCCGACGCCGACGAGTTCGAGCGGCGGTTCGCCGCGCACCAGCTCGCCGTCGGACGGGTGCGCGCGCCCGGCGAACTCGTCGGCACCGACTGGGGCGAGGAGCGGGGGGTCACCGTCAAGGTCGACGACCGGGCCGGCGGCACGATCACGGTGCCCGATGCTCCATGGCGGTTCGGCGCGGCGCCCGACGTCGGTGTCTCCGGCGTGCCGAAGTATCGCGGCGAGGACAACCGCGCCGTGCTGTCCGAGGTGCTCGGGTACGACGCCGACCGGCTCGGCGGCCTGGAGGACGCGGGCGTGATCTCGAGCCGCGTCCCCTCCTGACGACCCACCGCCCACGGCGACGGGGCCGGCCTTCGACGCGACGGCGCGACGAGGTGCTGGCGTGACGCGGTCATCGACGTACGATCAGTGTCGGTGTCGCTGCACTTTCCCGTCACGCCGATGAAGGCCGGCATCGGCCGGCTGCCCGACGACGACGGCCGGTGGGCCTTCGAGATCAAGTGGGACGGCTACCGCACGATCGCCCACCTCGGCGGGGGCCGCGCCCGGCTCCAGAGCACGGCGGGCCACGACGTGTCGGAGCGGTGGCCGGAGCTGATCGACCTCGGTTCGGCGATCAACGCGACCAGTGCGATCGTCGACGGCGAGCTGGTCGTCCTCGACGATGACGGCTGGCCCCGCTTCGAGCTCGTGCAGCAGAGCGGTCCCGGCGGGGACCGGCAAGCGGTGCTTCACCTGTTCGACGTGCTGTCGATCGCCGGCACCGACACGATCGGCGTCCCGTACGAGGAGCGTCGCCGTCTGCTCGCAGACCTGGTCGAGCCCGGAGACAACTGGGCGATCCCGCCCAACCGGATCGGCGACGGGGCGGCGCTGCTGGCGGCGACCGCGGACATCGGCCTCGAAGGGGTCATCGCCAAGCGCCTCGGCTCGCTGTACCGGCCGGGCACGCGCTCCAAGGACTGGCGCAAGGTGAAGAACCGGCGTCCCGTCGAGGTGGTCATCGGCGGCTACACGACCGGGTCGGGCAGCCGGGCGACGACGTTCGGGTCGCTCCTCGTCGGGCGCCGCGACGGCGGGCGGCTCGTGTTCGCCGGCGGCGTCGGAACGGGGTTCGACCATGCGACGCTCGACGCGCTCGCCGCCCGACTCCGGGACATGACGGCCGCGGACTGCCCGTTCGACCCGCCGCCGGCCAGCGCCTACGGCCGTCACGCGACGTGGGTCGAGCCCGTGCTGCGGGCGAGGATCGAGATCGCCGAGTTCACCAACGAGGGGCTGGTGCGCCACGCCAGCTTCGTCGAGCTGGTCGACGAATGAGTGGTTCCGGCGAGTCGGCGGACGATTCGGCGCGGGGTCGGCGTTGAGCAGGGCCGCGGCCGAGGCGCTCGATCGAACCGACCCGCTCGCCCCCTGGCGCGACGAGTTCGTCGTCGTCGACCCGGGGTTGGTCTACCTCGACGGGAACTCGCTCGGGATGACCCCGCGGCGCACGGTCGAGGCGTTGCGGCGCGCCGTCGAGCAGCAGTGGGCCGGCGACCTGATCACCTCGTGGTGGGAGCACGGCTGGCTCGATCAGCCGCTGGCGGTCGGCGACCTGCTCGCGCCGCTGCTCGGCACCGCGCCGGGCGAGGTCGCCGTGCACGACTCGACGACGGTCGGCCTGTTCCAGCTCGTCAACGTCGCGCTCGACCTCGAGCCGGGCCGGCGGGTCATCGCGGTGAGCGACGACGAGTTCCCCACCGATCGCTACGTGGCCGACGGCATCGCCCGACTGCGCGACGTCGAGGTGCGGCGGGGCCTCGACGATCTCGACGGGGTCGACGTGGTGCTCCGCTCGCTCGTCGACTACCGCACGGCCGAGCTGACCGACCTCGCCGCCGAGACCGAGCGGGCGTCGAGCGCGGGGGCGACGACCGTCTGGGACCTGTCGCACGCCGCCGGTGTGCTCGACCTCGACCTGCCCGCCGCCGGCGTCGAGCTGGCGGTCGGCTGCACGTACAAGTTCCTCAACGGCGGGCCCGGCTCACCGGCGTTCACCCACGTGACCAGCGCGCTGCACGACCGCCTCGTGCAGCCGATCTGGGGGTGGTTCGGGCAGACCGACCAGTTCGCGATGGAGCGGCCGTTCGACCCGCGCCCCGGGATCGGGCGGCTCCTCAACGGGACGCCCGGCGTGCTCGGGCTCGTCGGCGCCCGCGAGGGGATCGCGTTGACGGTCGAAGCCGGCATCGCGCCGATCGCCGAGAAGGCCAGGCGGCTGACCGGGCTCGGGCTCGACCTCGCCCGGCAGGCCGGGCTCGAGACGTTGACGCCGCTCGACCCGCTGCGGCGCGGCGGCCACGTCGCGATCCGCCACGCCGACGCGACGCGGCTGCACCGTGACCTGATCGAGCGGCGGGTGATCGTCGACCGCCGCGATCCCGACATCCTCCGCCTCGGCATGTCGCCGCTGACCACCCGGTACACCGACGTCCACGACGCGGTCACCGCCATCGCCGCGCTCGCGTAAACCCGACCCACCTCCTTGGAGATGGCAGGGGTAGCCTCCGGTACCCGTGGCTCTGATCGTCCAGAAGTACGGCGGCACCTCGGTGGCCGACCCGGACCGCATCAACGCGGTCGCCGACAACGTGGCGTTCACCAAGAAGCGGGGCAACGACGTGATCGTCGTCGTCTCGGCGATGGGCAAGGCGACCGACAACCTGATCGCCCTCGCCGACACCGTGTCCCGGACCCAACCCGGCCGCGAGATGGACATGCTGCTCACGACCGGCGAGCGCCAGACGGCGGCGTTGATGACGATGGCGCTCGCCGACCGCGGGATCGACGCGATCAGCTTCACCGGCAGCCAGGTCGGCATCATCACCGACACCTCCCACCGCAAGGCCAAGATCGTCGAGGTCAAGGGCGACCGGGTCCGCCAATCGCTGAGCGAGGGCAAGGTCTGCGTCATCGCCGGGTTCCAGGGCGTGAGCACCGACAAGGAGATCACGACGATGGGCCGGGGCGCGTCCGATCTGACCGCGTCGGCGCTGGCGCAGGCGATGGGCGCCGACGCCTGTGAGATCTACACCGACGTGACCGG
>JBFGCT010000022.1:0-32534 GCA_041581055.1 Ilumatobacteraceae bacterium | reverse complement strand
CCGGGCTCGTGGCCGCGCCAGGCGGCGTTGCTCGCCGACGGTCGATGGGCGGAGTACCAGGCGCTGGTCGACGAGCTCGGCGCCGATCGCTGACCGGTTGCCGGCCCGTGTCCCGCGATCTGAACGGCGCGAGCGGAGGAGCCCCAGGCCGCGGGCACGCGGCGCCACCGATCGAGTTCGAGCTGAACGGCCGGCCGGTCGAGGTCGCCGACGACGGTTGCTCGCTGCTGGAAGCGCTGCGCGACCGGCTCGGCGTGCGGTCGCCGAAGGACGGCTGCAGCCCGCAGGGACAGTGCGGTTGTTGCACGGTGTGGGTGGACGGCTCGGCGCGGGTCGCCTGCGTGACACCGGCCAAGCGGATCGCCGGCCGCCAGGTCACCACGGTGGAGGGGCTGGCCGACGCCGACCGCTGGGCCGAGTCGTTCTGCGCCGCCGGGGCGAGCCAGTGCGGATTCTGCACGCCCGGCGTCATCATGCGGCTCGCCGCGCTGGCGCCCGACGCGCGGGCTGACCCGGACGCCGTCCGCAAGGCGCTGCTGGCCAACGTCTGCCGGTGCACCGGGTGGAACTCGATCGTCGAGGCGACCGTCGGGCAGGCCGTCGGGCGACCGGCGCGGGGCGTGCCCGGCGAGCGGGATCTGGAGGCCGCCGCGCGGCGGGCGGGCATCGAGGGTCGGTCGACGCAGCTGGTCGACCGCTCGGTCGCCCTCGGACGGGGTGGGTTCGCCGACGATCTCGCGCCGCCGGACGCGCTCGTCGCCGTGCTCGACCAGGACGGCGACTGGGTCGTGGCCGAGACGCTCGCCGACGCGCGGAGGCGGGCGCGCAAGGTGCAGGGCCGGCGGACGACCGCGCCGCCGTCGTGGCCGATCGAGCCGCCGCCGGGGGAGTGGGCGCGCACGCTGTGCACCACCTGGACCGAACCGGCCTACCTCGAACCGGATGCCTCGTGGTGCGCGCCCGGCGGCGAGCCGGCCTCGCCCCTCGGCAATGGCGGCGCCTTCGGGGGCAAGCTGGCGTCCGATGTCGGCGCGGTCGCCCGCCGTTTGGCCGACTCGCATCAGCGGCCGGTGCGGGTGCTGCTGACCCGGGAGGACACCGTCCGCCTCGGTCCGAAGCGCCCGCCGCTGGCGATCGCGCTCGCCGCGGACGGGACCGGTCTCGCCCGGATCGCCCGCCCCGCCCGAGCGGGCGACGAGGAGCTGCTCCGCGCGTCGGTGGCCGCGGTGGCGCCGGGCCTCACGGTCGAGTTCGTCGACATCGCGGGGTGCCCGGTGTCGAGTGATCTGCGCGCCGCGGGGTGGGCCGAGGCCGCCGCCGCCGTCGCCAGCCTCGCCGACGGCCCCGACCGGGTGGTCGCCCCGAACGGCGCCGCCGCCAGCGCGGCGATCGGCGACGACGGCGCGGTCGAGGTCAGGGTTCGTTGCGGGCGGCCGCTCGACCCGGTCGTCCTGCGCTCGTACTGCGCCGGCGCCGCCCACATGGCGTTGGGGATGGTCCGCTCCGAGGCGCTGGTCGTCGCCGCCGACGGCGCGCCGCTCGACCTCACGATCCGCTCGTTCGGCGTCCTGCGGGCGATCGACACGCCCAGGATCGACGTCGTGCTCGAGCCCGACGAGCGGGCGCCGGTCAATGGCAGCGACGCGGTGTTCGCCGCGGTGCTCGCCGCCGCCTGGCGGCATGCCGGCCACCCCGCCCGGCTGCCGGACCGGGCCTGACCGGACCCGGCTCGTCGGCCACCGGCTACATTCACCGGTCATGAGCAAGCCGATCGGTCCGTACAGCCCCATCGTCCGCGCCGGCGACTTCCTCGTCGTCTCCGGCCAGCTCGGCATCGTCGACGGATCGCTGGTCGACGGCGGCGTCGCCGCCCAGACGGCGCAGTTGATCAAGAACATGGGCGCGCTCCTCGAGGCGGAGGGCGCGTCGCTCGCCAGCGTCGTCAAGACGACGTGCTTCCTGATCGACATGGACGACTTCCAGACGTTCAACGCGGCCTACACCGAGGCGCTCGGCGCCCATCGTCCGGCCCGCTCGACCATCGCCGTCAAGGGCCTCCCGCTCGGGGCCAGCGTCGAGGTCGAGGCGTTGGCGTACGACCCCCGCTGACCACCGACAGGAGCGCGCTGGCGACCGGCGCCTTCGCACCGACGCAGGCGCGGCACTAACCTCGCGCCATGGCCGGAGCCGTCGCGATCGTGATCGTCCTGTTGCTGATCCCCGTCGCCGTGCTGATGAGCGGAGCGGTCGGGTCGGCCGTGTTCGGCGAGTTGTTCTACCGCGAGGGCCGAGCGCGGGCGTCGAGCCCCGAGCTCCTCGACCTCGACGACTGACATCCACCCCACGCCACATCCACCCCACCCCGCCCGACCACCGTTTGCGTCGCGATTGTGAGCGACCGGCCCACCGATTTCGCGACGCAAACGGATGGGGGCGGGTCGGTCTGGCACACTGCGGGAATGCATCGCCACGACGCGTCGAGCGAGGTGCTGACCCAGGCGATTCTGCGGTACGCCGTCGATCGGATGCGCCTCGACCCGCCGCCGCTCGATCACCCCCGGTCGCCTGCCGAGCTCCGGGCGATGGCCGGCTCGACCGTGACCCCGAGGGGCATCGGCGGGCTGGAGGCGTTGCGCGTCTTCGGTGACGTGCTGGCGCCGGCGTGCATCTCGATCGACCATCCGCGCTTCTTGTCCTTCGTGCCGGCGGCGCCGACCGAGGCGGCGATCCTGTTCGACCTCGTCGTCGGCGCGTCGAGCGTCTACGGCGGGTCGTGGCTGGAGGGCGGCGGCGCGGTGTTCGCCGAGAACGAGGCCTTGCGCTGGCTGGCCGACCTCGCCGGCCTGCCGCCCGCGGCGGGGGGCGCGTTCGTCAGCGGCGGGACGAACGGCAACCTGAGCGCGCTCATCGCGGCGCGGTGGTCGTGGCGGCATCGGGCCGACGGCGCCCACGACCGGACCCGGGGGCTGATCGTCGCGTCGTCGGGGGCCCACTCCTCGGTGCAACTGGCGGCGCAGGCGATGGACGTCGACGTCGTCGAGGTGCCCGCAGGGGAGCTCGGCCGGCTCCGCGGGCCGGCGCTGCGCCAGACGATCGACAGCCTCGGCGCGGCGGACGTCGAGCGGCTGTTCGCGATCGTCGCGACGTCCGGCACGACCAACGCCGGGGTGGTCGACGATCTCGCCGGGGCCGCCGCGGTCGCCGACGAGTGCGACGTCTGGCTGCACGTCGACGGGGCGTACGGCGGCGCGGCACTCGCCGCGCCGAGCGTGCGCCACCGCTTCGACGGGATCGAGCGAGCCGACAGCTTCATCGTCGACCCGCACAAGTGGTTGTTCGCCCCGTTCGACTGTTGCGCGCTGCTGTACCGCGACCCGGCGATCGCCCGGGCGGCGCACACGCAGCGCGCGGCGTATCTCGACGTGCTGCACTCGGACGATCCGGCCGACGAACCGTGGAACCCGAGCGACTACGCCCACCACCTGTCCCGCCGCGTGCGCGGGCTCCCGCTCTGGTTCAGCCTCGCCACCTACGGCACCGACGCCTACGCCCACGCGATCGAGACGACGCTCGACGTGGCCCGCGCCGCGGCCGCGCTCGTCGCCGAGACGCGCTACACCGAGCTCGTGATCGAGCCGGAGCTGTCGGTCGTGCTGTTCCGCCGTGTCGGATGGTCGGCCGCGCAACAGCAGGCGTGGAGCGACCGCGAGCTGGCGGCCGGTCGGGCGTTCGTCGTCCCAACGACGTGGGACGGCGAGACGGTGCTGCGGTTCTGCGTCGTCAACCCGCTGACGACGATCGACGACATCCGCGAGATCGTGGAGACCTTGGCCGATGACCCCGTCTGATGGCGTCGTCGCCCGCCCGGCCGACGTCGTCGTCGCCAATGCCCGCGTGGTCGCCACGCTCGACGATCAGCGACGCGAGTTGGCCGGCGGCTGGGTGGCGATCACCGACGGGCTCGTGAGCGGTGTCGGCGCCGGCGACCCGCCGTCCGCCGGCGACGTGCTCGACGCCACCGACTGCCTGGTGACGCCCGGCCTGATCAACACCCACCACCACCTGTACCAGAATCTGACCCGGGCCTACCCGCCGATGACCGACAAGGCGCTGTTCGGCTGGTTGCAGTCGTTGTACCCGCTCTGGCGCTCGATCGACACCGAGTCGGTCTACATCTCGACCTGGGTCGGGTTGGCCGAGCTCGCGCTGTCGGGCTGCACGACCTCGTCGGATCACCTGTACGTCCACCCGCACGGCGCCGGCGACCTGCTGACCGCCGAGATCGAGGCGGCCCGCGACCTCGGCGTGCGGTTCCACCCGACGCGCGGGTCGATGTCGCTGTCGGCGAAGGACGGCGGCCTCCCGCCCGACGACGTCGTCGCCGACGACGACGAGATCCTGGCGGCGAGCGAGGAGGCGGTCGCCCGCCACCACGACCGCGCGCACGGTGCGATGACCCGCGTGGCGTTGGCGCCGTGCTCGCCGTTCTCGGTGACCGAGGAGCTGATGGCGCGGTCGGCCGAGCTGGCCGAGCGGCTCGACGTGCGCCTGCACACCCACTTCGCCGAGAACGCCGAGGACGACGAGTTCAGCCTGGCGACGTTCGGCTGCCGGCCGATGGAGTACCTCGAGCGGACCGGGTGGTGCACCGACCGCACGTGGGTGGCGCACTGCGTGATGCCGAACGCCGACGAGATCGCCCGCCTCGGCGCCGCCGGCGTCGGCGTGGCGCACTGCCCGTCGAGCAACATGATCCTCGCCTCCGGTCTCGCGCCGACGGTCGACCTGCGGGCGGCTGGGGCGCCGGTCGGGCTCGGCGTCGACGGGTCGTCGTCGGCCGACTCCGCCTCGCTCTGGTTGGAGGCGCGTCAGGCGATGCTCGTCGCCAAGCTGCGCAGCGGGGCGTCGGCGGGCACGGCGCGGATGGCCTTGGAGATGGCGACGGTCGGCGGCGCGCGGTGCCTCGGGCGCGACGGCGAGCTCGGGCGCCTCGTGCCCGGCGCGGTCGGCGACGTCGCCGTCTGGCCGCTCACCGGGCCGGCGTTCGCCGGCGCCATCGCCGACCCGATCGAGGCCTGGCTGCGCTGCGGCCCGGTCTCGGCCCGGCACACGGTCGTCCACGGCCGCCCGATCGTGCGCGACGGGGCGTTGGTCAGCGCCCTGGTCGCCGAGATGCTGACCGCCCACGACCGGCTGGCGCGGCGCGTCCAAGCGGGCTGAAGCCCTCGTCGCACGCCCGTCGAGGTGGGAGTGACGGTGGCGGACGATGTCGGGGCGCCGGCGTGTTGGCGCTCGCCGACGATCGGGGGAACAGCGGTTGGACGGGGGGAGATGACGGTGATCGGCCGTCCGCGGTCGCCAGACTGTGCGGCGTGAACCCCCGCAGGCTGCTCGCGCTGACATCGGTCGTCGTCGGACTGGCCGCCGGATGCACCGGCGCGCAGTCGTCGGCGTCACGGCCCGAGGAGCCGTTGCCCACGATCGGGCTCGGCTCGCCCGACTTCGGTTCGTTCACCGACGCCGACGGCGCCCCGGTCGGCGGCGCCGAGGTGGTCGACCCGAACGTGATCGACGCCGAGGTGAGCGGCGTCCCCGCCGTCGGCGCCGAGGAGGTCGACACCATCGTCATGATCGGCGACTCGGTGACCGTCGCGTCGACCCCGGCGCTGCGCGCCCAGTTCGCGGCGATGGGCTTCGACGAGCCGGTGATCGTCGCCCAGGAGGGCAAGCGGATGGCCGAGGCGGTGCGGGACAACCCCAGCGGCGCGGCGGTCGCCGAGTTCCTGACCGGCGGCGACGCGGCCCTGTCCGACGATCGCGCCAACGAGCTCTGGATCATCGCCCTCGGAACCAACGACATCGGCCAGTACGACGCCGACGAGGTCGCCGCGGCGGTGAACGAGGTGCTCGCCAACGTTCCCGCCGACGCGCCGTTGGTCTGGGTCGACACGCACTACCGCGATGAGCCCGCCGGCGAGACGCGGGTCAACGACATCATCGCCGACCGGGTCGGCCGGCGGGGCAACGCCGTCGTCGCGCCGTGGAGCTTCTTCGCCGCCGGTGACGGGGTCTTGCGCGTCGACGGCGTCCATCCGAGCTCGTCGGGGAGCGAGGTGTTCGCCGCGGTCGTCGCCGAGACCGCCGCCCGCTTCCTCGGGCGGTAGTCGCGGCCAACCCGACCGCGCCGCCGGCTACTCCCAGCGGCTCTGGCCGAAGCGGTAGCCGACCGAGCGAACCGTCTGGATCAGGCCGGCGTGCTCCTCGCCGAGCTTGGCCCGCAGGCGCCGGACGTGGACATCGACGGTGCGCGCCCCGCCGTAGTACTCGTAGCCCCACACCCGCGACAGCAGGATCTCGCGGGTGAAGACCTTGCCGGGGTTCTGGGCGAGGAACTTCAGCAGCTCGTACTCCATGTAGGTCAGGTCGAGCGGGCGGCCGACGACCGACGCCTGATACGTCTCCAGGTTGAGCGACAGGTCGCCGTACTCGACGAGTTCGGCGCGCGCGGTCTCCATGTCGGCGTTGAGCAGGTGGCGAAAGCGGGCCTCGAGCTCGGCCGGGTGGAACGGCACCAGGCAGAAGTCGTCGTACAGGTCGTCGCGGTGGTCCAGGTCGGCGAGCTGCCCGCCGCCGATCAGGACGAGTGTCGGGATCCGCTGGTCGGACTGCTTGCGCACGGCGCGCAGGAACGCCCACGCCGAGTCGGCGTCGGTGGTGGCGTCGACGATCGCACCCGCCCACCCCGGTTCGGGCTCGTGGTCGCCCGCGGCCGCCGCGCCGGCGACCGACTTCCACGAGTAGCCGCCGAGGTCGAGCGTGCGGGCCAGCTCCGGCGACGGCGGGTCGGGGACGACGACGAGCATCGACGGCTCGGCGGTCACAGCGTCCTCAGGTAGCGATCGTGCTCGAAGGACGTCACGTGGGTCTTGTACGCCCGCCACTCGGTTCGCTTGTTGCGCAGGAACCACTCGAAGATGTGCTCGCCGAGCGCCTCGCGGACCAGCGTCGACGACTCCATCGCGGTCAACGCCTCGGAGAGCGATTGCGGCAGTTGGCCGATGCCGAGCTTGGCGAGCACGTCGTCGCCGATCTCGAACAGGTTGGCGTCGGCCTCGTCGGGCAGCTCGTACCCCTCGCGCACGCCGCGCAACCCGGCGGCGAGGATCAGGCTGAACGCGAGGTACGGGTTGCACGCCGGGTCGCCCGACCGGTACTCGACGCGGGTGGCGGTCGGGTTGCCGCGCTTGGGGATCGGCACCCGGATCAACCCGCTGCGGTTGTTGCGCGCCCAACTGACGTGGATCGGCGCCTCGAAGCCGGGCACGAGCCGCTTGTAGCTGTTGACGGTCTGGTTGGTGACCGCGGTGATCTCGCCGGCGTGCCGCAGCAGGCCGGCCATGAACGACTTGGCCTCGGCGGACAGGTTGTAGCCGTCGTCGGCGTCGTAGAACGCGTTGGAGTCGCCGTGGAAGAGCGACAAATGGACGTGCATGCCCGACCCCTGCACCCCTTCGAGCGGCTTGGGCATGAACGTGGCGTGGACGCCGTTGCGGGCGGCGACCTCGCGGACCGCCATCCGGAAGGTCATCACGCTGTCGGCCATCGTGAGCGCGTCGGTGTGGCGGAGGTCGATCTCCTGCTGGCCGGGCGCGTCCTCGTGGAAGCTGTACTCGACGGGGATGCCCATCGTCTCGAGCGTGCGGATCGTCTGCTTGCGCAGCTCGCCGGTCATGTCCTGGGTGGTCAGGTCGAAGAAGCCGCCGTCGTCGATCGGCGCCGGCGGCTGGCCCGCGATCGGCGGCTCGAAGTAGAAGAACTCGATGTCGGGGGCGACGTAGAACGTGAACCCGGCGTCGTGGGCGTCGCGGACGTGGCGCCGCAGCACCTGCCGCGGGTCGCCCTCGAACGGCGTGCCGTCGAGGTTGTGGATGTCGCAGAAGACGCGCGCCTCCGGCGCGGTGGCGTCGCCCCACGGCAGCAGCTCGAACGTGTCGGGGTCGGGGATCGCCAGGACGTCGGCTTCCTGGACGCGGGAGAACCCGTCGATCGACGAGCCGTCGAAGGTCATGCCGTCGCTGAGGGCGTTGTCGAGCTCGGCCGGCGAGATCGCCAGGCTCTTCAGGTTCCCGAGGATGTCGGTGAACCAGAGCCGGATGAGGCGCACGCCGCGCTCTTCCACGGAGCGGAGCACGTAGTCGCGCTGCTGTTCGAGCATCTCGCCCATCCCTCATTCTCTCGTGTGGAAACAGAAAACCCGACGGGCGGAGGCGTCGCGCCCCCGCCCGTCCGACGTCGATCGATGTTGCGGCGCGCCCGCCGCAACCCGTTCACTTCATGTTCGAGCAGACGGTTTCGATCAGCAAACGCGTGACGACGTACGGGTCGATGTTGGCGTTCGGGCGGCGGTCCTCGAGGTAGCCCCGCTTGTCCTTGGCGACCTGCCACGGGATGCGGATCGACGCGCCGCGGTCGGACACGCCGTAGCTGAAGTTGTCGTAGCGCTCGGTCTCGTGGTGGCCGGTGAGGCGGTCCTCGATGCCATGGCCGTAGGCGGCGACGTGGGCCTCGGTGTTCTTGGCCAGCGCCTTGCAGGCGTTCTCGATGTACTTGTAGCCGCCGTCTTCGCGCATCTCCACCGTGGAGAAGTTGGTGTGGCAGCCGGCGCCGTTCCAGTCGCCCTTGACCGGCTTGGGGTCGAGCGTCGCCGAGATGCCGTAGTCCTCGGCGGTGCGGTACAGCAGCCAACGCGAGATCCAGAGCTGGTCGGAGACCTCGACCGGGCCGAGCGGGCCCACCTGATACTCCCACTGGCCGATCATCACCTCGGCGTTCAGACCGGAGACCGAGATGCCGGCCTCGAGGCAGTTGTCCAGGTGGTCCTCGACGACGTCACGGCCGTAGATCTCGTCGTCGCCGACGCCGCAGTAATAGCCGCCCTGGGGGGCCGGGAATCCGCCGGGTGGGAAGCCGTGGGGCCGCCCGTCCTTGAAGAACGTGTACTCCTGCTCCAGCCCGAACAGCGCGTCGTGCTTCTTGTACTTCTTCGCCGTCCGCACGCAGGCGGCTCGGGTGTTGGTCGGGTGGGGCTTGCCGTCGACCAGCATCACCTCGCACATCGCGAGCACGTTGTCGCCCCCGCGGATCGGGTCGGGGAAGGAGGCGACGGGCTTGAGCACGCAGTCGCTCTTGTCGCCGGTCGCCTGGTTGGTGCTGGAACCGTCGAAGCCCCAGATCGGGAGCTCGGCGCCGTCCTCCAGGATCTTCGTCTTCGATCGCAGCTTCTGCGTCGGCTCGGTGCCGTCGATCCAGATGTACTCAGCCTTGTAGACCACGGATGTCCTCAATCTGTCGGTGGATGGGGCGCACGGTGACCGCGCGCCCGTTGGGCGTGCGGAATGGTGGCAGCCGGCCGTTGCCGAGCGGTTGCCCGAATGTGAATGCTGTGTGAACTCGCCGGGCGCCGGGCGTCGGGTACCTTCGCCGCGATGCGTCGCCTGCTGATGGCACTGCTCGTCGCGATTCCCGTCGTGGTCACGCTGGCGTCCGGGGCGGGGTCGCCGGTCGTCCACGCGCTGCCGCCCGGTTTCAGCGACGTCGCCGTGGCCTCGGTGGCGAGGCCGACCGCCGTCGAGCACCTCCCCAACGGCCGGACCGCGGTGCTCGAGCAGTCGACCGGCCGGGTGCGGCTGATCGACACGAACACCGGCCAGCTGCTGCCCGGATTCGCCCTCGATCTCGCCGTGTGCGGTTCCGGCGAGCGCGGCCTGCTCGGCTTCGCCCCCGACCCGGACTTCTCCGCCACCGGCCGGGTGTACGTGTTCTACGTGGCGTCGTTCGGCGGGTCGTGCCGTACCCGGGTCAGCGCGTTCAGGATGGTCGGCGACTCGATCTCGCCGAGCAGCGAGCAGGTCCTCATCCAGATCATGAACCGGCGGTCGAACCACAACGGCGGCGATGTCGAGATCGGCAACGACGGGTTCCTGTACGTCTCGGTCGGCGACGACGGCGCCGACCCGCGCGGAGACTCCGGATCGGCCGGCGCCAACGACGCCGCGCAGGACCTGGGCGTCCTGCACGGCAAGATCCTCCGCCTCGACCGGATGACCGGGTTCCCGGCGGCGGGCAACCCGTACCTCGGGCATCCCGACGGCGTCGACTGCCGCGGCAACTACCTGGTCCTGGCGCCGCAGGGGTCGGTCTGCCGCGAGATCTTCGCCCACGGGCTGCGCAACCCGTATCGGTTCGCGTTCGACCCGAACACGAGCGCGACCCGGTTCTTCATCAACGACGTGGGCCAGAGCGGGGTGGACCAGCGCGAGGAGGTCAACGAGGGTGCCATCGGGGCGAACTACGGATGGAACACGTGCGAGGGCCCCTGCGCGGTCCCCGGGTTGACGAACCCGATCGTGTCGTACGACAACACGCGGGGTCGGTTCATCACCGCCGGCGCCTTCGTGCCCGACGGCGTCTGGCCGAGCGAGTACGACGGCGGCTATCTGTTCGCCGACGGCGGCTCGGACCGCATCTGGTTGCGGCGCGCCGACGGGTCGGTCGACTTCACGACGCCGTTCATCACCGGCCGCTCCGGGATCGCCGACATGGCGTTCGTGCTCGAACTCGGCGGCTGGGCGCTGTATTACACGCAGGTCTTCAGCGGTCAGGTCCGCAAGATCACCTTCTCCACGTCGCCGTCCGGACCAGCGGGACCGCTGGCGTACGAGCGCCTGCCGACCGCGACCCGGCCGTTCGACAGCCGGACCACCGCCCCACCGGCTCGGATTCGTGGGGGGCACACCCGGCTCATCCCGCTCGGGCCGGAGGCGGTCGGCGCCGACGCCGCGCTGGTCAACATCACCTTCGCCAGCCCGTCCGCGGCGACCTTCGCCGCGGTGTGGGAGCCGCGCACCACCCGGCCGGCGACGTCCAACCTGAACGCGCCGGCCCTCAAGGACGTGGCCAACGCGTCGATCGTGCCGGTCGACGCGCAGGGCCGCATCATCCTCCACACGCAGGCGACGTCGGACGTGATCGTCGACCTCGCCGGCGTGTTCGTCGCCGCGCCCGGCCCGACCGCCGCCGGACGGTTCCAGCCGGCGCAGACCAAGCGCGTCGTCGACAGCCGGCAGGCGGCCGGGCCGGGCAACGAGCACACGCGGTCGGGGCCGGTCGTCAACGTGCCGATCTCGTCGCGGGCCGGCGTGCCGCCCGCCGGGGTCGACGCGGTGGTGCTCGTCGTCGCCGGGATCGGCCGAAGCATCCCGGTCCAGGGCTGGTTGACGGCGTACGCCGGTGGCACGTCGCGGCCGCCGTCGTCGAACCTCAACGTGAACGGCGACGGCGATGTCCGGACCAACCTGGTCGTCGTTCCGCTCGGCGCCGACGGATCGGTCGACGTCTACCTGTCCGACGTGCCCGACCTCATCGTCGAGGTCATCGGCTGGTTCACCGACGACACCGTCGGCGCGTCGGGCAGCGGGCGGTTCCAGCTGATCAACCCGACGCGCGAGGTCGACTCCCGCAACAACATCGGGTTCGGCCCGCTCGAACACCTCGAGCTGCAGCCGTTCAACCCCGCCTCGGCGCCGGACGGCGCGGCCGCGGTCGCCCAGAACCTCACGTTCGCGCCGACCGGCGGATGGGGGTTCGTCGGCGCGCTGGCCGAGCCGTCGGCGCCGTTGATCACCAACCTCAACGGCAGCCGGGCGGGTCAGACCCGCGCCGCGCTGGCGATCACCCCGCTCTCCGGGTCCGGGTCCGAGACGTTCCGCGCCGAGAGCCCGATCACCTTCCGCCCGCACCACTTCCTGGTCGACATCTTCGGCTACTTCGAATAGTCCCTCGGCGTGGTCAGTCGCCCTGCACGACCTGCGTCGTGAGCTGGGGGTCGGCGGCGATCTGCTCGTCGGTCCACGCCACCGTCCGCCAATTCTTCTCGCTGAAGCGCACGGTCTGCTGCTCGAAGAGGGGCGACTCGCGGTCGCCGGTCTGCCCGTAGGTCAGGATCGACCAGGCCTGCAACTCATCGGTCGAGTAGTCGACGGCGAACACGAAGCTCGTCCCGTAGTTCACCGGGTGCCCCTCGCCGCGCAACGCCGCGCCGGGGGCGACCGGGTCGCCGCGGGTCGGCTGCGGCTCGGTCGACGAGTCGCGGCCGGACCACGTGACGATGTTGGTCGTGCCCTCGAGGTCGGTGCCGCCGTGCACCGGCACGCGGGTGCCCGAGCGCCTGGTGAACTGCGCCGTGCCGAGCGTCGAGTCGACCGCGAAGTCGGCCTTGTTGAGCAAGCGCACGGCGTTGGCGAGCGCGGCGAGCAGCGGGCCGAGGTCGTCGGCGATCGCGCCGGGTGACGTCGTCGGTTCCAGCGGGTTGAACTCGTCGGAGAACAACGGGCCCACGCCGCGGAAGTCCTCGGCGGCGAAGCTGTTCATCACCTCCCGCCAGATCAGCGGCCCGACGCGGTCCAGGTCGTATCGGCCGTCCCACGCGGCCAGCGCGTCGCAGGCCGCGGTCAGGTCGACGGTCTCGGCCGGGAGGGCGACCGCCCCGTCGTCGTCGAGCACCTCGTCGACCGCGACGAGCGGGAAGGCCCGGCACGCCCGGACGACGTGTTCACGCAGCAGCAGCGCGGTGTGCGCGGAATTGTCGAACACCGCGTCGCGCAGCTCGACGCCGGAGAACAGGCCGTCTTCGCCGGACAGGCCGGCCCGATTCTCCGAGCTGAGCACCGCCGCGTTCTGCCTTGTGCGCATCGACAGCGGGGTGTCCTGCTCGCCGTGCAGGATCGAGAAGTCGCCGCCGAGGGTGAACTCGTCGCTCGGCACCCAATAGCTGTCGTTGGCGTTGAACACGTAGCCGGTGTTGACGATCTGCGGCATCTCGCGGAACGGCACGAGACCGGGGTCGCGGGCGCCGGGCACGTCCTCCCACTGGAACACGCTGTCGGAACCGTCGAGCACGACCACGCCGTTCTCGTACCCGATCGCCGTCACCGGATCGGTGTCGAGCCGGAGCCGGAACAGGAACTCGGCCTCGTCGCTCAGGTTCGGCGTGGCGGCGGTGTCGGCGTACCAGACCCGTCCGTCGCTTCCGGCGGCGATCGTGTTGAACAGCGGGATGCCCTGATGCTCGCGCTGGGCGGCGATCAACCCGTCGAGCGAGTCGACCTGGGCCATCGCGAGGTACTGCTCGATGAACTCCTCGTTGTCGATGTTCGCGTCCCGGTACGTCAGCACCGACGTGTCGCTCCAGCCCAGACCGGGGAAGTCGAGGATCGGCCCGTACTCGCTGCGCCACAGCGTGCGCGTCTCGGAGTCGACGGTCCCGTCGGCGCGCAGGATGTCGATCGTGTGGTCGACGGGCGTCATCGGCGTCGAGACCCCGTCGAGGAGGTAGGACGTCGGCGACTCGGGGTCGAGCGTCAGGAGGTAGGCGGTCATCCGCTTGCCCGCCGAGACCGTGTGCGACCACGCCACCCCCTCGTTGAACCCGACGCCGACGCCGGGCAACCCGACGAGTTGGGCGCCGTAGATGTCGAGCTCGCCGGGCACGGTCAGGTGGATCTCGGCGAAACGCAGCTCGCCCTCCCACGGGAAATGCGGGTTGCCGACCAGGATCGATCCCTCGCCCGACTCGGTGCGGTCCTTGCCGACCGCCCAGGCGTTGCTGCCGAGGTCGAGCGGCGCCAGCGCGGCGAAATCGGGGATCCCCGAGCGGTCGCCGGGCCGGCGGGGGGCGAACCCGCTCACGGTGTCGGCCGGGGCCGGTGGCTGGGCGGACGGGATGAGCTCGGCGACGCGGGCGCTGCTGGCGAGCAGCGCGACCGACCGCGCGTACACGTAGACGTCGACGGGCTGGATCGGCCGAACCCACGCCGCGCCGCTGCACCAACCGGTCAGGCCCTCGGCGCCGACGGCGGCGAGGTAGGCGTTCCAACCGGCGGTGAAGGCCTCGAACTGGTCGACCACCGGCGCCGGGGCCTCGTCGTAGTCGGCCGTCGCTATCTCGGCGATGCCGATCGCCCGCCAGGCGTAGTCGCTCTCGATGTTGGCGCCGTCCTCGCCGGGCCCGAGCGTGGCCGCCCGGACCCCCTCGACCTTGAGGACCTGGTCGATCAGCGTGCAGGCGTGGTCCTCCGCGCTGACCCAACCCTGGCCGAACGCCACGCTCGCCAGGTCCTCGCCGACCACGTGCGGGACGCCGTCGGCGGTTCGGTTGATCGTCGCCTCGAACGTGTGTGGAACGACCGTCGTGGTCGTCGTCGTCGTGGTCGTCGTGGTGGTGGTCGTCGTGGTCGTCGTCGTGGTGTCGGGCGACGTCGGGAGCGGGATCGATTCGGGGCCCTCGCCGGGGGTGCACGCCGCGACGAGCATCGCTCCGGCTACCACCACACTTCTCCAACGCACTCGCCCAATAGTGTCAGATCGACTGCCGCCGAACCCGGCGACCACCCGTGAAAGGCCCAGGTTGGCAGCATCGCGGGCGGCGTGCGCGGCGGTCAGCCGAACGGTCGGACGGTAGCCTGGACATCGTGACGGTCCTGCGCGTCGCGCTCGCCCAGCTCAACCCGACGGTCGGCGACCTCGAGGGCAATCTGGCCCTCATCACCGACGCCTACGACCGCGCCGACGCGGCCGGTTGCGACATCGTCGCGTTCCCCGAGCTGTCGATCACCGGCTACCCGCCGGAGGACCTCGTCCTCAAGCCGGGCTTCGTCGAGGACAACCTGGAGATGCTCGCCAAGGTCGCGGCGCGCACGCGGCGCTGTGCCGCCGTCGTCGGATTCGTCGACCAGGACCGCGACCTCTACAACGCGGCGGCGGTTTGCGCCAACGGCGCCTTGCTCGGCACGTACCACAAGCGCCTGCTCCCCAACAGCTCGGTGTTCGACGAGCAGCGCTACTTCACGCCCGGCCACGAGTCCGACCCGCTCGAGCTTTTCGTGATCGGCGGCGTGAAGGTGGGGCTGTCGATCTGCGAGGACATCTGGAGCCCGTTCGGGGCGCTCGCCGAGCAGGCCGCCGCCGGGGCCGAGCTGAACATCAACATCAACGGCTCGCCGTACCGCACCGCCAAGGGCCAGGCGCGCGAGCGGATGCTGGCCACGCGGGCGGCCGACTCGCACTGCGCGATCGTCTACGTCAACCAGGTCGGCGGCCAGGACGAGTTGGTGTTCGACGGGGGCTCGCTCGTGTTCGACCACGAGGGCGCGCTCCTCGCCCGCGGCAACCAGTTCGTCGACGAGCTGATGATCGTCGACGTGCCGGTCCCGCCCGTGTACCGCAAGCGCCTGCTCGACCCGCGGGGGCGGGCGACCGAGGCGCTGCTGCCGCTGGTCGACGTGTCGACCTCGCCGGTCGTGCGCGACGAGCCGCTCGCGTCGCCGATCGCCGAGCCGTTCGACCTCGACCGCGAGCTGTACGAGGCGCTCGTGCTCGGAACGCGCGACTACTGCGTGAAGAACGGCTTTTCCGACGTCGTGATCGGGCTCTCGGGCGGCATCGACTCGACGCTGGTCGCCGTGGTCGCCGCCGACGCCCTCGGCTCCGAGCACGTGCACGGCGTGTCGATGCCCTCGCGTTACTCGTCCGACCACTCCAAGTCCGACGCGCACGAGCTTGCCGAGAACCTCGGCATCGACTATCGGACGGTCTCGATCGAACCGGCGTTCCAGGCCTACCTCGACATGCTGGCGCCGTCGTTCGAGGGCCGCGAGCCGGGGCTGACGTACGAGAACATCCAGAGCCGGTGCCGCGGCCAACTGCTGATGGCGCTCTCCAACGAGTTCGGCTGGATGGTGCTGACGACGGGCAACAAGAGCGAGCTGGCGGTCGGCTACTTCACGATCTACGGCGACTCGGTCGGTGGGTACGCCGTCATCAAGGACGTGCTGAAGACCCGCGTGTACGACCTGTGCCGCTATGTCAACCGGCGAGCGGGGCGCGAGGTCGTCCCCGAGCGCGTGATCACCAAGCCGCCGTCGGCCGAGCTGCGGCCCGACCAGCGCGACGACCAGAGCCTGCCGCCCTACGACGTGCTCGACCCGATCCTCGAGTTGTACGTCGAGCAGGACCGGACCGCCGGCGAGATCGTCGAACTGGGCCACGACGAGGCGATGGTGCGACGGGTCACCCGCCTGGTCGACATCGCCGAGTACAAGCGGCGGCAGAGCCCGCCCGGCGTGCGGGTCAGCCGCAAGGCGTTCGGCAAGGACCGCCGCCTGCCGATCACGAACCACTACCACGCCTGAAACGACCAGGTGGCGATCGCCGACCTGAACCCGGACTTCGTTCTCGGCCCGTTCGCGCCGGGCGTCCGTGTGATCGGTCTCGAGTCGGTCGGCGACCGACGGGCTCAGCCGGCGGACGGCGCCGGAGGGGATCGGTCGCCGGGCGCGTCGAGGCGAATCGCGTCGGTCACCTCCGCGATCCCGGCCGCCCGCAGCAGCTGCGCCTCGCCGAGCGGGGTGAACCGGGCCGTCGCCTCGGCGCGGACACGACCGTGGAGGTCGAGCACCTCGGCGGTCGCGCGGATCTCGGCGTCGGTCTGCTCGACGATGCGGGCCTCGACGCGGTAGGGCTTGTCGACGCGGACGGCGCGCTCGAACCGCGTGCTCGTCTCTCGCGTGACCGCCCACTGCCGCCCGACCGCGATGCACGCCCACGCCATCGCCTCGTCGAGCACGGCCAGGATCACCCCGCCGTGGAGCATCGTCGGGGCGCCGCTGAAGTCGCCGGACAGGTTGAGCTCGGCGGTCACGATTCCCCGGTCGGTGTCGTGGAAGAAGGGGATCCGCAGCCCGCGCTCGTTGCGCTGCTCGCAGACGAAGCAGTTCGACTCGAAGCCCCAGTCGTCGTTGTGCAGGCGGATCGCGGTCACCGCTCGCACGCTAGTGGCGTGACCATGAACATTCGGGGTGTCGACGTCGAGTCGAACTCGGCCGGCGGAACACCGCAAGCGTTTGCGGTCAGGGCACTACTCGTGCCGTGACCGTGAGCGGCGTCCGACCGCGGCGGGGTTCGTTCGGGATCGTTGCGGGCTGCCATCGTGGTGCATCGACGAATCAACGGACCCACGTGGCGCGCACCCTCGACCGGTCGAGATGAGCGACGGGCTGCGCGCGTCGATGGCGGCGAACCTGCGACGGCACGATCGGCGGGTGCTGCCCCTCGACGGGTTCCGCCATGCGGCGGTGGCGATCGTGGTCGTCGACTCGGTTGTCGGATCGGACGCCCACGACCCGCACGAGGCCACGGCCGACGACCTGGCGGTCATCCCGTCCGACGTCAGCGGGCTCGACGGGCGGATGGCCGGGGTGGCCGGCGGTGCGTCGTTCGTGCTCTGCCGGCGGACCGCGGGGCTCAACTCGCACGCCGCGCAATGGGCGCTGCCCGGCGGACGGCTGGACGACGGGGAGACCGAGATCGACGCCGCGCTGCGCGAGACCCGCGAGGAGGTCGGCGTCGACCTTCCGGCGGCATCGGTGCTCGGCCTGCTCGACGACTACGCGACCCGCTCGGGCTACGTGATCACGCCGGTGGTCGTCTGGGGCGGCGCGCACGTCGTCCTGCGTCCGAATCCGGACGAGGTGCTCGCCGCGTACCGGATCGGGCTCCATCAGCTGATGCGCGCCGACTCGCCGCGCTTCGTCTCGATCCCCGAGAGCGACCGCCCGGTCGTGCAGGTGCCGCTCGGCGGCGACCTGATCCACGCCCCGACCGGCGCGCTCCTCGTGCAGTTCCGGTGGGTCGTCCTCGACGGCCGGGTCGACGAGCGCGTCGACCACTTCGAGCAACCCGTCTTCGCCTGGGGCTGATGTCGCCGTCGGCGTCAGCCGGCGAATGTTGCCGACACCGGGTGGTGCGCGATGTCGGCCGTCATCGTCGGCTTCGCTCTCGCACCCGCCGGACGACCGAGTCGAGCGCGGCCGCGACCGGCGCGGAGAGGCCCGGGCCGAACGAGAGATCGCCCGGCTCGACCCCCAGCACCACGAGCTCGGCGGGCAGCCGGTCGAGCGCTCGGCCGAGGGCGACCGCTTCGGCCAACCCCGCGGCGTGGGTGCCGCCGCCGGTGTCCCAGCCCGGCATCGGGTCGCGCCCGACCTCGATCTCGTGGACGGTGCCCGGCGGCCCGCCCCGGACGATCGCGTCGACGACGATCGCCGTCCTTCGGTCGCGCCACGCCTCGATCAGACGCGTCGCCTCACCGTCGAGCGCCACCACGTCGGCGCCGGCGAGCGGCTGGTCCGCCAGCCGTGCGACGGCCGCCGGCCCGACGCCGTCGTCGTGCCGCATCGAGTTGCCGAGCCCGATCACGACCGCCGGCGCCCGCGCCGCGGTCACGAGCGCACGACCGTCAGGTCGAGGAAGTGGGTGGCACAGCTGATGCAGGGATCGTGGTTGCGGATCGTGATCTCGGCGCGCCGCCGCAGCTCGTCGTCGTCGAGGTCGAGGTTGCGCTCGACGAAGTGGAACAGGTCGTGTTCGATCGCCGCCTGGTTCTGCGACGTCGGAGGGGTGATCACGGCGTCGGTGATCAGCCCCTCGTCGTCGATCCGGTAGCGGTGATACAGCAGACCGCGCGGCGCCTCGCTGACGCCGTGGCCCACGCCGGCGCGGGCCTCGACCTCGACCGCCGGGCGGTCGGGTTGCTCGTACCCGTCGATGATCGCGAGGGCGGTGTCGAACGCGTGGACGACCTCGACCGCGCGCACGATGATGCTCTGGAACGGGTTGCGGCACTCCGGTCCGAGCCCGGCGGCGCCGGCGGCGGCGGCGGCGTTGGCCGACAGCTTCGCAGAGTGCAGGTTGTAGCGGGCGAGCGGGCCGACGACGTACTCGCCCCGTGGCAGCAGCCGGGCGTGCAGCGCGGTCGAGTGCTCGACGTGGTGTTCCTCGACATGATCGAGGAACTCGGCGACGCCGATGTCGAGCCCCCTGTCGGACACGATCCGGTCGCCGAGCACCGGGTACTCCGACCGATGATCGATCGCCACGAACTCCGAGCCCATCTCCTGGTCGGGGAAATCGAAGCCGGCGACCCACCCGACGACGTCGATCGCCAACCCCAGGCCCCGCTCGAGCCGCGTCCGCAACGGTTCCAGCTCGCGGCGCCGGGGAACGCGGTAGAACCCGCCGACCCGCACGTTCACCGGGTGGATCGCCCGGCCGCCGAGCGTCTCGAGGATCTCGTTGCCGATCTTCTTGATCTCGAGGGCCCGCTGCAACGCCGGGCGGTCGTCGCCGGCCATCTCGATCGCGCTGTCGTAGCCGAGGAAGTCCGGCGCGTGCAGGAAGTTGATGTGGAGGGTGTGGCTCTCGATCCACTCGCCGCAGTAGAGCAGGCGGCGCAGCTCGCGCAGCGGCCCGTCGACGACCACGCCGACCGCGTCCTCGATCGCGTGACAGGCGCTCATCTGGTAGGCGACCGGGCAGATGCCGCAGATGCGGGCGGTGATGTCCGGCGGCTCGTTGAGCCCGCGCCCCCGCAGGAAGCCCTCGAAGAATCGCGGCGGCTCGTAGATGTTGAGCTGGACGGAGACCAGTTCGCCGTCGCGCACCTCGACGCGCATTGCCCCCTCGCCCTCGACGCGCGCCAGGGCGCCGGTGCTCAGCGAACGGCTGCCGCCGGCTCGGTGCGTCATGTCTTCCTCCTCGGGGCGCCCACCGGGACGTCGCGGAACGGCTCGGACCAGGCGTTGAACGTGTGGAACAGACGTCGCACGTCAGGCGCCGCCATCCCGCCACGAGTCAGTGCCTCGGCCAGTGCCTCGGTGTTGGGCGTCTCGGCCGGCCCGAAGCAGCCGTAGCAGCCCCGGTGGTACGTCGGGCACAGGGCGCCGCAGCCGGCGTGGGTGGCCGGGCCGAGGCAGGGCGCGCCATGGGCGACCATCACGCAGACGTTCCCCCGCTGCTTGCACTCGATGCAGACGCTGTGGTTCGGCACGTTGGGCGACCGGCCGGCGAGATGGGCGCCGATCACCTCGAGCAGTTGGCGCTTGTCGATCGGGCACCCGCGCAGCTCGAAATCGACCGGCACGTGGTCGGCGATCGGGGTCGAGGTGTCGAGCGTCGACACGAACGACGGCGTGGCGTAGACGATCCTCAGCAGTTCCTCGACGTCGCCGAAGTTGCGCAGTGCCTGGATGCCGCCGGCGGTGGCGCATGCGCCGATCGTCACCAGGAACCGCGACTGGCGGCGCACCTCCTGGATCCGTTCCACGTCGTGGGCGGTCGTGATCGACCCCTCGACGAGCGAGACGTCGTACGGTCCGTCGACCGTCGCGCTCGACGCTTCGAGGAAGTACGCGATGTCGACCCGGTCGGCCACCGCCAGGAGCTCGTCCTCACAGTCGAGCAGCGTCAGCTGGCAGCCGTCGCAACTGGCGAACTTCCAGACCGCCAACGTCGGCTTGCGGTCGCCGCTCATCGGGCCCGCACCGCCATCAACGGTTCGAGCTCGCGCCAGGTCACCACGGGTCCGTCTTCGCAGACGAACAGCGGCCCGAGCTGGCAGTGCCCGCAGTGGCCGATCGCGCAGTGCATGTTCCGTTCGAGCGAGAGCCGCACCCGCTTGGAGTCGACGCCCCGGTCGACGACCGCCATCGCCGCGAACCGCATCATCACCTCGGGCCCGCAGACGAACGCCGTGGTGCGGCCGGGGTCGACGCGGACCCGGTCGATCAGCTTGGTGACCGTGCCGACGTCGCCCCGCCACGAACGGTCGGCGGTGTCGACCGTGACCTCGACGTCGAGATCGAACCGGCTGCGCCATTCCGCGATCTCGCCGGCGTAGAGGAGCTGGTCGGGGGAGCGGGCGCCGAACAGCAAGGCGACGGCCCCGAAGCGGTCGCGGTTGGCGAGCACGTCGGTGACGATCGGGCGCACCGGTGCGATCCCCAGGCCGCCGGCGATGACCAGCACGTCGCGCCCGTGCGCCGACGAGACGTCCCACGGAGTGCCGAACGGCCCGCGCAGCCCGACGAGATCGCCGACCCCGCGCGCGCACAGCGCTGTCGTCACCGCGCCGACCCGGCGGATCGTGTGGGTGATCGAGCCGTCGTCCGACCCGGCCACCGAGATCGGGGCCTCGCCGACGCCGAAGGCCCACAGCATGTTGAACTGGCCCGGCACGGGATCGGCGAGGCGGTGCTCGACCGGGGCCAGGGCGAGGGTGACGGTGTCGTCCAGCTCCTCGCGACGCTCGACGACCCGGTACATCGTCGGCGTCATCGGCCCGTCAGCCCGCATCGCTTCCATAGACGTCGAGCAGCTGGAGACGGGTCGCCTGGAGTCGATTGTGGACGAGCCCGGCGAACCGCTTGAACAGCTCGTAGCCGAGGGCGGGGTCGTCGTCGCACTTGGCGCGCAGGCAGGCCGCATCGATCGAGATCGCGCTGGTGTCGTCGATCGCCCGGGCGTCGAACGTCCACCGATACGGCGGGAGCATCCACGAGACGCCGAGGATGTCGCCGGCGCCGAGGGTCTCGAGCACGATCGATCCGTGCGGGCTGTCGATCTCCACGGCCACCTTGCCGCGACGGACGACGTAGAACCGGTCGGCGGCCTCGTTGGCGGTCAGGATCATCTCGTCGCTGCCGACGTGGACGTTGATCCCGCATCCGGCGATCAGCTCGCGGGTCGCCGCGTCGAGGTCGGCGAAGAAGGGGTGTTCGTCGAGCAGGTCCGGGATCGACTTCATCGTTCGCTCCCGCCGGCCAGCGCGGCCACTTCGGCGGTGAGGTCGATGCCCACCGGGCACCAGGTGATGCACCGGCCGCACCCGACGCAGCCCGACGTGCCGAACTGGTCGTGCCAGGTGACCAGCTTGTGCAGCAGCCACTGGCGGTATCGCGACGCGGTGGTCGTGCGCACCGCTCCGCCGTGGAGGTGGGAGAAGCCGAGCGTGAAGCACGAGTCCCAGACCCGCCACCGCTCGGCGGTGTCGCCGGACAGATCGGTGGTGTCCTCGGTCGTGCTGCAGAAGCAGGTGGGGCACACCATCGTGCAGTTGGCGCAGGCGAGACAGCGGGCGGCGACGTCGTCCCAACGGGAGTGGGTGGGCGCCTCGCCGGCGCAGGCGACGTCGTCGGCCCGCAGCTCCCTGCCCATCGCCGCCGTCGCCCGGTCCGCGACCGCCGCGACCCGCTCGTGCTCGATCGCCGTCGCGGTCCGGCCCGCCAGCGTGTCGAGGAGCGCCTCGCCCCGCTCGCTCCCGGCCGACACGAGGAACTCGTGACCGCCGTCCGCAAGCTCGGTGATGGCCAGGTCGTAGCCGGTCCGGGGCGACGGGCCGGTGTCCATCGACGCACAGAAGCACGTGTTGCCCGGGTTGCCGCAGGCTACGGCGACGATGAACAGATCGGCCCGTCGTGCGGCATACGTGGGATCGGTCGCGCCGGGGTCGAGGAACACGTTGTCGAGGACGCCGAGCGCGGCGAGGTCGCACGACCGGATGCCGAAAAAGGCCGTCGGGCGGGTGGCGGGCGCCGGCGGTTCCACGTCGATCGCCCCCGCTGATCTCCGAGCGCGGACGAGCAGCGTCCTGGGCGGGTAGAGATACCGCTTCCACGACGTCGACGGGGTGGCCCAGGCGAAGACCTCGTCGGTGCCGGTCCGCTCGAGCCGGTACGTCCCGCCGTCCTGTTCTTCGGTCCAGCCGGTCGGGAGCTCGTCGGCCGAGGCGATCTCGTCGTGGGTGATCACGCCGTCGCGCACGACCGGCCCGATCACGGCGCGCCCCTCGGCCCGCAACGCCTGCACGATCCCGTCGAGGCCGTCGATGATCGCGTCGCGCGCCATGCGCGGCGACGATACGTCCGTGGCGATTTGACGGCTAGAGACGAACGTCCTTGCCGCGCCGGGGTCTCCGGCTCGTCAACGGCCGGAGTGGCCGAATCCGCCGCCGCGGTCGACGCCGTCGAGCGAGTCGACCACCTGCCACGCGACCGACTCGACACGCTGGATCACGAGCTGCGCGACCCGGTCGCCGCGGTGCACCTCGTAGTCGTGGTCGGGGTCGGTGTTGACGAGGACCACCTTCACCTCACCGCGGTAGGCGGCGTCGATCAGGCCGGGCGCGTTGACCACGCTGATCCCGTGCTTGAGCGCCAGTCCGCTGCGGGGGAGCACGAACCCGCCATGACCCATCGGGATGGCGATCGTGATGCCGGTCGCGATCAGGGCCCGGCCACCACCGGCGGCGAGGGCCGCGCCCTCCCGGGCGTACAGATCCATGCCGGCGTCGCCCTCGTGGGCGTACTCCGGGAGCGGGAGTTCGGGGTCGAGCTGGACGATCGGGACCGGAAGGCTCACGGCCCGGCATCGTACGCGCCCCCGATCCTCGTTTGCGTCGCGATTGTGAGCGCGACGGGTCGCCGCGATCGCGACGCAAACGGGGTCACAGGGGGCGGCGCATGAACCGCTCGTCGGCGCAGCCCGGCGGTGGTGGCGGGATGTCGTCGTCGATCGGCTCGAATCCGGCGCGCCCGTAGACGGCGATCGCAGCCGCGTTCGAGCGCATCACCCAGAGGTCGAGGGACTCGGACCCGATCGAGGTGGCCCACGCCGCCGCGGCCTCGATCAGCCGGCCGGCGACCCCTGTACGCCCGCCGCCGCTCCGCCATACAACCGTTTGCGTCGCGATTGTGATCGGACGGGTCTCCGAAATCGCGACGCAAACGGTGGTACGTAGGATGGTGGGCATGTACGTCGGGCCGTGGGGGAGCACATGAGTGCGCCGCCGTCGCGTCCACCGTCGGTGGACAAGCTCGCCCGCTCGCTGAGCCCGTCGGGTCTGCCCCATCCGATCTGCGTCGACATCGCCCGGGAGGCGATCGAGGCGGGCGACGTCGACGGCGCGCCCGCTCGCGCCGAGGCGTTCCGGCGGACGCTGCTGACGCCGGTCGTCAACGCCACCGGCGTGCTGCTGCACACGAACCTCGGCCGGGCGCCGCTGCGCCATCGCCAGGACGCGGGCGCCCTGACCGTCGAGTTCGACCTCGCGTCGGGCGAGCGGGGCTCGCGGCAGGCCGCGGTCGGCGGGCTCCTGGCCCGGCTGTGCGGCGCCGAGGACGCGATGGTCGTCAACAACAACGCCGCCGCGGTGTTGCTCGTCGTCGCGACGCTGGCGGTCGGCCGCGACGTCCCGGTCAGCCGGGGCGAGAGCGTCGAGATCGGCGGTTCGTTCCGGGTCCCCGAGGTGATGGAGCAATCCGGGGCGCGGCTGGTCGACGTCGGCACGACCAACCGGACGCGACTCGCCGACTACGAGCGGGCCCTCGCGCGGGCCGACGTCGACGCGGCCATCGTGCTCAAGGTCCACCCGAGCAACTACCGCGTCGAGGGGTTCGTCGAGGAGACGTCGATCGCCGAGCTGGCGACGCTCGCGGTTCCGGTGGTCGCCGACATCGGGAGCGGCTTGATCGACGCCCGCTGCCCGTGGCTCGACGGCCCGCCGCCGGCGTGGCTGTCGGGCGAGCCGGCGGCGCGGCAGTCGCTGGCCGACGGGGCCGCACTCGTCACGTTCAGCGGCGACAAGCTCTTCGGCGGACCGCAGGCGGGCGTGATCGCCGGCTCGGCCGAGCTGATCGAGCGGTGCAAGCGGCACCCGTTGGCGCGCGCCCTGCGGCCGGGTGGGCTCGTCCTCGCCGCGCTCCAGGCGACCGCGCTGGCTTATCTCGACCGCGATCTCGACGGGCTCCCGTTCTGGAAGATGGTCGCCACGCCGGTCGCCGAGCTGCGCGCCCGCGCCGAACGCGTCGGGGCGGCCGTCGCCGGGGCCGACCCGGTGGCGATGCACGCGCTCCCCGGCGCCGGCTCGGCCCCCGGCGTCACGATGCCGTCGTTCGGCGTCGTCGTCGCCGGTGACCATGTCGACGCGTTGCGCGCCCACCGCCACCCGGTGATCGCCCGCTCGCGCGATGGGGTCACGTCGCTCGATCTGCGCGCCGTCGACCCGGCCGACGACCAGATCATCGTCGAGGCGCTCTCGGCGGTCGGGCGATGACCGTCGTCGCCACCGCCGGCCACGTCGATCACGGCAAGTCGTCGCTGGTCCTCGCGCTGACCGGCACCGACCCCGACCGGTTCGAGGAGGAGAAGCGCCGTGGGCTGACGATCGACCTCGGGTTCGCCCACACCGTCCTTCCGTCCGGCGCCGAGCTCAGCTTCATCGACGTGCCGGGGCACGTCCGCTTCCTCCGCAACATGCTCGCCGGCGTCGGCGGGGTCTCGGCGTGCGTCTTCGTCGTCGCCGCGACCGAGGGCTGGAAGCCGCAGTCCGAGGAGCATCTCCGGATCCTCGAGCTGCTCGGGCTCGGGCGCGGGATCGTCGTGCTGACCAAGTCCGACCTGGTCGACGACGAGTGGTTGGAGCTGGCGAGGCTCGACGTCACCGAACACGTCGAGGGGACGTTCCTCGGCGGCGCGCCGATGATCGCGGTTTCGTCGACGACGGGGAGCGGGCTCGAGACGGTGCGCGCCGCGCTCGACGACCTGGTCGCGACCGTGGCGGCCGAGGGGCGACGGGGCCGGACGCGCATGTGGCTCGACCGCGTCTTCGCCGCCAAGGGCAGCGGAACGGTCGCGACGGGCACGCTCGTCGGCGGCGATCTCGCCGTCGACCAGCAGATGGTCGTCGAGCCGGGGGGAAGGGCGGCGCGTATCCGAGCCATCCAGACCGCCGGGCGGTCGGTCGACGCGATCGGCCCGGGCAACCGGGTCGCGGTCAACCTCTCGGGTGTCGACCATCACGACCTCGCACGCGGCAACGCGCTGATCGAGCCCGACCGCTGGCTGCTCACCGACCGCTTCGACGCGTCGCTCCGGGTGCTGGCGACACTCGACCACGAGGTCTCCCGACGCGGCGCCTACGCGGCGTACATCGGGGCGGGCGAGTACGCGGTCAAGCTGCGCGTGCTCGGCGCCGACGCGCTCGCGCCCGGCGCCGATGGCGCGGTCCGTCTGTTCCTGCCGGTCGGGTTGCCGGTGCTTCCCGGCGACCGCTTCGTGCTGCGCGAGTCCGGTCGCGACGAGACCGTCGGCGGTGGCGAGATCCTCGACATCGCCCCGGTCCGCCGCGCCTCGAAGGCGGCCCCCGACCGCTCGATCGAACGCGTCGTCCGCGAGCGTGGATGGGTCGACGTGGACGAGCTCGAACGGCTGACCGGGGTGGAGGCCGAGCCCGTGATCGGCAGGTGGGTCGCCACGACCGACGCCGTCGGCGAGCTCCGCAGGTCGGTGGTCGAGCGGGTCGAGGCGGCCGGCGACGCAGGGGTCGACCTCGCCGCCTTCGACGAGCGCGAGCGGGCCCTGCTCGACGGCATCGACGAGCTGGTGACCGACGCCGGGCGGGTGCGGCCGGCCGACGCCGTCGACCCGTTCGAGGACCACCCGTTCGTCGCCGAGCTGCGCGCCGGCTGGTTCACGCCGCCGGGCGGCGACGGCGTCGACCGAGGTGACATCCGCGAGCTCGTTCGACGGGGCCACGCGGTGGAGCGCGACGGCGTCATCTTCCACCGCGACGCGGTCGAGGCCGCGGCGGGCGTCGCGGCCGAGCTGCTCGCCGTCCACGGGGAGGGGTTCACCGTGGCCCAGTTTCGAGACGCGACCGGCGCCAGCCGGAAGTTCGTGCTCCCCCTCGTCGCCGAACTCGACGCCCGCGGGGTCACCCGGCGGCGAGACGATGTCCGGATCGCCGGACCCAAACTGCCGCCGGTCTGATCGGCGAACCGGCCGCCGACGTCAGCTCAGCGCGCGCCGCTCGACGTCGGTCAGCCCGCCCCAGACCCCGTACCGCTCGTTGTTGGCGAGCGCGTGGTCGAGACACTGCTGGCGCACGGTGCACGTCGCGCAGACCGACTTCGCCTTGGCCTCCCGGGCGAGCCGGACGACCTTCTTCTCGGTGCGCATCGGCGGGTAGAACAACGGGGCCAGCTCGCCGGCACACGCCGCGCGATCCTGCCATCGTTCGTCGTCAAATTGCGCGACACTGCTCATCGCCACCTCCGTCCGTTGCCACGGTAGGTGCTCTGCCGCGGAGGGTCAAGGCACTGCGCGATCGTGAATTCGGGAGATTTGATCAATCGTGCGCGTCGTGCTGATCAACTATGAGTCAGTTCGGCTGCCAGAATGACCCTGATTGACATGTGCTGGGGTTTCGTCCCGATCTGAACGCCGCTCGCGATAGTCCCGCGCGGCGCCCTCCATCGGCTCGACCTCGAGGGTGATCCCATCGATCGCGACCACCCGGACCGTGTCGCCGGCGAGCACCGGCGTGGCCCGATTCGTCCGCGCCCGCCAACGGGCGTCGCCGACATCGACGATGCCGTCGGGGTCGGCGTCGGCCACGACGGTGCCCTCCTCGCCGATCATCCACTCGCGGCCGATGGTCGGCGTGGCGAACCGGGTGCGGACCATCGAGGGCATGCCGACGATGAACGTCAGCGCGATCCCGCCGACGCCGGTGACCAATGCGATCCAGGATGGGCGGACCGTCGTGCCCGGCAACGGCTCGAAGAGGAACCAGCTGCCGACGATCGTCATCGCGATCCCGACGCCGGTCCAGAACCGCGGGACGCCGACCTGCACGTCGATGGCGAACGCGACCATCGCGAGGATGATCACCACGACGGCCCATGGCCGCGTCGGCAGGACCGCCAACCCGGTGAACGCCAGCACCGTGCAGATCGCGCCGATGCCTCCGGCGAGCCCGACGCCGGCGGTGTAGAACTCGAACAGCATCAGCGCCAGGCCGGCCAGCAGCAACAGGTAGGCGACCGGCGGGCTCGCCACGGTGTGGAACAACTGGTCGGTCAGCGAGAGCTTGGAGAACCGGACGGTGGCGACCGTGTCGAAGCGCGTCGCGCCGTCGTCGAGGACGACCAGCTCGGTCGTCTGTAGGACGACGCCGTCCTTCGCGAAGCCGTCCATCGCCTGCAACATGCTCGTGATGGTGGGGATGCCCTCGTCGTCGATGCGCTGTCGGAACACCCCGAGCCCCCTGGCGTCGCTGAGGCCCACCGAGCCGTTGCGCAAGCGCTCCTCGGCGATGCCGAAGTCGACCTCCGCGCCGCGCGGGGACAGCGGGACGCCGACGTAGCCGACGCGGGCGCCCGGCGCCATCCCGGTGACGTCGGCGACCGCGAGGATCTGCGCCGCGGGCCCGTAGAAGCGGGCGCCGGTCGGGCCGACCCACACGCCGATTGGAACGGGTGAATCGGCGATCCGCTCCAGCAGGCGCTCGACGTCGCGGTCCGCGACGACGGTGCCCCGGCTGTTGACCTGGAGGATCAGCGCCTGCGAGCCGCCGTCGGCGGCCCGGTCGATCGCCTCTCCGATCTCGGTGACGAGGATCTCGTCGATGAAGCCGCTCACCTGCAGAACGTCGATCGGCGCCACCGGTGGCTCGTCGGGCGCGTCGGCGTCGGTCTGCGCCGCGGCGCCGAAGCCGAAGATCGAGACCGCGGCCGCTGCTGCGAGCAAGCCGATCAGTAGTCTGCGCAAAGGTGCCTCCGGAGAGCGATATTCCGCTGCGGTCGTTGGCCGCCTCACGTGTCGTCGTGGTGGCGGGCAAGGGCGGTGTGGGAAAGACAACGGTAACGGCTGTGATCGCATGTGCCGCAGCCCGCGACGGCCGCCGGGTCCTGGTCGTCGAGCTCGACGGCAAGCAGACGCTCGACGATCTCCTGCCAGGCGTCGAGGTCATCCACATCTCCGCGCCGGACGCGCTGGACGAGTACCTCCGCGACCACGGCTTCGCCCGGGTCGCCAAGCGGCTGAACAAGACCGGCGTCATCGACGTGGTCGGCACCGCCGCGCCGGGGATCGACGACATCGTCGTCCTCGGCAAGATCAAGCAGCTCGAGCAGACCGACGACTACGACCTGATCGTGGTCGACGGCCCCGCGGCCGGCCACGCGATCACGTTTCTCACGGCCGCGGCCGGCCTCTCCGACGCGGTGCGCGGCGGCCCGGTCCGCTCGCAGGCCGACGCGGTGCTCGAGCTGTTGCACGACCCGGCGCGCTGTCAAGTCGTGCTGGTCACGCTGCCGGAGACGACTCCGGTGAACGAAGTTGTCGAGACGGCCTTCGCCCTCGAGGACGTCGTCGGAGTCCAGCTCGGCCCGGTCGTCGTCAACGCCGTCGACGACGGTGTCGAGCTGCCGGCCGAGGCGGCCGTCTCGTCGCTCGCCGAGTCGGTCGGCGCCGACGTCGTCGCCGCCGCCGAGTTCCGGCGCTCGCGGCGGGCGATGGAGCGCGAGGAGTTGGCCCGCCTGACCGAGGAGCTCCCGCTGACCCAGATCCACCTCCCGGCCCGGCCGGTCGCCGGCCTGTCAGCGGTGGACATCGAGTGGCTCGCCGATCGCCTGGCCGCCCGGCCGGTCGTGCCCAGTGAGTGAGCTCAGCGACCTGCTCGACGACTCGTCGGTCGTCGTCTGTTGCGGGTCGGGAGGCGTCGGCAAGACCACCGCCGCGGCCGTGCTCGGGCTCGAGGCGGCGCAGCGCGGACGGCGGGCTGTCGTCGTCACGATCGATCCCGCCCGCCGCCTCGCGGACGCGCTCGGGTTGCCCGACGGCCTTGCGGCCGAGCCACAGCGGATCGACCTCGGGCCCCGCGTCGACGGTGAGCTGTGGGCGATGATGCTCGACACCCGGGCGACGTTCGACGGGCTGGTCCGCCGGTACGGCGAGAACGAGGCGCAGGTCGACCGGATCCTGGGCAACCCGTTCTACCGCAACGTCGCCGGCGCGCTCAGCGGCACGCAGGAGTACATGGCCGCCGAGACGCTGCACTCCCTCCACGGCGACGACCGCTTCGACCTCGTCGTCGTCGACACCCCGCCGAGCCGCAACGCGCTCGACTTCCTGGAGGCCCCCGGCGTGCTCTCCCGATTCCTCGACCACCGCGTGTTCAAGCTCGTGATGCTGCCGACGCGCACCGGGCTGCGGGTCTTCGGCGCGGCGAGCCAACCGATCCTGAAGGCGATCGGGCGGGTCGTCGGATCTGACGTGCTCGCCGACGCGGTCGCCTTCTTCCAGGCGTTCGCCGGGATGGAGACCGGGTTCCGGGAGCGGGCCGACGAGGTCGTCGCGCTGATCCGCGCGCCGGGGACCGCTTTCGTCGTCGTGGCCTCGCCGCAGCACGACACGATCACGGAGGCGGTCTGGTTCGGCAATCAGCTCGTCGAGCAGGGCGTCGGGGTGAGCGCGGCGATCGTCAACCGGATGCACCCGGCGTTCGGCGCGGCGAGCGCCGCCGCCGCCCACGCCGCGGCCGAGCAGGCCGACGACGACGTCGTGGCCCGCTTGTGGACCAACGTCGCCGAGCTGCGCACGATCCGCGAGCGCGAGCTCGAGGTCGTGGCGCCGTTGACGGCGATCGCCGGGGAGGGCCGCACGGTGACACTGCCGCTGCTCGACCGCGACGTGCACGATCTCGAAGGTCTCATGACGATCGCCGGGCATCTCTTCGACCGAAGCCCGGCGAGCGGATAGCGTCGGCGCGGTGCACATTCTGATTGCGACCGACGCGGGGTGGATCGTCGACGAGATCACCTCGGCGCTCGGCGACGATGGCGTGACGTTCGTCGTGTGCCGCGACGGGCGGGTCGTGGCGGAGCAGGTGCGGCGGCACGAGCCGGCGCTGGCGGTGTTCGACCTGCAGATCGGCTCGATGGGCGGGATGGCCGTCACGATGTCGTTGCGCCTCGACGAGTCGGCCGGGGCCGTTCCGCACGTCCCGGTGCTGATGCTGCTCGACCGGCGCGCCGACCTCCATCTGGCCAGGAGGAGCGGGGCCGAGGGCTGGCTGATCAAGCCGCTCGACTCCCTCCGGCTGAAGCGGGCGGCGTCGGCGTTGCTCGCCGGGGGCGCCTACACCGAGGGCGTGCCGGTCGCCGCGCCGCCCGTTCCGGTCGCCGGGCCCGGCGATGACGCCGGTGCGGCCGGCGATGACGCCGGCGGGGCCGACGCCGGCGGGGCCGACGCCGGAACGCCCGAGGAAGTACCGGCCACGGCCGGATAGCATCACCAGCCGCTACGGGGTGTAGCGCAGTTTGGCTAGCGCGCCACGTTCGGGACGTGGAGGCCGGGAGTTCAAATCTCCCCACCCCGACGGGACAAGGTCCGGACCGGAGCCATCCGCCATCGCGGCGGATGGCTCCCGTCGCGTCCGGGCCTGGTCACGTGCCGAGCTCACCCGTGACGCAGATCACCGAGTCGCCGCCGACCCAGATCGACCCGTCGGCGACGTCGACGTGCACCCTTCCGGATCGGCCGAGCGCCGTGCCCTGCGCGGCCACGTACGGCGCGGTCAGCGTCCCGGACGCGAGCAGCCACTGGGCGACGGAGGCGTTGAGGCTCCCGGTGACGGGGTCCTCGCGGATCTCGCCCCCGACCGGGAAGAACGCCCGCACCTCGATCGCCGTCGGCGCGCCCGAGGGCGACGGACCGACGGCGCCGACGAAGAGTTCGGTGGGTGACGGACGGAGGCGCAGCACGTCGGCCGCCGACGCGAGCAGCGCCGCGCACCAGCCGGGTCCGTTGTCGACCCAGGCCGAGTCGAGCACGTCGGCGCGTTCGATGCCCAACGCCCGGACGACCTCGTCGAGGGTGTCGTCGTCGAGCGGGCCCTCCCGGACCAGCGGAGGCGCGGCGAACGCGAGCCGGTCGTCGTCGCGGCGCAGCTCGATCAGGCCGGCGGCACACTGCTGGACGACTCGGGCGCCCTGCGGCGCCCCGCTCGCCGCCAGCCAGGCGCGGCATGTGCCGATCGTCGGGTGGCCGGCGAACGGCAGCTCGCTCGACGGCGTGAAGATGCGGACCCGGTAATCGGCCGCGGCCTCGGTCGGGCGGAGGATGAACGTCGTCTCGGACAGGTTCGTCCAGTTGGCGATGCGTCGCATCTCGGAGGTCGGCAGCGCGTCGGCCGCGTGGACCACCGCCACCGGGTTGCCGAGGAACGGCTCGTCGGTGAAGACGTCGACCTGGTCGAACCGGTGCCGCATCCCGCGATTCTGGCAGGCGGTGGCGACCTTGGCGGGAGCCGGTGGCGCGGCGCGGACCGAGCGGCGCCGGAGGACCAGCCGGCCCGCGCCGTCGGCGCGCCCGAGCGCTACCGTCAACGTCATGACGCTCGCCGAACTCCAAGACGTGATCGAGCGAACCTACGGCGCGCGCGATCGGGCCCGCCCTCCGAGCTCGACGGTCGCCTGGCTGGCCGAAGAGGTCGGCGAGCTCGCCCAGGCCGTGCGCCTCGGCGATCTCGACGCCAAGGTGCATGAGTTCGGTGACGTGATCGCCTGGGTGGCAACGCTCGCCAACCAGCAGGGCGTCGACCTCACCGAGGCGATCGAGCGGTACGCCGACGGCTGCCCGAAGTGCCGTCAGCTCCCCTGCGCCTGCCCGTTCTGACCCGCGGCCCTGTGCCCGGCAGCACCGGTGTGTGTGACCGAACATGTCGACCGCGGCGATATTCGGTCACACAAACCGGGGGGCCTCGAATTTGTGTGACCGAACATGTCGACCGCGGCGATATT
>JBFGCT010000021.1:0-34308 GCA_041581055.1 Ilumatobacteraceae bacterium | reverse complement strand
CATCGCCCCGGCTCAGCGGCCGCGGAGCTTCTCGCGGATCAGCGGCTCGTAGTGTTCGAGCGGGTTGCTCTTGTAGTCGGCGTCGAACGCGGCCTGGTCGTACTTCGCGCAGAACTCCTCGGTGTACTCGAAGTACGGCGAGTCGCGGAACTCCTCGCGGGCGTCCTTGTCCATCCCGATGTGGTGCCAGAAGTAGTACCCCTGGAACACGCCGTGCTGCTGGACGAGGAAGTGGTTGGCCTCGGAGACGAACGGCTTGAGGATGCCGGCGGCGATATCGGGATGGCTGTACGGGCTGAGCGTGTCGCCGATGTCGTGGAGCAGCGCGCACAGCACGTACTCGTCGTCGCGGCCGTCGCGCTCGGCCCGCGTGGCGGTCTGCAGCGAGTGCTCGAGCCGGTCGACCGGGAAGCCGCCGTGGTCGGCCTTCAGGTCGCGCATCAGCCCGATGACCCGCTCGGCCACCAGGCCCTGGGTGATCTCGAGCTGGGGGACGATCTTCGCCCAGTCCTCGGCGGTCGACTCCTCGAAGCTGGTGAACGAGGCCCGCGGATGCTCGGCTGCCCCGGCTGCCCCGGCTGCCCCGGCTGCCCCGGCCGCCCCGGGCGTCGCGTCGACGGTGTCGGTCATGGTCGTCCTCCTGTCGTTTGCGCCGCTTGGATCGCTCGCCAGACCCGCTCGGCGGTCGTCGGCATGTCGATGTGGCGGACGCCGAGGTGGCTCACCGCGTCGACCACGGCCGACTGCACCGCCGGCGTCGATCCGATCGTCCCGGACTCGCCGATGCCCTTCGCCCCGAGCGGGTTGAGGAACGTCGGCGTCTCCATGTGGACGACCTCGAAGCTCGGCAGCTCGGCGGCGGAGATCATGCCGTAGTCGGCGAGGTTCGACGTGATCGGGTTGCCGTCGTCGTCGTAGCGCACCTCCTCGATCAGCGCCTGGGCCGCTCCCTGCGCGATGCCGCCGTGGATCTGGCCGTCGAGCAGCATCGGGTTGAGGACGCGGCCGGCGTCGTCGCACGCGACCTGGCGGAGGTGCGTGACCTGGCCGGTCGGGATGTCGACCTCGACGACGGCGATGTGGGCGCCGAACGGGAACGACGGCTGCGCCGCCGTGAAGCGGGTGTTGATCGTCAACTCGTCGCCGTCGCCCTTCGCCGCGACCGCGAGTTCGGCCCAGGTCGTGGACACCGCGGGGGTGCCGGTGACGTGGAACGCGCCGGCCTCCTTGTCGAGCACGACGTCGGCCTCGTCGGCTTCGAGCAGCTGGGCGGCGCGGGCGCGCGCCTTGTCGACCAACTCGACCGCCGCCTGGTTGACGGCCGCGCCGCCGTGTTGGAGCGAGCGCGACCCCATCGTGCCGCCGCCTTCGGGGACGAGGTCGGTGTCGCCCCAGATCAGCGTGATCTTGTCCATCGGGATCCCGGTCTGGTCGCTGGCGATCATCGACCACGCGGTGTCATGGCCCTGGCCGTGCGGCGATGTGCCGGTGTACACCTTCGCGCCGCCGTCGTCGTCGACCTCGATCTTCGCCGCGTCGCCCATCGGCGGGACGCCGCCGGTGATCTCGACGTAGACGCTGACCCCGATGCCGAGCTGCTTGTCGTCGCCCGACTCCCGCCGGCCGGCCTGCTCGGCGCGCAGGTCGGCGTAGCCGGCGGCCGCCATCGCCTTGTCGAGGGCCACCTCGTAGTCGCCGACGTCGTAGGTCTGGCCGATCGCCGTCGTGTGCGGCTCGTCGAACTTGGGGATCAGGTTGATCCGCCGGACCTCGGCGGGGTCCTGCCCGATCTCGGCGGCGAAGAGGTCCATCGCCCGCTCGATCGCCGCGGTCGCCTCCGGTCGCCCGGCGCCGCGGTAGGCGGTGGTCGGCGTCGTGTTCGTGACGACCGAGGTCGTCCGCACCTCGACGTTGGGGATCTCGTACACGCCGAGGGCCATCGGCCGGGTGAGGAACGGGGCCAGGATCGCGCCCATCTGGACGTAGCCGCCCGAGTCCTGGAGCACGTGCATCTGGTAGTGCGTGACCTTGCCCGCGCGCGTGCCGCCGATCGTCACGTTCTGGATCTGCCCGCGGCCGTGCCGCATCCCCATCATCGACTCGCTGCGCGTCTCGCGCCACGCGACCGGCCGGCCCAGGCGCCTGGCGATGGGGCCGAGCAGCATCTCCTCGGCGGTCGGGTCGATCTTCGCGCCGAAGCCGCCGCCGACGTCGGGCGTGAGGAGTCGCACGTCGTCGTCGCCGACGCCGTTGGCGCCGACGACGCCGGCCTTCGCGCCCTGCGCGTGCTGCGTCGAGATCCACTCGTACAGCCGCCCGTCGATCCACGTCGCGGCCGCGCCGCGCACCTCGAGCGGGCACGGGGCGACGCGCTGGTTGACGAACCGCCCGCTGACGGTGACCTCGCAGTCGGCGAAGAACTCTTCGGCCGGGGAGTTCTCCGGCATGCCGAGCGCGGTCGTGTCGAACACGGCGTTCGAGCCGGCGGCGTCGAAGATCAGGGTGTCGGATTCCAAGGCCGCCTCCATGTCGATCAGCACGGGCAGCGGGTCGATGTCGGCCCAGACCATCTCGGCGGCGTCGGCCGCCTGGGCGGCGGTCTCGGCGACGACGGCGGCGATCGGCTCGCCGACGAAGCGCACCTTGTCGCTGGCGAGCAGGGTGATCGCCGCCGTCGGGTTGTATTCCGACGGGATCGGCTCGAGCCCGAGCGAGTCGGCGGTGAAGACGTCGACCACGCCCGGCATGCCCTTGGCCTCGTCGACCTCGATCGACGTGATCGTGCCGTGGGCGATCGGCGAGCGGACGTAGGCGACATGGGCCGCGCCGGCCAGGCGCTCGTCGACGAGGTCGTCCACGTACGCGCCGCCGCTCGTCAGGAACTTCGGGTCTTCCTTGCGCTGGACGCGGGTGCCCAGGATGCTGCCGGTCACATGTACCTCTTCGTGCAAGTGGAGCTGGTTGATCGAACGGCCGCGCGTGGCGGCTCTGGCCGCAACCTAGTCGGCGACCACGGGCGCCGGGCCAGCGAGGCGGGCGTCGAGGATCTGGCTCACCACGTTGTACGGCCAGCCGTCGGGGAGCTGGCGGGGGAGGGTCGGCAGGGGCAGCAGCGAGTAGCGGTCCTGGCCCGGCTCGACGTAGCCGATCTCCTGCTTGGCCGCCTCGCGGATGCCGTCCTCGGTCTGCAGGCGGGCGACCTCGGCCGCCTGCTCGCTGTTCACCTTGCGGAGCTCGTCGAGCTGGGCCTGGCGTTGCGCGAGATCGTCGTCCTGGTCCATCCAGGTCTGGATCGGCAGGATGAACACGGCGGCGGCGATCGTGCCGATCACCAACAGGGCGAAGGCCCCGGCGATCAGCGCCACCTTCGGCCGGCGCGAGATCCGCTTGTCGATAGGGATCGGCCGGGTGAGGTCGCCCAGGCGCGAGCGCCCCTCGTCGGAGGCGCGCAGCGGCGGACGCTTGATCGCGGTCGTCTTCGAGCGGGGCACCGGACCATTGTGGCCGCCGAGCTGGTGAAATCGGCGTCACACCGCCGAAGTCGGGCGGCGCCTCGCCCGCGGCGAGCCCGGCTCAGAGCGGGGCGAGCGCGGAGCGACCGCGGTATTCGGCGGCCTCGCCGAGGTGGGCCTCGATCCGCAGCAGCTGGTTGTACTTCGCCACCCGATCGCTGCGCGCCGGGGCGCCGGTCTTGATCTGCCCGCAGTTGGTGGCGACGGCCAGGTCGGCGATCGTGGTGTCCTCGGTCTCGCCCGAACGGTGGCTCATCACCGCCGTGTACGCGTGTCGCGTGGCCAGCGCGACGGTGTCGAGCGTCTCGGTCAGCGACCCGATCTGGTTGACCTTGACCAGGATCGAGTTGGCGACGTCGTTCTCGATGCCGCGCCGGAGGTAGTCGGAGTTGGTGACGAAGAGGTCGTCGCCGACGAGCTGCACCTTGTCGCCGATCGCCGCGGTCAGCGTCGCCCAGCCCTCCCAGTCGTTCTCGTCCATCCCGTCCTCGAGCGACACGATCGGGTACCGATCGACGATCTGCACCCAGTAGCCGCTCATCTCGGCCGGCGACAGCACCTTGCCCTCGCCGGTCAGGTGGTAGCTGCCGTCGCGGAAGATCTCGCTGACCGCGGGGTCGAGGGCGATCGCCAGATCGTCGCCGGGGGTGTACCCCGCCTTCTCGATCGCCTCGATCAGCAGCTTGATCGCGTCCTCGTTCGAGTCGAGATCGGGGGCGAAACCGCCCTCGTCGCCGACCGCCGTCGACAGGCCGCGGTCGGCGAGGATCTGCTTGAGCACGTGGTAGGTCTCCGTGCCCCAGCGCAGCGCCTCGGAGAAGCTCGGCGCGCCGACCGGCATGATCATGAACTCCTGGAAGTCGACGGAGTTGTCGGCGTGGGCCCCGCCGTTGAGCACGTTCATCATCGGCGCCGGCAAAACGTGGGCGTTCGGGCCGCCGACATACCGGTACAGCGGGACGGCCAGGTCGGTGGCCGCGGCCCGGGCGACCGCGAGGCTGACCCCGAGCACCGCGTTCGCGCCGAGTCGGCCCTTGTTGTCGGTGTCGTCGAGGTCGATCATCACCTGGTCGACCACCCGCTGGTCGACGGCGTCGAGGCCGTCGAGCGCGTCGGCGATCTCGCCGTTCACGAAGTCGACCGCGGCGAGCACGCCCTTGCCGCCGAAGCGCGGCCCGCCGTCGCGCAGCTCGACCGCCTCGTGCTCACCGGTGGAGGCGCCTGACGGGACCGCCGCCCGTCCCTCCGCGCCGGAGTCGAGTCGGACCTCGACCTCGACGGTCGGGTTGCCGCGGGAATCGAGGATCTCGCGGCCGAGGATGCTGACGATGTCGCTCATACGGTCGACACTCTAGGAGCCGTCGGCGAGTTCGATCGCGGCCAGCTCGCCGGTGTTGTCGGACCCGATCTGGCGGACCTCGTCGGGGGCGTCGATCAGCACATCGTCGATGTACGACTCGAGGACGTCCTCGATCGGGATGTCGATTCCCGCCTGCTCGGAGAGGAACCAGCGGTGCTCGAGGAGCTGGTGGTAGATCTCCGCGCCCTCGAGCTTGGCGAACAACCCGCTCGGGATCCGCGCCAGCAACGGCTCGAACCGGTCGTCGAGCCAGCGGACGGCGACCACGTTCTCCGGCAGCGGGCGCGGCTCGGTCCCGCGCGCGCTGGCCTCGGCCTGGCGGAGCTGCTGCAGCTCGGCGCCGAACGCCCGGATGTCGGCCAGCAGGCGGCGGGCCTGGTTCTCGGTGGTCTCCAGCCCGGTCAGGCTGCGTAGCCGCGCGGAGTGGAAGCCGTGCTCGACGACCCGCGGGACGTACCGCAGTCGGTCCCCGTCGCCGGTGTCGCGGATCTCCATCTCCTCGACGTCGAACCCGAGGTCGTGGAGGCGCCGCAGCCGCTGCTCGATGCGGTAGGTCTCGCCGGCGGCGAACTCGGCGGGCTCGGTCAGCTCGGCCCAGAGGCCGCGGTACCGATCCTCGATCTGCGCCGACACGTCCCATGGGTCGATGTCGGCGGCGAGGCGGCCGCCCATCTGCAGGTCGAGCAGCCCGCCGGCGACGTTCTCGACCGCGATCTGGAGGTCGAGGGTGCGCTGCCCGTCGCTCAGCGACGGGAAGCGCTCGCCGGTCTCGACGTCGATGATGTAGGCCGACAGCGCGCCGGCGTCGCGGCGGAAGAGCGTGTTGGACAGCGAGCAGTCGCCCCAGTAGAAGCCGGCGAGGTGCAGGCGCACCAGCAGCCCGACCAGCGCGTCGAGCACCCGTTCGCCGAGGTACGGGATCGTCAACCCCCGCCCGGACAACAACGTGCGGTACGGGATCGAATAGTCGAGGTGGCGGGTGATCAACATCCCCTCGGCGCCGTCGGGCTTCTCGGTGAGCGCGGCGACCACCTCGGCGGTCGGCAGCCCGTCTTCGTCGAGCTCGCGCAGGAGCCGGTACTCACGCAGCACGAGGTCGTCGGGGAGCTCCTTGATCACGTAGCTCACCTGGTCGAGCTCGATCAGGCGGACGACGTGGCGGTGCAGGCCCAGCACGCCGTGCATGTGCGGGAGCGTCCAGTCGGTCAGGCGCATCTCGAAGGGCAGGTCGGCGAGCCCGGGATGCTCGGACGGGTTCGACAGTTGCATGCGCATCGGGGAAAGTCTGCCGACCGTCGCCGAGTTTCCGCCAGAGCGGACCGGAGGAACTCCTCAAGGCGTTGGCCGCGAAGGCCGATGTTCACCATATGGAACCGATGGATCCGCGCCCGCCGAGCGGAACCGCGCACTCGCCGAACGCGCCCGAAGGCGGGCTGCCCACGGTCGGGCCGCATCCCGAGTTCACGCCGTCGCCGACGACCGACACACCCGGCCACCGCCGCCAACCCGTCGAGCATCCCAACGCGTTGCCGATGGCGGTGTTCCGGCTGCTCGCCGCCGTGTCGTTCGCCGGCGGGTTCGTGCTGGCCGGGGTCCAGGTCTATCGGGTGCTGGACGGGCAGACGCGGTCCCTGACGCTGACGTGGGGCTCGTCGGTGATCGGGGCCGTGTGCGTCGTCGCGGTCCTCGCGTGGACGTACTGCACCGTCGAGAACACCCGTCGGGTGATCTCACCCGCGGAGACCCAAGAGCTGCCCGGGCCATTTCACGCGGTCGCCCTCTGGAGCGTCCCGCTGACCTTCATCATCCCGGCGACGGCCGTCGTCGTGGTCCTGTCGCGGCGGTGGAACGACCCGACGGAGGGGACGTCGTCGTCGATACCGCTGCTGGTGGCGTTCGGCGCGATCCTGATCTCGCTGCTGCTCCTCTACGCGCCGTTGAGCTCGCTCGCCGGCGTCGTCCGCAAGGTCGGTGGCCAGACCGGCAACCTGCTCCAGTGGGCCTGGGTGCCCGCCGTGTTCGCCATGGTCGGCGTCGCGGTGATCGGCGGGCTGCGGGCGTTCGGCACGTTCGACGGCAGCGAGGACGGAGTCGCGCCCAGTTGGGTGATCGCGATGCTGCTCCTGCTGCCGATCGTCGTGGTGTTCTTCGTCGGGCACACCGCGGCCTTCGAGATGGAGGGCGCGGTTTCGCGCGCCTTCGCCCGGAGGTCGGGCCGCCCGCTGTCGGTCGACGGGCACCGCACGTTCCTGCCGTCGGCCTTCGGGGCCGAGCGCCCCAACCGGCGGGTGTTGAGCACCCGCGGCGCGGTCCGTCTGATGCCGGGCGCCAACGCGTTGCGGCTCGGGGTCGTGACCGTCCTGGCCGGCATCGCGCTGGTCAACCTCGTCGGCGCGATCGTGATGTTCCTCTTCTGGCGCGAGTCCAAGAACGGGTTGCTGCTGCCGAGCCAGCGCGATCGGGCGTGGGACGCGCTCCTGCAGTTGCAGATCGCCGAGCGGTACATCGCGGTGACCCTGGTGGCGATCGTGATGGTCTGGTCGTTCGTCAACGTGTACAACGCCCGCGTCGCGTCGGGTCGCCGCCGGAACCCGCTGCTCGCGACCCTCGCCTGGCCCCTCGCCGGCGCCGGGTTGTGGGTCATCGGCGAGCGCATGACCGAGACCAGCGAGCCCCGTGTCGTCGTCGGCGTGTTCCTCGGCCAGGCGGCGATCGCCTACCTGCCCTTCTTCTTGCTGGAGCGGGCGGCGACCGCGATCGGGGCGCGCCGGTCGCCGATCCGCATCGTTTGGGCCCTCGGCGTCGTCATCCTCGTCTACGCCCACGGCCTCGGCGGGCTGTCGACGATCGCCGAGGGCGCGCCGACGGACCGCTTCGGTCAGATCGCCGGCTATCTGGCGCTAGGGGCGCTCATCATGCTGCTGTCGACGCTGGCGGTCACCGAGGCGAGCCGGACGATCTCTGACGCCTGCGAGCACGAGGCCGAGCATCACAACTTCCTGCTCAACCAACGCCAGGCGCAGGGGCCGACGGCGAATCCGAGGCCGGTCGGCCCCAGCGTCGTCGCCCACTGACGTCGCTCGGTGATGAGCGATCCATCACGCTTCGTGCCGTTGCGGACCGATCCGCCGCCGACGCTGGCGCCGACGTTGTGGATCCGATCGGCGCTCGCCCTGGCGATCCTGCTCACCGCCGTCACCGTGCTGGTCGCCGACGTGGCGGACCGTGCGGGGGAGCCGTTCCCGGGGCCGACGACCGTCGTTCCGCACGTCGGCGTCGTCGTCCTGCTGATCGTGTGGAGCGGTCGGGCGATGGCCAACGTCGACCTGATCATGCCGCCGACGCGCTACGGCCAGGACGCCCGCGCCGTGCTCGCCGGGATCCTGTGGGTCGTCGCGTTCGCCGTCCCCGCGATGGCCGTCGCCGTCGTCGGCCGGATCGGGTCGGAGTTCGCCGACGTCGAGGCGTTGGGCCCCACGCTGGCCACGATCGCCGTCGTGCTCGTCGCCCTGCTCGCGGCGTGGTCGCCGTTCCGCTATCACGTCCTGCACGCCGGTCGGATCGGCGCGCCCCGGGGCATCATGACGCTGTGGTTCTGGGCCCCGCTGACGACGTTCGTGGGCGGTCTCACCGTGCTCGCCTTCGTCCAGCGGGAGCGCTTCGGCGGCGACCCGTCGTTCGATGGCGCGGTCGGGGTCGGCGCGGTCTACGGGCTGGCCGCCGCCGTGTTCGGGTGGTCGACCTGGCGGGCGATCACCGTGTTCGACGAGGTGATCGACCTGCGCTGGCAGCGGTGGAAGGTCGAATGGGAGCAGACGCTGGCCGACCTCGTGGCCCAGCCGGCCCCGCCGCCCGAGCGCTGAGGACCCGGCGTCCGGTCACGGCTCGCCCGCTTTGACCTCGTCCCAGAGCTCGTCGATCGTGGTGAGCGGGGCCGCCCGCAGGTCGATCGCCCTGTCCGCCGCCCGCCGCTCGACGTCCTCGAACCGGGCCCGGAACTTGTCGGTGGCGGCGCGCAGGGCGAGCTCGGGATCGATGTCGAGGTGGCGGGCGACGTTGACGATGGCGAACAGCAGGTCGCCGAGCTCGTCGGCCGCGTGGCCGGCGTCCCTGGCGCCGATCGCCCGCTCGAGCTCGCCGGTCTCCTCGTGGATCTTCGGGAACGCGCCGCCGACGTCGGGCCAGTCGAAGCCGACCTTGGACGCCTTCTGGCCGACCTTCTGGGCGTAGGCCAGCGACGGCAGGGTTCGGGGCACTCCCTCGAACACCGACGTCCGCCCCTTCTCGGCGCGCTTGATGTCGTCCCAGTTCGCCAGCACCTCGCCGACCCCGTCGACCTCGACCGCCCCGAAGACGTGCGGGTGGCGTCGCACCAGCTTGTCGTGGATGCCGTCGGCCACGTCGGCGATCGTGAAGCGGCCCTCCTGCTCGGCGATCACCGCGTGGAACTCGATCTGGTAGAGCAGGTCGCCGAGCTCCTCGATCAGGTGCTCGTCGGTCAGCGGGTCGTCGGCGTCCAACCCCTGCACCGCGTCGACGACCTCGTAGGTCTCCTCGAGGAGGTGCGGGACGAGCGACGCGTGCGTCTGCTCGATGTCCCAGGGGCACCGCTCGCGCAACGTGCGGGTCAGCGCGTGGAATCGGACGTAGTGCCGCCCGACGGGGGCCGCGAGGCGGGGGATGAAGATCGACGTGAGATGGTCGGCGTCGACGGCGCGGTCGAGCTCGTCCCAGGTCGTCCGCACGATCGCCTCGTCCGGCGTGCCGAGTCGCTGGAGGATGACGACGGCCTCGTCGCCGGCCGCCCCGTCGACGGCCAGCTTGATGTCGGAGAGCACCCAGTTGGCGTGCGCGTGGGCGACGAGCAGCGGTCCGGCCTCGGCGGCGGCGGCGGTCGCGAACTCGTGGCCGTCGACCAGCCGCACACCGGCCTCGATCGGGTCGATCCCCAGCCGCGACCAGGCGAGATCGAGGAACGAGACCGCCGGCAGGACGTCGACGACGACGTCGTCGCGCAGCCGGAGCAACCGCACCGTGCGCTCGAGCACCAACGGCGAGCCGGGCACGGCGTAGAGCACCTCGCCGTACTCGCCGGCGGCGCGGGCGACGGCGTCGGCGATCTCGGCGTACACCGTCTCGAACGTGTCGGCGCGTTCGTAGACCGCGTCGAAGTCGGTCGCGTCGGGGACGAGGTGCGCCGTCGGATGGCGCGTCGTGCGCACGAACCGGGGGCGGATCCGGTCGATCGCGGCCGTGGTCTCCTCGGTGACCAGGCCGGCGCCGCCCGGGCCGAGCCCGACGATCGTGACGCGCCCGGCCGGCGAGCCGCCCGTCGAGCTCATCGCGTGGCGATCACGACAGGGGCACGACCCGGCCGCGGTCGATCGTGCCGTAGCGCGGGTCGACGTAGATGTCGGCCTGCTCGATGGCGCGGGCGATCAGGAACTCCTGCGGCTGGACGAACGCGGCGAGCTCCGCTTGCGCCTCGTCGAACGGACGCACGCGGATGACGTGGTACCCGAAGTCGCTCTCGACCGGCGCCGTCGGGACGCCGATCTCCGCGGCGAGCGCGGCCTCCACGAACGGGCGGACGTACGTGCCGGCGAACTCCTCGGTCGCCGCGCACGGGATGATGCCGCCCTGGGCGGCCGAGCCGGGGTCGAGCGAGCGCTCGACGGCGAGCGCCGCGAACTCGGCGCCGGCCGCCAGCTCGGCGGCCACGGCGTCGGCCTCGGCCTCGGTCTCGACGAGGATGTGGGCGACGCACGTGACGCCGCCGCGCTCGGGACCGAGCTGGTAGAGCTCGCGGATCGCCGCCTCGCTCGGCGGCTCGACGTCGGCGAAGGCGAGGAACGCGGCCTGCGCGCCGACGAGGTAGTCGCGCGTGCGGTCGGGCAACTCGGTGAAGTCCGGAACGAGGCTCGACATCTGCGTCGTCGCCTCGTCGAGCTGCGCGTCGGTGACGGCGACGCCGTCGTCGTCGAGCTTCTGCTTGACCGCCTCGATCCGCACCCAGGTCGAGATGACGTCCCGCGCCGCGTTGGCGTCGGTCGGATCGCCCTCGACGTTGGGCGGGCGGATCGCGCTCATCAGGTCGACCAGCTCGTCGGCGCCGAGCTCGACCTCGTCGAAGCGGGCCACCGCGTCGTTGTCGGAAAAGCTCGCACACCCGGCGACGAGCACGGCGGCGAGCGGGAGGAGCAACGTCAGGCGGGGCCGGATCACGCCCGGCACGATATCGGCCGCGTTCCGGCCGGGCGCCGCACGGGCGACATCGCCGACCGCCGGGCCTACCCGCCGTCGCCGCCGGGCGGCACCAGGTCGCGCAGGAACCGCGCCAGGTAACGCGCCGGATCCTCGCGCCGGGGGAGGGGGACCACGAGCTGTAGCTGGTCCTCTTTGTGCTTGGCGCCGCGCGAGAGACGGCGCAGCCGCATCGTCTCGCTGAGCTTGAGCTCGAGCGGCGCCAGCTTGGCCTCGTTTGGGCCGATCCGGATGTCGCGGATGCCGAGCCGGTGGCATTCGGCGCGGAGGTACCCGACCTGGAGCAGCGACTCGGCGGCGTCGGGCAGCGGGCCGTACCGGTCCTCCCACTCGGTTCGGATGTCGTCGACCTCGGCGGCGTCGGTGACGCCGGCCAACCGCCGGTAGGCCTCCAGCCGGAGCTCTTCCTTGGTGACGTAGTCGGCGGGCAGGAACGAGTCGGTCGGGACGTCGAGCTTGATCTCGCTCGGCGCGTCGGGCGGCGGCTCACCCTTCATCTCGCTCACGGCTTCGGTGACCATCTGGCAGTAGAGGTCGTAGCCGACCGCCGCGATGTGCCCGGACTGCGACTCGCCGAGCAGGTTGCCCGCGCCACGGATCTCGAGGTCGCGCATCGCGATCTTGAAGCCCGAGCCGAGGTCGGTCGACTCGCCGATCGTCCGCAGCCGCTCGTACGCCTCCTCGCTGAGCACCTTGTCACGCGGGTGGAAGAGGTACGCGTACGCCCGCTGGCCGGACCGCCCGACCCGGCCCCTGAGCTGGTGCATCTGGCCGAGTCCGAGCAGGTCGCTGCGCTCGACGACCAGCGTGTTGACCGTCGGCATGTCGATGCCCGACTCGATGATCGTCGTGCAGACGAGCACGTCGTAGTGGCCGTCCCAGAAATCCTGGACGACCTGTTCGAGCGTGCCCTCGTCCAGCTGGCCGTGGGCGACGGCGATGCGCGCCTCGGGGACGAGCTGGCGCAGGCGGCTGGCGGCGGTGTCGATCGACTGGACGCGGTTGTGCACCCAGAAGACCTGGCCCTCCCGCAACAGCTCCCGGCGGATCGCCTCGGTCGCCACCCGTTCGTCGTACTCGCCGACGTAGGTGAGGATCGGCTGGCGGTCGGCCGGCGGCGTCTGCAGCAGCGACAGGTCGCGGATCCCGACGAGCGACATCTCCAACGTGCGCGGGATCGGCGTCGCCGAGAGCGTGAGGACGTCGACGTCGGTCTTGAGCTTCTTCATCGCCTCCTTGTGCTGCACGCCGAAGCGCTGCTCCTCGTCGACGACCAGCAACCCGAGATCGCGGAACCGCACGTCGTTGGCCAGCAGGCGGTGGGTGCCGATCACACAGTCGACCTCGCCGGTCTCGAGGTCCTCGATGACGGCCCGCGCCTGGGCGTTGGTGAGGAACCGGGAGAGCACCTCGACCCGGATCGGGTACCCGGCGAACCGGTCGGCGAACGTGTTGCCGTGCTGCGTCGCGAGCAGCGTCGTCGGCGCCATGACGGCGACCTGCTTGCCGTCCTGGATCGCCTTGAACGCGGCGCGGATGGCGATCTCGGTCTTGCCGAAGCCGACGTCGCCGCACACCAGCCGGTCCATCGGGAACGCCTGCTCCATGTCGCCCTTGATCTCGCCGATCGCCGTGCGTTGGTCCGGCGTCTCGACGAACGGGAACGACTCCTCCATCTCGGACTGCCACGGGGTGTCCTGGCCGAACGCGTGGCCGGTGGCGGTCACCCGTTTCTGGTACAGCACGACGAGCTCCTGGGCGATCTCGCGGACCGCCGACCGAACCCGGCTCTTCGTCTTGGCGAAGTCGGACCCGCCGAGGCGGTGCAGGGCGGGGGCCTCGCCGCCGACGTACTGGCGGAGCGTGTCGATCTGGTCCGACGGGACGTACAGCTTGTCGCCGCCTTTGTAGGAGATCAGCAGGTAGTCGCGCTCTACGCCGCCGATCGCCCGCTTGACCATGCCCTCGTACTTGCCGACCCCGTGTTGGTGGTGGACGACGTAGCTGCCCGCCTTGAGATCCTGGAAGGTGCTCGTCCCCTCGCGCCGCGGCTGGCGGCGGGCTTTGCGGTGGGCGCGGCGGCGGCCGGTGAGGTCGGACTCGGCGACGATCGCCACCTTGGCGTTGGGCAGCGTGCAGCCGCTGTGGAGCGGGGCGACGACGACCCGCCCGCCCGGAAGGATGGGGGCCGCCCCGCCCGTGGTCACCGGGAAGTCGAGGCCGTGGTCGAGCAGCAGTGCGTGGAGGCGCGCCGCGGAGCCCTCGCCGTCGGCCGCCGCGACGACCCGGTAGCCCTCGCCGACCAGGTGCGCCAGCCGGGCGGTCAGCCCTGAGCCGTCGCCGGCCACCGGTCCCCAGCCGGTCGCCTGGACGACGGGGACGTCGGGCGACTCGGGGGTCGAGTCGATCGACCAGAACGAGCCGGCGCCGGCGAGCAGCGTGTCGGGGTCGGCGTGCAGCCGCGGGAACGAGCGATCGGGTTCGCGCGCCCACGTCGACGCCAGCGACCGGGCGAGGTCGTCCTCCTCGGCGATGAGGTCGGCGGCGCGGTCGCGCATCCGTCTCGGTTCGATGAGCAGCACCTTCGCGTCGCCCGGCAGCACGTCGGTGATCAACCGATCGTCCTCGACCAGCCACGGCAGCCAGCTCTCCATGCCGTCGAACAGCGCGCCCTCGGCGAGCCGCTCCCACTGCTCCCGGCCCCAGGGCTCGGACTCGATCAGGCCGCGCGCCCGCTGGCGGACGGCGTCGTCGGGGATCAGCTCGCGCGCCGGGAAGACCGTCACGCGGTCGAGGTCGTCGGTCGAGCGCTGGTCGTTGACGCCGAACCGCGTCAGCCGATCGACCTCGTCGCCCCACAGGTCGATCCGGATCGGCGCGTCGGCGGTCGACGGGAAGACGTCGACGATCGCGCCGCGGCGGGCGAACTCGCCGCGGTGCTCGACCAGGCCCTCGCGGCGGTATCCGAACTCGACGAGCCGGGCGGACAACTCGTCGGGGTCGATCTCCGAGCCGGGCTCGACGACGATCGGCTCGACGGTCGTCGCCTCCGGGCCGAGCTTCTGGAGCAGCGAGCGGACGCCGGCGACGATGACAGCCGGGCAGCGCTCGGGCGCGCGCATCCGCCACATCACGTCGAGGCGCTGGCCCATCGTCTCCACGCTCGGGCTGACCCGCTCGAACGGCAGCGTCTCCCAGGCGGGAACGAGCGCGACCTCGTGCGGCGGCAGGAACTGGACGAGGTCGTCGACGAGCTGCGCGGCCATCGTCCCCGTCGGGCAGGCCACGACCAGCGGGCGCCGTGACGAGAGCCCGGCCAGCGCGGCGATCGAGATCGGGCGGGCGACCTCGACGACCGCGAGGCGGGCGGACGGGTCGCCGAGGGCGCGGGTCAGCCCGGGCTCGTCGCGCAGCAGCGGCGGGAGCGACTCGAGCGGCGCGGGCGCGGCGGTTTCCGGCGCGTTCGCCGTCCTGGCCGTCGTTGTCGTGGCGGTCGTCGTTGTCGTGGTGGTCGACGGCGCGTCGGTCGAGAGCGTCATCGCTTCCCATTGAAGCGTCGCATCGCGGCGTCCACGCCCTCGGTGATGATCGTCTCGACCGCGTCGGCGGCGTCGGCGATCGTCGCGTCGAGCAGCGCGCGCTGGCGCTTGGGGACCTTGGACAGCACGTGCCCCTTGCCGAACTCCTTCGAATCGGGCTTGCCGACGCCGATCCGGACGCGCGCGAAGTCCTGCGACTTGAGGTGGGCGGCGATCGAGCGCAGGCCGTTGTGCCCGGCGAGGCCGCCGCCGGCCTTGACCCGAAGCTCGCCCGGCGCCAGGTCGAGCTCGTCCTGGATCACGATGACGAACTCGGCCGACTCGATGCGGTAGCGGCGGACCATCGCGCCGACCGATTGGCCCGAGTCGTTCATGAACGTGATCGGGAAGGCCAGCACGACGCGCTGCTCGTCGAATCGCGTTTCGGCGATCAGCGCGTTGTCGCGGCCGCCCTTGAGCGTGACGCCCTTGCGCCGGGCGAGCAGTGCGACGGCCTCCTCGCCGACGTTGTGGCGCGTGCCGGCGTACTTCGGGCCCGGGTTGCCGAGCCCGACGACGAGCCAGTCGAACGGGTTGCCCTTGCCGGGGCGACCGAACAGTCCCACGTCAGCCGGCGTTCAGCGCGGTGGCCGGAGGTCGGGCGCGTCCCGCCCGATCACCCGTCGGTGTCGTCGGAGCCGCTGGCGTCGTCTGGCCGCTCTTCGCCCTCGGTCGGCGCCTCGCCCTCGAGGCCCTCCTCGTCGGTCTCCTCGACCTCGGGCTCCTCCTCGATCCGCATGATGAGCACGGTGACGACCGGGTACTCCGGGTCGGCGGCCGCGGTGACCCCGGCCGGCAGCGGGATGTCGGCGACGCGGATCACGTCGTCGAGGGTCATCTCGCTGATGTCGAGCACGATCTCGTCCGGGATGTTGCGCGGGGTGGTAATGACCTCCAGCTCGGTCATCGTGAGATCGACGAGGCCGTTGTTCTGGAGGACTTCCTGCGCCTGGCCCTCGAGGCGGACCGGGACCGACACGGTCACGTCCTCGTTCAGGTTAACCTGGATGAAGTCGACGTGCTGCACGTTGCGCCGGACCGGATGGCGCTGGATGTCCTTGATCAGCGACGGGTAGACCGTGCCGTCGACGGTGACGTCGAGGATCGTGTTCATGCCGGCCGTGCCCGACACCGCGGCGCGCAGGTCGCGGCGCTCGACGGCGATCGCCACCGGCTGCATGCCGCGGCCGTAGATGACGGCGGGGATCTTGTCGTCGGCGCGCAGGCGGCGCGCCTCGGCGCTGCCGACGGTGCGTCCGGGGTGGGCGATGAGGACGGTCTCAGGCATGGTGATTCAGATCCAACGAGTCGTGTGTCGGCGCTCCCGAGTGCTCGGCGCGCCGGTCGATACAGCAGCGAATGACGCTACCGCCGTCCGGCGTCAACCCCTCTCGCCCGCCCCCCACCGAAATTTCGCGATCCGGTCGCGCTCAGCGCAAGTTTTCGCGAACAGAACGGCCGAGCTGCGACCGCCCCACCGAAACTTCGCGGTCCGGTCGCGCTCAGCGCAAGTTTTCGGGAACAGAACGGCCAAGGAGGATCGTCGTGCGGGCGTCGTAGAGCCGGCTCACTCGGTGGGCGATCGAGTCGGGGTCGGCCGCGAGCCCCTCGTCGACGCGGACGATCTGCCAGCCGAGCTCGCCGCTGGCGAGGTCGCGGTTCTGGTCCTTGCGCTGGGCGAGGTCGCCGCCGTGCCACCACGACGCCCCGGGTTCCACCGCGAGGAGGACGTCGGGCCACGCGATGTCGAGGTGGATGCGTTCCCCGCCGGGGAGGATCACGGGATGCTGGCGGACCGGGCGCGGCAGGCCGACCCGTTCGAAGGCGTCGAGCAGCTTGCGCTCGAGATCGCTCTGCGCGGGGCGGGCCTGGCCGAGCGCCTGCTCGAGCCAACGCTCCATCACGATCACGCCGTCCTTGCCGCGGCACCGGTGCTGGTCGAGGTACGCCGCGGCCTCCTCCGGTGTCGTGAGTCCGAGGTGCCATGCGTCCTCTGCGGCGCGGCGGAAGCGAAATTGGTTGAACGTCGCGGCGAGCCCGAACAGCGTGCGCAACGGCGTCGCGACGATCAGTCCGTTGGCCAACGTCGTCCGATCCCGAGCCGCGTCGTACCAGCTCGTGTAGTGCACGCGCGCCCAGTCCGCTGTGCCCACAGAGCGACGACCGGGCACCGTGTAGTGGATTGGCGACGTGGGCATCTTGCGGAATCCGTGGAGACGAGCGGCCGTCGGGCCGCTGAGGAACCCGACGCCCTTGGTTTGGAGCTGGAGCGCCATGCACCGGGATTCGAACGAGTCCGGTGACGAGGCGACGCGCACGACCCTCGAGGTCACATCGTGCACGAGACCGGCCCGGCGCGCCCGTGAGATGCGCGACGCCGGCATCTTGAACATGGTCGTCAACTGCCACGAGGCGACGACGCCGAACTGCGCGCCGGCGAGATCGAGGACATCCTTTGTGAGCACAACCCTCCCTTGGGCGCCGGCGACCGCTGACCGGAACCCCACGCCGTTCTGTTCGCGGATTGTTGCGCTGTGCGCAACCGGACCGCGGAATTTCGGTGGGGGTCGGTGGGGGTCGGCGCGGGCAGGGTCAGGCGAGGTTGTCGCCGTCGAAGATGTCGCTGACGCTGGTGTCGTCGAAGACGGCGCCGAGGGCCTCGGCGATCAGCGGGGCGACGGAGAGCACCTCGATCTTGTCGAGCTGCTTCTCGGGGGGCAACGGCAGGGTGTTGGTGAGCACGATCCGGTCGAGCTTGCTGTTCTTCAGCCGATCGACGGCCGGGTCGGACAGCACGCCGTGTGTCGCCATCGCCCAGACCTCGGCGGCCCCCCGCTCGAGGAGCAGTTCGGCGGCGGCGACGATCGTGCCGCCGGTGTCGATCATGTCGTCGGTGAGCACGCACAGCCGGCCCTCGACGTCACCCATCACCTCGGCCGCCTCGGCCACGTTGGCGGTGCCCTTCGGCCGCCGCTTGTAGATGAAGGCGAGATCGGCCCCGCAGTCGACCAGGTGCTGCGCCATGCGCTCGGCAACCTTGATCCGGCCGGCGTCGGGCGACACGATCACCGGCCGCTTGGCGTGCTGGCGGACGTAGTCCTCGAGCACCTTCATCGCCGTGAGGTGATCGACCGGGCCGTCGAAGAAGCCCTGGATCTGCCCGGAGTGGAGGTCGATCGAGATCATCCGCTTGGCGCCGGCCGCCTTGAACATGTCGGCGAGGAGGCGGGCGGTGATCGGCTCGCGGCCCTCGCTCTTGCGGTCTTGCCGGGCGTAGCCGTAGAACGGGCAGACCGCGGTGATCCGCTTCGCCGACGCCCGGTACGCGGCGTCGATCATCAGCAACTGCTCCATGATCGAGTCGTTGATCGAGCGCCCGTCGACGCCGTAGTGGCTCTGCATCACGAACACGTCGGTGCCGCGCACGGACTCGCCGAACCGGCAGCGCACCTCGCCGCTGGCGAACTCGACGATGTTGTCGTGGCCCAGTTCGATGCCGAGGTGGGTCGCCACCTCCTGCGCCAGATCGGGGTGGGTCCGGCCGGTGTAGAGCGCCAGCCGCTTCGTCGTGACCTTTTCCATGTGGTGACTTCCTCCCCGGCGTCGTGCCGCCGCTCCCGGGCTAGTCGGCATGAGCAGTGTAGAAGGCCCCGGTCGTCGTGCCGGAAACGACCGAAGAACCAGCAGGTAGATGCGCGTACGGGCCAACGACGGCGCCGGCCCCGATCTCGGCGTCGTAGCCGACGGTGTGCTCGACGAACGACCCCTCGCCGACGGCGCAATCGACGAGCCGCGTGTCCGGCCCGACGTCGCACCGGTCGCCGACGACGGTCGAGCCCTGGAGGATCGTGCCCGGGTACAGCGTCACGTCCCGCCCGAGGGTGACGGTGACGTCGATGAACGTCTGGCGCGGGTCGAGCATCGTCACGCCGTTGAGGAGCCAGTGCCGGTTGGTCCGGGCCCGCAGCTCGCGCTCGGCCAGCGCCAGCTGCCAGCGATCGTTGACCCCCTGCGTCTCGCCGGCCGGGGCCTCCACGCAACCGATGCGGTGCCCCATCTCGGACAGCACCGACACCACGTCGGTCAGGTAGTACTCGCCTTGGGCGTTGTCGGTCGTCAGCGTGCGCAGCGCCGGTCCGAGCAGGTCGCGCCGGAACGCGTAGATGCTCGTGCAGACCTCTTTCACGTCGAGCTCGTCCGGGGCGCCGTCGCGCTGCTCGACGATGCGCAACACCTGCCCGTCGCCCTTGCGGATGACACGGCCGTAGCCGGTCGGGTCGCTCAACCTGCTCGTCAACAACGTCGCCGCATTGCCGTTGGCGACGTGCGCGGCGACGAGCTCGTCGAGCGTCTCGGGGCGCAGCAGCGGGGTGTCCCCGGGGAGGACGACGATCGTCGACTCGTCGTCGTAGTCGTCGCCGGGGAACGCGGTCATCCCGATCGCCGCGGCGTCGCCGGTGCCGTTCTGCTCGACCTGCTCGACGAACGCGACGTTGGCCCACGACGCCGCCTGCTGCTGCACCTTCTTGGTCACCTGCTCGGCGCCGTGGCCGACGACCATCGCCGTCCGCGCCGGTTGCAGCTTCTCGAGCGCGTGGACCACGTGGAGCACCATCGCCCGGCCGCAGATCAGGTGCAGCGGCTTGGGACGGTTCGACCGCATCCGGGTGCCCTCGCCGGCGGCGAGCACGATCGCAGAGACGCTCATCGGAGTGGCTGCTCCTCACGTTGACGACGATGGTCCGTCATGGCTCCGGGGAGAGGACTCGAACCCCTACACGCGGCACCAAAAACCGCTGTCCTACCATTAGACGACCCCGGACGGTCGCTGCGAACATCACCGTATCCCGTGTGGCGCGCCTTGTGGCGGCCGGTAGCGTGGGCGGCTCATGGGTTCACTCGTCAAGAAACGTCGCAAGCGCATGCGGAAGAAGAAGCACAAGAAGATGCTTCGCCGCACGCGCCACCAGCGCCGCAAGTAACCGTTCACGCCGCGCGCGCCGCGCGCGTGACCACGATCTCTGCGCCCTCGTCGACCAGATCGGCGAGGGCGTCTTGATGTCGACCCTCGGCGAACCAGGTCGCCCCGCTCCCCGCCAGCACGGGAGGCGACCCGATCCGGTCGGCGATCGCGTCCCGCCACCACGCCAGGCGCGGTTCGACCGCGATCGCCGCCGATTCGAGGTCGTTGAACCCGTCGGCGATCGGTCCTCCGAGTTCGTCCCACGCCCGGTAGGCCGACGGCGTGCTCACCGCCAGCGGCGGGACGACCAGGGTCACCGTGCGCTCGACGTGCGGGAGCGGCTCCACGATCTCGCCGATGCCGCGCACCCGCGCCCGGCCGCCGACGAGGCAGAACGGGACGTCCGCGCCGAGGCCCGCGGCGCGCGCCGCCGAACTCGGCGTGCGGTCGAACCCGGCCCACCGGAGCACGGCCGCGGCGTCGGCTGAGCCCCCGCCGAGCCCGCCGCCGTGGGGGATCCGCTTGTCGACCGCCACCCGTGCGACGACGCCGGCGAGGTCGAGCGCCCTGGCGATGAGGTTCGACGAGTCGGTCGGCACGCCGGCGCCGTACGGTCCGCCGATCGTGAGACCGCCGGCACCCGGCTCGATGGTGAGCACGTCGTGGAGCGCCAAGCTGATCATCTCCGCGTCGAGCAGGTGGTAGCCGTCTTCGCGCACGCCGGTGATCTTCAGCGACCACGTCAGCTTGGCGTGGGCCCGGACGACCGCCGGACCGGTCATGGCCGGCCGCGTGAGCGGGCACTGATCAGCTCGTCGGCGAGGCGGCACCAGTCGCCGACACCGAGCTCCTCGGGTCGGGCGGTCGACTCGACGCCGGCGTCCTCGAAGACAGCGGCGGGGACGGCGCCGGCGAGCGACCGGCGGAGCATCTTGCGGCGCTGCCCGAAGCCCATCCGCACGAGCTCGAACAGCTCGTGCGGGTCGGTGGCCGGAGGCTCGTGGCGGGTGATCTCGACGAGCGCCGACTCGACGTTCGGCCGGGGGACGAAGACCGACGCCGGGACGTGGCCGACGATCCGCGCCGTCGACCAGTAGGCGACCTTGACGCTGACCGCGCCGTAGGCCGCCGTGCGCGGGCGGGCGGCGAACCGCTCGGCGACCTCGCGCTGCACCATCACCAGCATCCGCTCGACGCACGGGACGCCGTCGAGCACGTCGCACACCATCGGCGTGGCGACGTTGTAGGGCAGGTTGGCGACGAGCACCCAGGCCCGCCCGACCGCCCGACCGAGCGTCGTCTCCCAGTCGAGGCGCATCGCGTCGGCGTGCAGCACCGAGACGTTCGGTCGCTCGGCGACGACCTCCTCCAGCACCCGCACGACGCCCGAGTCGACCTCGACCGCGACGATCGTCGCCCCCGTGTCGGCGAGCGCGAGCGTCAGCGAACCGAGCCCCGCCCCGATCTCCACGACATGGTCGCCCGGACCGACCCGGGCGAGCTCGGCGATGCGGCGCACCGTGTTCGCGTCCGCCACGAAGTTCTGCCCGAGGTCGCGGCGGGGGGCGAGTGCGTTGGTGTCGAGCAGCTGATGGATCGCCGGCCGCGAGTGCGTCACTGCCGGATCTCGACCGGTATCGGCGCGTCGGTGAGATCGGCGAGTTCGAGGTAGGCCCGCGTGTGCATGACGAGGTCGGTGCGTTGGACGGCCGGCGCCAGCGTGGCGACGCAGTCGATCGACCGGTTGTTGTCGAGGTTGACGACGGTGACCTCCGTGCCGGTGGAGACGCCCCTCACGAAACACTTGTCGACGTTGGAGATCGAGTTGCTGTACGTCGCCGATCCGGAGAGCGGCTCGCTCTTGGGCGGGGCCGGGACGGCGATGTCGGCGGCGCCGCCGTTGCCGGTCGACGGCCCGTCGAGGAACACCGGCTCGTTGCGCGCCTCGGGGTCGGCGAGCGGGTCGGTGTCGGCGGCGGCCGCCGGATCGCCGACATCGACGCCCACCGAGGCCACCGCCGGGGCCCCCGAGTCGTCGTCCTGGTTCGCCCACCAGAGCGCGGGAAGCGCGAGGAGCGTCACGATCGTCGCCAGCAGGAAGCGTCGTCGGTCGGGTTCTTGTCGTGCCACGTCAGGTCTCGCCGGCGCCGTCGGGCCAGCCGATGCGCCGGCCCGTTTCGCACCGCGGCCCAGCGTATCCGGCCTCGTCGGGCGAGCGGTTCGCCGCCCCGCGGGGCGGCCGTGCCGGGCGGCCGCGCGGGCGGGTCTCACCGGCGTTCAAAGCGACAGCACGGCGGTCGCGTTGCGCGTCGTCGCGTCGGCGATCGCCGCCACCTCGACCGCCCGCAGCCCGGCGAGGGACTCGCCGACGTGCGGTACCCAGGCCGGACGGTTCCGCCTGCCGCGGTGGGGGACGGGTGCGAGGTAGGGGCTGTCGGTCTCGACGAGCATCCGGTCGAGCGGGCACAGCGCCGCGGCCTCCTGTACCTCGGTCGCCGACGGGAACGTCACGATGCCCGAGAACGACAGATGCCCGCCGACGTCCAGGCAGCGCCGGGCCTCGGCCGGTCCGCCGGTGAAGCAGTGGAAGATCACGCGGTCGGGCGCCCCCTCGGCCGCCAGCACCTCGAACGTGTCGTCCCACGCGTCGCGCGTGTGGATCACGAGCGGCAGCGATCGCTCGTTCGCCAGCTGAATCTGCGCGGCGAAGGCGGTTCGCTGGGCGTCGCGCGGGGAATGCTCGTAGTAGTAGTCGAGCCCCGCCTCGCCGACGGCGACGATGCCGGGGGTGTTGAGCAGGTCGACGATCGTTTCGACGCCGTCGACCGCCTCGTGGGGATGGAGTCCGACGGTCGCCCGCACCGACTCGTGCGCGTCGGCGGCCGCGATCGCCGCCTGCGACGTGGCGCGATCGCAACCGACGGTGATCAGCGTGCGCACGCCCATCTCGGCCGCCGCGGCCACCGCCGCCGCCGTTCCGTCGGGGATCCGCTCGTCGTGGACATGACAATGGCTGTCGACCCATTCTGGTTGGCTCGGCCTCATGGCAGGTCTCGTCGATGCGGGGCTGATCGGCCTCGCGCCAGGCTTGGTCGCTGGCGCTCCCGGCGCCGGCTCGCTGGTTGGCTCGGCCTCATGGCAGGTCTCGTCGATGCGGGGCTGATCGGCTTCGCGCCAGGCGTGGTCGCTGGCGCTCCCGGCGCCGGCTCGCTGGTTGGCTCGGCTGTTCTGGTTGGCTCGGCCTCATGGCAGGTCTCGCGCCAGGCTTGGGCGGGTCACGGGGTCTCGTCGAGGTCGATCTTGGAGAACAGGGGGGTCGGCTTGGGGATCGGGGCGCCGGTGGTCAGCGGCTGGCGCTCCCACGAGTCGATCGGCCCGAGCAGGTCGGAGAGCGTCGCCGTCGTGAACGGCAGGAACGGCGCGAAGAGCACGCGCACGCCGTTGACCGCGCTGAGCGCGGTGTGCAGGACCGCGCGGCCCCGCTCGAGGTCCTGCTTGACCAGCTTCCACGGCTCGGTGTCGCTGAGGTACACGTTGACCGCCTGCGCGGCGCCCAACGCCGTGCGCAGCGCCGCCTTCAACTCGACCGCCTCGAACTGCGCGGCGGCGGTGACGACGGCGCGGTCGACGGCGTCGAGCACCGCCCGGTCGGCGTCGTCGAGCGGGCCGGGATCGAGGACCTGGCCGTCGCAGTTCTTGTGCACCATCGACAGCACGCGGTTGACGAGGTTGCCCCATGTCGAGACCAGCTCCTCATTGATCCGCCGGGCGATCTCCTCCTCGGAGACCTCGGTGTCGGCGTGCTCGGGGAACGAGGCGGCGAGCGCGAAGCGGATCGCGTCGGGCTCGAACCGGTCAAGCGCTTCCTGGATGGTGAGCCCGACGCCGCGGCTCGCCGACGCCTTGCCGCCCTTGAACGTGACGTACTGGTTGGCCGGCACGTTCGTCGGGAGGTTCAGCTCGCCGTAGCCCATGAGCTGCGCCGGCCAGAACAGGCAGTGGAACGGGATGTTGTCCTTGCCGACGAAGTAGAAGCTGCGCGCCGCGGGATCCTCCCACCACCGTCGCCACGCCTCGGGATCGTCGGTGCCGGCCGCCCACTCCTTGGACGCCGAGAGGTACCCGATGACCGCGTCGTACCACACGTAGATGCGCTTGCCGGGTCCGAGGTCGTCGACCGGCAGCTCGACCCCCCACTCGATGTCGCGGGTGATCGCCCGGTCGTGCATCCCCTCCTCGGTCCAGCCCTTGGCGAAGTTCAGGACGTGTGGTCGCCAGCCGACCCGGCTGTCCAGCCACGCCGCGACGCGGTCGTTGAAGTCCGAGTACCGGTAGTAGAAGTGCTCGGTCTCGCGCAGCTCAGGCGTCGCTCCCGACATCTTCGAGCGGGGGTTGATCAGCTCGGTCGCGTCGAGCGTCCGGCCGCAGTTGTCGCACTGGTCCCCCCGGGCGTCGGGGTAACCGCAGTTCGGGCACGTGCCCTCGACGTAGCGATCGGGGAGGAACCGCTCGACCTGCGGATCGAAGAGCTGCTTGGTCACCCGGCGGTCGATGTGTCCCCGGCGCAGCTGCTCGAGGAACATCTCCTGGGTGACCCGGGCGTGGTGCTCGGTGCCGGTGGTCGTGTACAGGTCCCACGAGATGCCGAGCTCGCCCCACTGGCGGAGGAACTCGCCGTGGTACCGGTCGACGATGTCCTGCGCGCTCACGCCCTCCTCGTCGGCGCGCACCGTGATCGGCGTGCCGTGGACGTCGGAGCCGCTCACCATCAACACGTCGTTGCCCGCCAGGCGCTGGTACCTGGCGAACACGTCGGCCGGCAGATACGCGCCCGCGAGGTGGCCGACGTGCCGCGACCCGGAGGCGTACGGCCAGGCGACGGCGACGAGGATCGGTGTGCGCATCGCGCCGATCGTACCGAGGCCCCGCGCGGGGTCCGACGTGCGCCGAATCGCGCCGGGATGACCGCCGCGCTCGCCGAAACAGGCCGGTTCGCCGTCTCGACGAGTCGACGTTCTCCGCCGACGTTCACGGCGGCCGGGATTTCACGGCGGCCAAACCAACGGCGACAATCGGGTCAGAAGAAGCGGCGGCGTTTGGGCGGGGGGTGACGACCGACTCGGAGGCCGGTGACGAAGGCGGCGCCGGCGATGCCGACGGTGGCGGCGGTCGAGACGGTGCGGCGGATCACCGACTTGGTCTGTTGGCTGAAGATGACGATCGGCCAGCCGTGGCGCCGGGCGTGGCGCTCGAGCTTCGCGTCCGGGTTGACGGCGACGGGGTGGCCGACCGCCTCGAGCATCGGCAGGTCGCTCGCCGAGTCGCTGTAGGCGTAACACTGGCCGAGGTCGTAGCCCTGCCAGCGGGCGAGCTCGGCGATCGCCTCGACCTTGCCCGCCCCGTAGCAGAACGGCCCGTCGAGCTCGGCGGTGTAGAGGCCGTCGACGACCACGGTGCGCGTGCCGATGCCCGACGTCATCCCCAACGAGTGGGCGAGCGGCTCGACGATCTCCTGCGGAGCGGCCGAGACGATGAACGTGTCGCGGCCCGCCTGACGGTGCCGATCGAGCAGCCGGCGGGCCTCGGGCCGCAGCTTGGCCAGCAACCGGGGGAGCACCTCGGCGTTGAGCGCCTGGAGGTCGCTCTGCCGCATCCCCGCGACCGCCGCCAGCACGCGGGCCTTGACCGCGTTGGACGTGTCGTCGTCGGCGCCGAACAGCTTGAACGCGATCGCGCTGCCCGCGTCACGGGCGAACTCGCGGGTCGGGATCAGCCCCGCCTTACGGGCCTGGGTCGCCAGCGTGAACGACGACGAGCCGGAGATCAACGTGCGGTCGAGGTCGAAGAACGCGGCGCTCGGCCCCGAGCCGGCGACCGCCATGAACTCGCTCATGGCGCGCCCTCCTCGACGCGCGCCAGCGCGATCGCGAGCGCGTAGACCTCGCGCTTGGGCCGGCGGAGCTGCGACGCGACGGCCGCCGTCGCGTCACGGGTGGACGCGCCCGAGGCGCGGGCGGCGCGCAGCGCGTCGCGCACGGCGTCGTCGTCGGCGACCGCGCCCTCGGGCGCGCCGGCCAGCACGATCGCGTACTCGCCGCGCGGCTCGCCGACGTCGAGCTCGCCGAGCGGGCCGCGGACGACCTCCTCGTGCAGCTTGGTGAGCTCCCTGGCCACGACGGCGACTCGCTCGTCACCGCACGCCGCGCGCAGGTCGGCGATCGTGCGGACCACCCGGTGCGGCGCTTCGTAGATCACCGTCGTCCGGCGCTCGGCGGCGATCTCGGCGAGCCGCTCGGCGCGCTCGCGGCCCTTGCGCGGGAGGAAGCCCTCGAACACGAACCGGTCGGTCGGGAGGCCGCTCATCGTGACCGCCATCACCACGGCGCTCGGGCCCGGGACCGCGCTCACGTCGTGGCCGGCGTCGATCACCGCCCGCACGACGCGCTCGCCGGGGTCGGAGATGCCGGGGCTGCCCGCGTCGCTGACGATCGCTACGTCGCCGCCCGCCGCGAGCACTTCGAGGACGTCGGCGATCCGGCTGAACTCGGAGTGGTCGTTGCAGACCGCGAGCCGAGCGGCGCGGATGCCGGCGTGCTGGAGGAGCAGGCCGGTGCGGCGGGTGTCCTCGCAGCAGACGAGCGACACCCGATCGAGCACCTCGACCGCCCGCGGCGCGAGATCCGACAGGTTGCCGATCGGCGTGGCGACCAGCCAGAGGGTGCTCATCAGGCGCCGTCCGCGTCGCCCGCGCGGACCTCCACGACGTCACCGACCCGCAGCCCCCAGCGGGCGAACGCGCCGGCCTGCGCCTCGATCACGCGGCGCGCGTGGGCGACCGGGACGCCGATCCGGTGGCGGCGCATCTGGAGTGTCTTGATCACGGTCCCGTCGCCGTCGAGGTAGGCGACGTCGATCCGGAACCGCATCCCGAGCGTGTGGATCCACCGGCACCGGTCGATCACGAGGGCCCCCTCCATCGAGTCCCGCCCGAGCAGGCCGTGGCGCCGGGCACGCCGATCGCGGGCGATCTCGGCCGACGCCAGCACCCGCGCGTCGCTGACCAGCCATGCCATGGTCGAAGTATGGCCCGTTCGGCGGGTGGGCGGTGCTCGACCGGGCCGCCCGGTGTCAGACGTTGAAGCGAAACTCCATCACGTCGCCGTCCTGGGCGAGGTAGTCCTTGCCCTCCACCCGGATCTTGCCGAGCTCCTTGCCCCGCTGCCAGGATCCGAGCTCGAGCAGCTCGTCCCACTGGACGACCTCGGCTTTGATGAACCCGCGCTGGAAGTCGGTGTGGATCCGCCCGGCGCAGACCGGCGCCGTCGAGCCCTCGTAGAAGGTCCACGCCCGGCTCTCCTTCTCGCCGGTGGTGAGGAACGTGCGCAGCCCGAGCAGGTGGTACGCGCTGCGGACCATCCGGAACAGCGCCCCCTCGCCGAGCCCGAACCCCTCGAGGATCTCGGCCCGCTCGACCGGGTCGGCGATCGCCGCGGCCTCGGCCTCGAGCTGCACGCACATGCCGATCACCTCGACGTTGTCGCCGGTGTCGTTGAACTCGGCGTTGATCAGCGCCTCCTTCTCCGGGATCGAGTCCAGATCGTCCTCGCCGACGTTGACGACGGCGAGCACCCGCCGGTTGGTGAGGAGGAAGTACGGCGCGAGCGCCTCGCGGACGTCGTCGTTCAGGCCGGCGCGGTAGAGCGGGAGCCCCTCGGCGAGCGATGCGAGCGCGATCTCGAGGTTGGCGGCCTCATCGGCGTGGCCCTTGTCGAGCTTGGCCGAGCGGCGCGTCTGGTGGAGTCGCTTCTCCACCGTCTCCAAGTCGGCCAGCGCGAGCTCCAACTCGACGACGCGGAGGTGCTCGAGCGGGTCGGACGGGCCGGTGATGTCGTCGTTCTCGAAGGCCCGCAGCACGAACACGATCGCGTCGACCTCGCGGATGTTGGCGAGGAACTTGTTGCCGAGGCCCTCGCCCTGGCTGGCCCCCTCGACCAGGCCGCCGATGTCGACGACCTCGACCTGGGCGTGGATCGTCTGCTTGGACTGCGACATCTCCGACAGGCGGTCGAGCCGGTCGTCGGGAACCCTGGCGACGCCGATGTTCGGATCCTTGGTGGCGAACGGGTACGGGGCGGCGAGGGCGCCGCCGCCCGTGAGCGCGTTGTACAACGAGCTCTTGCCCGCGTTCGGGAGGCCGACCAAGCCGAATCGTTCCATGAGCCGCCAGAGGCTACCGACGTGCTCTCGCGCCGCCCCCCACCCGGGCCCGCTCCGGCGTTCCCAGGCCCGCTCCGGCGTTCTCGGGCCCGCTCCGGCGTTCTCGGGCCCGATCGCCCCGATCGCGGGGAGGATCCGGCCCGAGATCGTTCGGCGGCGCGGGCGGTGGGTTCACGACGGCGGTCGGACGTCGGCCCAGCGGTCGATCGCCTGGCGGATCCGGTGGGCGGTCGCCGCCGGCGCCCGCGTGAGCGAGCGATAGGTGAACCGGACGACGACCCAGCCGTCGGCGACGAGCTCCGCGTCACGTCGACGATCCCGCTCGAACTGCTCGCGCCGGAGGCCGTGGTAGGCCCAACCGTCGCACTCCAGGATCACCACCGAGCCGAGCACGCGGAAGTCGACTTCCCAGCCGCGGATCAACGCGTGGAACTGGACCGGGGGGAGCCGGTGTCGCTCGATGAGCCGGTTCATCACCAGCTCGAGGACCGAGTCCGCCGGCTTCTGGTCGATCGACCACCGATCGACCGCGTCACGTAACGGGCCGACGCCCGCACGTCCCTGGCACGAGTGGTCGATCACCGTTGATTCGAGGGCGTTGAGGTCGGCGAGCCGATTGGTGAGCACGTGGCCGACCGCAGGCATGACCCCCCGGGGGTCGACAGCCCCGAGATCGAGAATCGTCCGCAAGATGTTGGTGCACCTGATGCCGACGCGCCGCTGCGGGGTCAGACGCAGATGGTCGGTGGGGCGATGGACCACGAGTCGTTCGTGGCGCGGGTGCCGACGGTGTGGGATCACGATGTCGATCGGGTCGTCCTCGGGCCGGGGGATCCCGTGAAGCGACGCCGCCGACCGATGCGATGCCAACGCGCCCGGGCCGGCCCACAGCACCGCCGCGGCGATCGCTTGCTCATGGGTGGGCGCCGTACCGGGCAATCGGGCCACCCCGGGGTGGACGCCGATCAGCCGTCCGGCGTCCAACGCGCGGTGCCACGCCGATGACGACATCCCCGATGCCGGTCGCGTGATCAAGCCGTGGTTGTCGCGAGCCCACCGGTCGATGCGCTTCCAGTCCATGCCCACCCGGTGGGCCCCGATGGACCCGATCCGGAACCCCCAACGATCTCGGGCCCGATCGTCCCGGACTGTGGGAGGATCGGGCCCGAGATCGCTGAGAGGGGGTGGTCGGGGTGGGGCGATACGATCCGCGGCGTGACCGCAGGCGAGCCGATGACGCCCGAGCAGGCGCTCTTGCGTGTGATCCACTGCCTCGACCGGGCGCACGAGAACGGGTTCAAGGCCAAGGCGTTCGCCCGCGCCCTCGACATCGTGCGGTCGACGCCGCCCGACGAGATCGAGCGGCGCGTCGCGGCCGACACGCTCACCGACCTCGACGGCATCGGCAAGGCGACCGCGGCGGTCATCGCCGACGCCGTCGAGGGCCGGGAGCCCGCCTATCTGGCGAAGATCGAGGCCGAGTCCCAGGTGGAGATCACGCCCGCGGGGCAGCGTTATCGGGATGCGCTCCGGGGCGATTGCCACCTGCACTCGACCTGGAGCGACGGCGGGGCGCCGATCGAGGCGATGGCGACGACGGCGATGGCGCTCGGCCACGAGTACATCGTGCAGACCGACCACTCGGCGCGGCTGACGATCGCCCACGGCCTCGACGAGCAGCGGCTGAGCGAGCAAATCGAGCAGATCGCCGACGTGAACGCGGCGATCGCCGAGGCCGGCCACGACTTCCGCGTCCTGTGCGGGATGGAGGTCGACATCCTGCTCGACGGCTCGCTCGACCTCTCCGACGAGATGCTGGAGCGGCTCGACGTCGTCGTCGCCAGCGTGCACTCCAAGCTGCGGATGGACCGCAAGGAGATGACCGAGCGAATGCTGCTGGCGGTCGCCAACCCGCACGTCGACATCCTCGGGCATTGCACGGGCCGCAAGATCGGCGCGCGCCCGCCGAGCGAGTTCGACGCCGACTACGTGTTCGCCGCCTGCGCCCAGTTCAACACCGCGGTCGAGATCAACTGCCGGCCGGAGCGGCTCGATCCGCCGCGCGAGCTGCTGCGCCTGGCGGTCGAGCACGGCTGCTGGTTCTCGATCGACACCGACGCCCACGCGACCGGGCAGCTCGAGTGGCAGCCGCACGGGTGTGACCGCGCCGCCGAGTGCGACGTGCCGCTCGACCGCATCATCAACACGTTGCCGGTCGACGACTTGCTCGCCTGGACCTGACCGGCCGCCTGGAACCGCAACCCGACGCGACGCGCCGGGCGCACGCCTGCGACCGGACCTGATCGCCACGGCGGCGACGGCCGGTGTGGCATACGGTGGCTCGCGATGGGTGACGAGCCGAGCGCGAGCGTCGAGTGGCTGAAGGTCGCCGGTGAGCCCGATGCCTGGCGGTCGATCGGACTCGCGGTGGACGCCGATGGGTTGGTCCCGCTGATCGGAACCTCGATTCGTGTCGTCAGACCGGGTACCGCAGGAGTCGACGCATCGGCGGCCGGCATCGTCGGGTGGGCGCTCAGCGGCGTCGCCGAGCCCGCCGACACCGTTGACGGGCTGGCGACCGACATCGTGGCGCCAGGACCGCCGGTCTGGGCCGACCACGAACTGGGGGCCTCCGGACTGGATCACGTCGTCGTGCTGACCGATGACCTCGAGCGAACGGCACGGGCGATCACCGGCGCCACCGGCTGTGAGCTGAAGCGGATCCGAGAGGTGGGCGACATGCGCCAGGGATTTCATCGCATCGGCCGCGGCGGGTTGATCGTCGAACTGGTCGAGCGGCCGGAGGCGCCGGAGGGCCCGGCGAGGTTCTGGGGGCTGGTGATCAACGTCGCCGATCTCGACGCGGCGTGTGCGCTGCTCGGACCCGACAGCATCGGTGCGCCGAAGGACGCCGTCCAACCAGGGCGCCGCATCGCGACCTTGCGCGGCGGCGTGAATCTGGGCTTCCCGGTCGCGCTGATGACCGACGGCTGAGCGACTCGTTCGGGGTAATGGGTGCGACTTCGGCAGAGGACCGCGTGGAGTGTCGCCGTGGGAGCGGCGATGATCTCGGGGGTGGCGGTCGCGGTTGGGCCTCGACCCAAGCCGCCGTAGGATCGAGTGACTATGTCGAAGAAGACCAAGAAGCGCAAGGCGCGGATGCGTCGCTCGAAGGCGAACCACGGCAAGCGCCCCAACATGGGTCGCTGAGGTTCGCGTCGTGTCGGCGCAGGTGTCCGCGCTGATCGAGTCGACGCCGGGCCCGGTCGCCCCGTGAGGCCCCGGGTCAAGATCATCTACGTGCGGGGCACGGTCGCGAAGCTCCTGACGTACTTCGAGTCGCTGCTCGAGCACACCGACTGGCGCTTCACGCTCGTCTCGAACGGGTGCACCCCCGACGAACGGCGGATGCTCGAAGCCGTCGCCGCCGCCCACGGCGACCGGGTCGACGTGCGACTCCGGCTCGCCGACGACGTGATCGTCCACGGCGCCATGCTCGACAAGCTCCTGCTCGAGGAGCCGAGCCCGTACTTCTGCTTCATCGACTCCGACGTGCTGGCGACCAGCGCGACGCCCCTGTCGAGCCTCCTGCCGAACGAGGACGAGGTCGCGACCTGTTCGTGTCTGCCGATATGGCACCGGCCCGCCGACTCGGTCATGCCCCAGAACTTCGAGATCGCTTCGGGACGCTACCTGTGGACCGACGACGGCCGCGTCATCGGCGTCACCTATGCCGCGGCGTATCGCACCGCCCACCTCCGCGAGCACCTCGAGCGATGGGGTGTCGGACTCGAGCAGTGCGAGTGGAACGCGCTGCCCGCCCGCACACAGGCCGAACTCAGTCGGCGAGGTTTCAAGCATCGCACCTACGACACGGCCAAGGTCGCCAACGTCCTGATCCAGACCGACGACCGTCGCATGGCGCACCGTGAGATCCCGTCGCTCGTGCATGTCGGCGGGCAAAGCGGGCTGTTCGACGACTCGTCGATCAGATCGCGCCTGCGAAACTTCGCCTGGCTCGAGCTGCCCGGCCTGTACGGCTGGCTGTGGCGGGTGCGAGGGTTCAGCAAGGCCGAGAGTCAGAGCCTCGCCGACCTCGCCCGGCGATACAGCGAGCTCGTGCGGCTCATCGACCGCATCTCCGACGGCATGCCCATCGAGGATCGACCGAGCTGGCTCAGCGAGTCGGCCTTCGCCGCGGTGGCGCAGCTCTCTGGCGCCCGGGTCGAGCCGGGGACGGACCACTGAGCCGAACGGCCGCGGTGAACGTGCTCAGGGGGCGCGGCCCGACCGCCCCTGGACAGCCGAGCAGGCCAAACGTCGTGACCTGGCTAGCCTGACCGCCGATGTCGAACGCGTTGCTCTGGGCCTTGTGCTGGTACGGGTCCGCGCTCGCGGTCATGTCGTTGGTCGTCCGCCGGAAACGCATCACCCATTTCGGCTACCTCTTCCTGTTGATGATGATCGGGTTTCATATCGGCGGTGAGATACTCAACCGAATCACCGAGGGGCAGTACCGGACCCTGTTGACGCGCCAGATGGCCGACGATTTTCTCTGGATCTCGAGCCCGGCAGTGTTCGTCTTTGCGGTGTCGTACTGCTTCGCGCTGCGATGGCGCCAGGTGGATGGGATCCCCGACGAACCCTCGGCAACCGACCGTGCGTTCGTCAGCTGGCGCGTCGCCGCGCTGTTCGCAGTGCCGCTGTACTACATCGCCACGCTCGGCCGCGGGTTCGTTCCGGGAAGCAACAGGCAGGGCAGCTACCTCGAGAGTGGTCTCACCGGTGAGTTCGTCTTGCTCGCGGTCGCGGTGTTCGCGGCAAGTGTGGCAATCCGGTCCGGGCACGTGCTCCCCGTGCTGATGGCGCAGGCGATCGCGCTCGCACTGCTCGGCCAACGTCTTGCGATCGTCGCTGGTTCGGTCCTGATCCTGTACGCCATCGATCGCCACGGCGGGCGAAGCTTCTCCGACGCCTCGAAGCGTTTCGCGGTGTTGTTCGTACTGGTCGTGACGGCGATGGTGTCCTCCGCGCGCGTCGACTCGGGTCGGCAGGAGTTCGCTGCCGGGGCGACGCCGGTCGACCGGGCGACCGCGCTCGTGGGGGGGCTGACCGGCTTCGCGTCGGGGTCGGCTTACAGCGGACTTCTCGACGACTACGTGTACCGAGTCGACGGCAACGCGTTCGGCGCACTCGTGCTCGCGGCCCAGGAGAACGGCGGCGATCCCGTCGGCTTTGCCACGATCCAGAACTCGGTTGGTCTTGCGATCCCGTCCGCGCTGAATCCCGGCAAGTTGCAGCTCGATGTGACATCGCGCAACGAGGAGGCGTACGTGGTCAGCAAGTACAAACTCCTCCGGACCGACTACCTCCCGACCCATCTCGGGGTCTGGCTGGCGTGGGGCGGACCGTTCTGGATCATGTTCATCGCAGGCTTGTTCGGGGTGGCCGTCGCGCTGCTCGATCGGTTCCTGCGCCAGGTCACCCCCGTGCGCACGATCGTCGGCATGGGGTTCCTCATCGTCGTGATCTACTACGAGCGCGGACCGCAGAGTCTATTCGTCCTCGGTCGTACCGCAGTCGTCGCGGGCGTGCTCGCGTACCTCGCCTATCGCGTTGCTGGCACGAATCGTCGCGAACGGCCCGCGGCGACGACCGGCGAACAGGGGCGGCATCTCGTATCGCCGCGTGAACGAGGCGTCTCCATCGGCGACCGTTAGGCTCGCTGCAGATTATGGCTGAAGAACGCTCTCAAATGACCCTTCGGGACTACGGCCACGTGGTCCTCCGCCGACGATGGCTCGTCCTCGGGGCAGTCCTGATTGCGTCCGCGACCTCGATCGTCCTCTCGGCCATGCAGACGCCCGTGTACTCGGCCGACGCGCTGGTGCTGCTCCAGCCGCGGGGCAACGACGCCTTGTTCGAGTCGGCACAGACATCGGTCGGCCGCCGGACGATCGAGACCGAGGTCCAGGTCATCAACGGCGAGCAAACCCGGTTGCAGGCGCAAAAAGAGCTCGGGCTGTCGGTGCCGCCGCCGGAGGCCGACGTTGCGCCGATCGGCGAAACCGACGTGATCCGCATCACCGTATTGGACGAGAACGCCTCGAACGCGGCGGCGTATGCCAACGCGTACGCCGAGGCCTACATCGAGATCCGGCGCGACCAATCGATCCAGGACCTACTGGCGGCCGCCGACGAGGTGCAGCTAGCGATCGCTCAGTTGCAGGTCCAGATCGATGCCGCCGAGGACCGGACGGTCAGGGACGCATTGGTCGTGCAGCAGGCCAGCTTCAGCACGACGCTCGATCAGCTGCGCGTGGACGCCGCGCTGCGCACGGGAGGGGCGACGGTCATCAAGACTGCATCCATCCCCACCGCTCCGGTCGAGCCGACCCCGGCTCGAAGCGCGGT